>NZ_JAAHGM010000046.1:0-55646 GCF_010692625.1 Okeania sp. SIO2C2
TATCATTTTCTTTGTGGGTTTAATACCCCACCGTCAACGGGGGTGTTCACGCATTACTTGGGGGAGCGAATCCCCATGTAATTTTCCTCCTGTCTCCAGTATAGCTGTCTCCTGTCTCCTTCTTCAAGTTGGGTCTTAACACTAAGCCATGAAAGGACACTATAAAAAAAAATTTATTATTTCGATGACCAAATTTTATTATTTGCTTAGGCAGGACCTCAACCTCGAAAAAAAGTTATGATTGTCTGGATAATAATTCTTATTTCTTTGTCTTATGTTTCTGCTTCTGAACCTGCCACTGCTCAAACAACTCCCAGGCCAGTTAACCCTAACCCTCAACCCATACCAGATGTAGAACCATTACCTCCACCAGATGATTTGCTCCAACCTCCACCAGTACCATCTCTATCTCCCCAGTCACCTCCTCTGCAAATTCCAGGTCAAATTACAGTAACCCAATTTGTAGTTGTTGGTAGTACGGTTTTTAGTTCTACAGAATTGGCGGAAATTCTTGAACCTTTTACAGATCGTCCTATTTCTTTTGCCGAATTACTAGAAGCACAAACAGCAGTAACTCAGCTATATTTCGATCGAGGATATGTTACTTCTGGGGCATTTATTCCCCCACAAACTTTGCAAGATGGTACAGTTACAATAGAAGTGATAGAAGGGATAGTTGAAGTAATTGAAATTTCGGGGTTAAAACGACTTAATTCTGGTTATATTCGTAGTCGAATTGAATCTGGTATTAAAACTCCTTTAAATCAAGATGATTTATTTCAATCTTTACAGTTACTTCAGCTTGACCCTTTAGTTGAGAGATTATCTGCTAATTTAACAGCAGGTTCTCGTCCTGGTTTGAGTAGGTTAGAGGTTGAGGTGGAAGAAGCACCTGCTTTTTTTGCTCAACTTTCTGCTGATAATTTACGTTCTCCTAGTGTGGGTACTGTTCGTCGTCAAGTTCAAATTTTTCATAGTAATTTGACTGGGTTTGGCGATCGCCTGAATGCGACTTATTACAATACAGATGGTAGTGATACTCTTGATGACTTTAGTTATACTATCCCCATTAATTCTAAAAATGGGACTATTAGTTTACGTCATCGTCGCACCAGTAGTGAAATTATTGAAGATCCTTTTAATGAACTAGATATTGAAACAAATTCTCGTACTTATGAGATGAGTTTTCGCCAACCTATTTATCAAACTCTTAGTAAAGAAATTGCTCTGGGTTTAACGGGTTCTGTAGAAGAATCAAAAACTACTCTTTCCGGTGACTCTTTTCCCGATACAAATGATGGGGAGATTAGAATTTCTTCAGTTCGTTTTTTTCAGGAATATACTTCTAGGAGTACTAATGATGTGTTTGTGGGACGGTCAGAATTTTCTCTAGGAATAAATGCTTTTGATGCTACTGTTAATAGTAATGCTCCAGATGGGAGATATTTTTCTTGGCGGGGACAAGCACAATATTTACGTTTATTTGCACCAGATACAGTTTTTTTAGTTAGGTCAGATATTCAATTAGCACCTAGAAGTTTGTTTCCCCAAGAACAGTTTAGTTTGGGAGGTGGGTTAAGTGTGAGAGGATATCGTCAAGATGCTTTACTTGGTGATAATGGTTTGTTTATTTCTAGTGAGTTTCGGTTTCCTATTCTCCGGGTGCGAGAGTGGGATGCTACTTTACAATTAACTCCTTTTGTTGATTTTGGTACTGTTTGGAATAGTAATGAAGTTGAATTGGTAGAGGAAACTTTATCTTCTGTAGGTGTGGGTTTAAGAATTCAAGTAGGAACTCGTTTTTCGGCTCAATTAGATTGGGGAATTCCTTTTGTAGATATAGAGACAAATGGAGATTCATTACAGGAAGAAGGGATATATTTTTATCTGAAATACAGAGCTTTCTAATTAGGGTTTGCGCATGGTAAAGTCTTTTGGTAGAGGTAGGAGACAGGAGACAGGAGACAGGAGAAACGGGAAATGAGCGAGGAGGTAGGAGTAAGAATTGTCCCAAGATTGTTCTTTCCTTAGTTTGCCTTTTATGTTAACTTTTTGAGGGTTTTAGATTAAAACCAGTGCACTTTTTGGGAATTAAAGAATACTCAAACCTTTACTTGTCAATGGTTTGATATTTTATCAGTAAGCCATAATTATTTATTAATTAATTAAATGTTCACAAATTTTTAAGCTATAAAAAATATAATATTAGATAATTGATTATATTTTGCTCGAAAAAAAATACTATAGCAGGGAACAGGGAATAGGCAAAAAGCAACAGGCAACGAGCAACAGTAGGAAAAACATTTCTCTGTCTAAGGTTTATCATCAGCATAAGTCAAACACCAATTCGTTCTTTGCTATATACTAATTTTCTCAAAAATTAAGATAATACTTTTCCTCAAAAAATACTTTCATAAAATTTTATGCTTTACCGAAAAATTCAGGTATAAATCCTCTTATATCATGTTCGGTTGAATACTTATAAATACCTGTTGTGAGGAGTCAGGAGTCAGGAGTCAGGAGTCAGGAGAGAAGAAAGGAGAAAAAGAGGAAATATTGGATAAAAATAAAGATAATTTCAGTATTTATTTGGTACTGTTGATACTGTCAATTATTAAATTTTATAGCAATATGATTTGAGTTGTGAAATATTGGAGACTTTAATAAATTATACTAGCTATTTTTAAGCATATCCGATCGATGTCTACATTTTTGTAGCATTCTTTTTTCAAATTGGTATAAGAATAAGAAAACTGCTATATTCTATGCTTTAAAGGAAAACCTCAATTCTCACATCTGATTCCTGATTGCTATATTTGTAACTGATTATCCGAACATGATATTCTTTATAAGAATAGGTAATTCTAAATTCTAAATTCTAAATTCTAAATTATTTTGTAGCAAATATATGCTTAAAGTCTTTCTTATTTCTTCTGCCTTCTGCCTTCTGCCTTCTGCCTTAATTTTAGGTATTCAAGTAAAGCAAGTTCAGGCAGTTTACCTAAATAATAATCTAGTTAAAAAAAGTAAAATAAATGGGGATGTACTAACTCAAGCATTGACTACATCAGCGAGTAATTTAGAACTACAAGCACAAAAATTTTTTGAAAAAGGAGATTTTTCTGCAAGTATACCTCTGTTAGAATCAGCTATTAATAATTATGCTACTCAAAGAGATAATTATAGTCAGATTAGAGCGCTAAGAAATTTAGGTTTAGTTTATCTCAAACTAGGAAAATGGCAAGATGCTGAAGCAGCTTTAAATAATTGTTTAAATTTAATTCAACAAATATCAAATATTCAAAAAACTGAAAAAATTACAGCTAGTGTTCTAGAAGTCAAAGGTCAATTAAAATTATCTATTGGTCAATCAGAAGCGGCTTTAGATACTTGGAAAGAAGCCAGTGAAATTTATGAAAAAATTGGTGATTCTTTAGGGTTTACTCGTAGTGGAATTAATCAATCTCAGGCTTTACAAGCTTTAGGTTTATATTCTCAAGCATTTAAACAGTTAACAAGAGCTAAACAAAATCTTGAGGAACAACCAGATACAATAATTAAAGCAAAAGCACTACAAAGTCTGGGTGATGTGCTTCGAGGAATAGGTCAACTATCAGAATCTCAAAAAGTTTTAGAGTCTAGTTTAGTAATAGCAGAAAATTTACAAGCAACAGAAGAAATTTCCATAATATTGATTAGTTTAGGTAATACATCTATCCTTTTAGATAATCCCCAAGCTGCTAATTTATTCTATCAACGAGCTATTCAGGAATCACCGATAGTAGAAATTAAAATTCAAGCAATGCTCAATCAGTTAAATTTATCTGTAGAACAAAAGCAATATTTAACTGCTACAGAATTAGTGACAAATATAGATGATTCTTTAAATCAATTATCTGCTTCTCAACCAGGTATTTATGCCAGAATTAATCTAGCTCAGAATTTAATAGAATTAAGAAAAGAAGTCTTAGCAAATGGCAATAATAAACCATTATATCCACCAGCAAAAATTGCTGATTACTTAGTGACAGCGGTACAACAAGCAAGAAGTTTAGAAGATGCAAGGGCAGAATCTTATGGTTTAGGAACTTTGGGAACTTTATATGAACATAATCAGCAATGGAATGAGGCTAGAGAGTTAACAGAAAAAGCTTTAATTTTGGCTCAAAGTATTAATGCCGCTGATATTGTTTATCAGTGGGAATGGCAATTAGGTCGGATTTTAACAGTTACAGGAAATAAAAACGAAGCGATAGTAGCTTATTCTCAATCAGTAAAAAGTCTCCAAGCTTTACGGAGTGATATAGTTGCTATTAGTTCAGAATTAAAGTTTGATTTTAGGGATAGTGTAGAACCTATTTATCGTGAATTAGTAGAGTTACTTTTAGAACCTGCCACTCCTGGAAAAACAGATATTAGTCAAAAAAATTTAAAACAAGCACGACAAGTAATTGAAGCTTTACAGTTAGCTGAACTAGATAATTTTTTTCGTAATGCTTGTTTAGATGCCAAACCTGTAGAAGTAGACCGCGTAGATAAAAATGCAGCTATTTTTTATACAATTATTTTGCGCGATCGCTTGGCAGTAATATTAGCCATACCAGAAAAACCTTTGGTTTATTACAGCACTAATATATCAAGAGCGGAAGTAGACTCAAAAATTGAAACTATGCTAACAGCTCTCACATTTCCGCAAAAGCGAATTTTTATTGAAAACTATTTGGAACCTGCTGCAGAAATTTATCAATGGCTAATTTCTCCCGCTGAAGAGCTATTGCAAGATAGTCAGATAAAAACTCTAGTATTTGTATTAGAAGGAAGGTTGCGAAGTATTCCTTTAGCTAGTCTTTATAATGATGATACTCAAGAATATGTAATTGATAACTATAATGTGGCGATCGCTCCTAGTCTAGAATTAATCGATCCTAAACCACTAGCACGAAAAAAACTGGAAGTACTGGGAATGGGAATAACTGAAAGTCGTCAAGGTTTTCCACCACTGCCAAATGTGAGACAAGAGTTAAAAGATATTCAAGCTCAAGCTTCTAGTGAGATTTTGCTAAATGAGTTGTTTACAGAAAATGAAGCTAATACCGAAGTCGCTGATACTCCTTACCAAGTAATTCACATTGCAACCCATGGCGAATTTAGTTCTAATGTTGAAGATACATTTATTCTGACCTGGGATGATAGGATTAATGTTGAAGAGTTACGAAGTATGATTAAATCTGGCGTTCAACAAACGCGTCCTGTAGAATTATTAGTATTGAGTGCTTGTCGTACTGCAACTGGAGATGAGCGAGCAACATTGGGGTTAGCGGGAGTTGCAGTCAGAGCAGGAGCAAGAAGTACCATTGCTAGTCTGTGGTATGTGAGTGATGAAGCAACTGCTGTGTTGATGAAAAATTTATATGAACAGTTGACCGACTCAACAATCACTAAAGCAGAAGCTTTACGTCGAGCGCAACGAAAAATTTTACGAGACGCTCAAATAAGAGAGGTAAATTCAGAATTTGAGCATCCCTACTTTTGGTCAACTTTTGTTTTAGTAGGGAATTGGTTATAGAAGTCAAAAGTCAAAAGTCAAAAGTTAAAAGTGAGAAGTTATATCATGTTCGGATAATCAGTTATAATAAACCTTCTGCCTTCTAACCTTGCTCTTTCCCTTCTGCCTTCTGCCTTCTGCCCTCTGCCTTCTGCCTTTGGTCCACAGATATTATAAGTATTCAACCGAACATGATATTAGAAGTTAAAATTTAGAACTCAGGAATCAGGAGCAAAGAAAAGGTTATATCAAATCCGGTAGCATCGGTGTAATTAGATAGTTAATCTAGGAGTCAGGAGTCAACCCACCCCTCGCCCCTCCCCCTCCCAGGAGGGGAACTCAGGAGTCAGGAGGGAAGAGAATGCGCGAAACATTTGCTATTGGATGAAGATGAAAATTTTTTTTATACCGAACCCGAGCGGATTTGATATTAGAAGGGAGAAAGTTTTTTTATCGTGCTATTATCCGGACATGATTATAAAAATAAAAAAAGAATGCTACGAATAATGGCGCTGGTGATTTGAGGTATGATATCTTGTCCGGATAATTACTGATAGAACTCAATTCTGCGCTCCACGTTTTCGGTACGGAATGCTGCACCTCACCTGTCGCGTAGCGTTAACGTGTGTTGTGCGCCAGCTAAACAAAAAACTTTCTTCCCTACTTACTCCTAACTTTTGACTTCTAACTTTTGACTTCTGACTTCTAACTTCCTCCAATAGCTTCTGAGAGAAAATCTGCTGTAGATTTAACTATGGCGATCGCATTCTCATAAACCATTCTCGTTGGCCCCAAAACTCCTACACTTCCCAGTGGAGTGGTCCCATTCCCATAAGTTGCAGAAATCAGGGCACAACCTTGGATGGGTTCTAGAGGATTTTCCGAACCTATTCTTACTGTCACCTGGTTCTCTGTACTGGGAACTTCAAATATTAAAGGCCACAACTGCTCCTGTTCTTCTTCTAATAGTTGAATAATAGTTTGAACCTGTTGCATTTTAGAGAATTCTGGTAAACGCAATACTTCTGCTATGCCACTAATCAGAATTCTAGTGTACTCTGGTGTCTGACAACGGAGAGCTAAATTTTCCAACAGATTTTTGATTGACTCAGCATACTTCTCAAACTCCCGGTCTAGCTCCGTCCAATCTAATGAAGATAATTCCCCTATCGCTCGTCCTCGTAGTTGGCCATTCAAAAAATTTGATAATATTTGTAATTCTCTATCAATATCTTCTGGGTCAGGCAGTACAGAATTATCTGGTAAATTTTTCCCATATTTTTTATGATTTAAAGCTCTCAAGTCCATCATCAGAGACTGAGTTTCATAGGTATTTGTCACCACAATTAACATGATTTTTTCTGCTTCCACTTGTACCAGTTGTAGATGTCGTAACTTAGCGGTAGCAGCTTGGGGCATTGTCACTAGGGTAATATAACCACTTAGAGTAGCCAAAATTTGAGCCGATCCTTGAAGTAGGGCCTCTAGGCGACTTTCTGGCAAATTCAATTGTTTTTGTAAAAGTTCTTCAACTTCAAAAGCCAGAGTTTCTGAAGGTTTCATTAATTGGTCAACATATATTCGGTATCCTGAGTCCGAAGGAACTCTTCCAGCTGAAGTATGAGGTTGATATAAAAGTCCTATTTTTTCCAGAAAGCTCATCCCAGTGCGAATTGTCGCTGGACTAACACTGAGATTGTACTCTTCTGCTAGAGATTTGGAGCCAACTGGTTCTGCCGTTGCAATATAATGACGAACTGTTGCCCATAATATATGTTGATGACGATTATTAAGATTAACTTGCAGTGACATGGACGTAGAGAAAGTATATTAGGTAAAGTGCCAGACAATAGCAAAAAATATGATGTTAGTTAATCATAACACCAAAGTTATTTTTCTTTATATAACTTATACTTCGTGATTATCTACTCATATTTATCTTAGTTTGTAGATATAGCAGGGAACAGCGGTGCAACTCCGCGTCAACAATAAAGATGGGAAGGAAGCGCCACCTGTGGGTATCTGAGCAAACCAAGCTAGCATCTGGTAGCGCACTCCTGTGAGGCAACAAGCAACAACGAAAAATATTTCTTTATCTAAATAAATATCAAGTCTCATTAATTAGACGTAATCAAAATTCTCTTCTCAAGATACAGCCTATTTCAGATTAGTAAGGTACACCAGTCGCAGGCAAGATGCCTATACTACAAATACTTTACCATTCTTATGTGTATCTCATTTACCTGAAATCTGCTGTAATTGAGAACTTTATATCAAATCCGGTAAAATTGGTGTAATTAGATTCATAGTGTGGAGACCTACCCCCAACCCCTCTCAGGAGGTGAATGTGGGGAAATAAAGAAATATTTGGCAATGGCTGAAAATGGAACATTTTTTTTATACTGAACCCGAGGGGATTTGATCTAAAATCTTCCAACCGTAGCAAATATAAAATTTGCAATATTTTATTTTATGTTAGAGCTGATTTATTAACTGAGCTGTTTGCGCAGCATTCCGCAGGAAAACTCTTATGCTATCTAGGTCTCATAAATTTCTACTTTACTGGCCGACAATCGGTAAAACCTTTTTCCTGTAAGAAATTCAGCCTCTTAATATTTACTTTGTGAAGAAGGAGACAGGAGACAGGAGACAGGAGACAGGAGACAGGAGACAGGAGACAGGAGACAGGAGACAGGAGGAAAATTACATGGGGATTCGCTCCCCCAAGTAATTTTGAACACCCCCGTTGACGGTGGGGTATTAAACCCACAAAGAAAATGATAAATCAGCTCTTAGGTAACTAAAGTTTGCCGGAAACGAAAAGTTCCGAATTCTGACTAATAGCGAGGTATACTTTGATCTACTACCATTGAGTAGGCATCAATACCACCAATAATATTTTTCACATTTGTAAAACCCTGACTCTTCAACCATTGGCACATTTGAGCTGAACGTATACCATGATGACACAAGACTAGAGTTTCTTTCTCATGGTCTAAATGGACATGAATTTGGTCTGACCATTCAGAAAATTTACTTAAAGATAAAACTTTAAAACCTTTGATAGAAGCTATTTCTACTTCTTGATCTTCCCGAACATCAACTAATTGTAAATTTTCAGGAATACCATCTGTTAACCGGTCTGCTAGTTCTTCGACAGTAATATCTAGTAAAGGTGCTTCGGAAGATTGTCGTGACATTTGAGAGAGTGGAGTTAATGACTTTGTATTAACGGTCGAGTTATAGAAAGCTTTTCAACATTACTATAAATATTTAGTGTAAAATTATATAATTTTTTCTTATTTTAGTCAAGTAGACAAATTTTTGAAGTTTGCCATCGCTTATTCTTGATTAAATATTCTGGTATGAGAGAGTTTTTTTGTGTCTTGAGTGGGTCTTACATTCTGGGGAGGCCCAAGAATTAGGCACTCGCTTTTTGAGAGGCAGCTCTCACTAAACTAATCTACCGTATTATAGGCCAAATTCACTGTTCGACTAATGCCTCTTAAAACTACTGTCCATTAGGAGTAAAATTGCTATTAAATTTTACTCCTAATGGACTGTGGTAGCTAACGAATCATACCTTTCATCCGACAGATTTGAAGAAGGAGACAGGAGACAGGAGACAGGAGACAGGAGGAAAATTACATGGGGATTCTCACCCTAAGCAATATTTCCTTGACAAAGACAAAATAAAGATAAAGATTGTCTTTTTTTTAATAATTTGACTATTTTTTTAAGCAATTTATCGTACGTTACTTGCAATGTCTAATTAACCGGATTCTATATTACTCATATCTAATCTTAGTTTCGGTTTGTTGTACCACGCACTGTTATTTTTACCCTATTTGCTCTATTTGTGCAACAAAGCCCGCACGCATACGAAATTATACACTATTTGTAGGGGGTTAACGGTCGTTAGCCCCCTACAAATGGTGGTTATGCGTGAGTCCTGTTGAAGTTAATTTTTTCGGGCGTTGATGTTTAATTGCCATCGGATTTTTTTTATTTCTACAACACCCTCAATACACTAGGAATACTATCAATAACATCTAATGATTGAATTTCCTCTAATGCTTGCCGGAAGTTACCTTCTTTTACATCATGGGTGACAACCACTATTTCTGCAAGTCGATCATGTACTCCTGTTTGCACTACAGATTCTAAACTGACATCATGACTGCCAAAACAAGTACCCAGTTTACCAATAACACCAGGGTGGTCTTTTGTTAGGAAGCGGGCATAAAATCTGGTAACAAGTTCTGCCATTGATGCTGTTTCACAATAATGTTGATGAGTACAACTTAACAATGGGTGAGCAATAGGTTCAGTTTCTGTTTTGAGGATGGCAGCGATACTCATAATGTCGGAAACAACTGCACTTGCTGTGGGACCTGAACCTGCACCCGGCCCGAAAAACATTACTTGTCCAATGGGTTCTCCTTCTACCAGAATAGCGTTATAAACATCATTAATACTTGCGAGGGGGTGAGTTTTTGGCACAAGGGTAGGATGTACTCTCAGTTGGAGTTTGTCTGTGGTGGAGTTAATACTGTTGGGGTCGCATTTAGCGACCGCTAATAATTTGATGACAAAGTCTAGTCTGTCAGCATAAGCAATATCAGCTGCCGTTACTTGACGAATACCTTCACAATGAATATCTTCTAATTTAATTAAACCGCCAAAAGCGAGAGAAGCTAAAATCGCGATTTTATCTTTGGCATCTAACCCATCTACATCTGCAGTGGGATCAGCTTCTGCATAACCTAAATTTTGAGCATCGGCAAGAACATCTGCAAAGTCTGCTCCCTCTTTTTGCATTCTGGTGAGGATGTAATTAGTTGTCCCGTTAATGATACCGATAACCGAATGAATGCGATTAACTCCCAAAGATTCTTTGAGGGGTTGAATAACAGGGATACCGCCACCCACTGCTGCTTCTAACATGACATAAACACCTTTTTCATTCGCTGCTTCAAAAATTTCTGGACCATAGCGAGAGATAACAGCTTTGTTGGCGGTGACGACGTGTTTGCCATGGGCAATAGCTTTGAGGATTAGGCTTCTTGCGGGTTCCAACCCACCAATCAGTTCTACTATAATATCTATCTGTGGGTCAGTAGCGATCGCTTCTAAATCTGTTGTTAAAATATCTGAAGGTAGATTAATATCTCTGGTTTTGGAGATATCGCGCACTCCCACTCGATGTATTTCCAGTTCCTGAATTAAAGGATGACGACCTTCTGGGGATAGCAAAATTTTTGCTGTCCCTATACCGACTGTACCTAATCCCAACAAACCAATTTTGAATCCCACGATTGTTAACCCATAATGAATTAAATATTTTGAGCAAGGTTCAGCCATAATAGCTGAATACTATCCTAAATATTAACAAATAAATCGAACAAAAAATAGTCTTTTTAGGAAAAATATTATGTCCGGTTAAATACTGGTTATTCAAAGAGTAGGGAAGCGCTGAGAGTAATACCAAATCTCAAAAATTTTTCTATGTTTTCTTGAGTGTGGGAGATGGAGACCCATCCCTAATATCATGTCCGCTTGAATAGTGATACTTTGGAGGGGGGTTGCACATTCTGGAATGATATTGCCAAAAATTAGTTTAGACTTTGACTAAAAATAACCATTAATTAATCATTCTAGCAATTGATTAATCCACAATCCAATTCAATCAAAAATCTCAAATCATTCGTCGCTGTGCAACGCCTTGGAGGAGGGAAGGCAGAGGGTAGAAGGCAGAAGGCAGAATGCAGAAGGGAAAGAAAAGTTAAAAGGGAGAAGGTTTTTTTATAACTGATTATCCGGACATGATATAACCCCTCCTAGTAGCGCGTCAAGCTTGAAATAGTGTTTTAGGAAAATTATCCAAACCTTAGTCATAGTAAGAATTATACTAAAAAATTGGCTTTGCATAAATGCGGGATGATTTTAATAGTTCTGTGGAATGGGTATCTTGCCCGTTCCTTATATTTTCGGACGGGCAGGATCCCACCCCACTTAATATTCATCCCCTAATTCAGCAACGCCTACTAAAAAATTTAATACATTATTTTCAGCTTGACGCGTCAGTAGTTTTTTGTGTTAATTTTGGAGTAAATTCATAGCTACAGCTAAGATACCAATCTGACACCTGTCTACTAATAGTTATTTTTTGAGTTGTTGCCTCAATAGGTTCGTAAGTTTTGACAATACTAATAAAAGGTAATTTATGGTTCCATCCGTTTCATTCTATTAGCTTTCCACAATTATCAATTGTGTTTGCGTAGCATTCCGTTGGAAAACTATCATGTTTACCTTTTTTCTTAAACCTTGGATATTTACTCAATCCTTGTTTGCGTTTGCGTAGCATCCCGTAGGGAAGCATTCCGCAGGAAAAGAATCTTTTAAACGCTTCACCTAAACTGATGTTTGCGCAGCATTCCGTAGGAAAAGCGTATTGATAAACTTTAGATGATCAGCTTTTCATCCAGGGATCAAGAGGTTTTGTTTGATTAGTAAAAACCTTTCTGAGTTTACGGGCATTAGGTTTATAACCATCCCTGTAAGCCGCATTCCACAAACTTAACCCCCAATTATAACACCATCTGCTATAACCCGCGTGTTGAGCCATCAGAGTTTTTTGCTTATTATTTAATTTGAGTTTGGTTCTGATGGATTTCATGTATGAGTGAACCCAGACTGTCTAATAGAGCCACTTTTTAACGTATTAAATCGTTATTCTTTGATTAAGTCAATGCTCCCCCGATTTTTTTCACTCTCTGCATAACCTAATTTAGACCAGATATAACGCATATTTACAGTTACAGGAAACAACTTAATTCCTGAGATTAATACTAGCTCAAATGACGTAAATTCGTTTTCAGCTTAGTAAATGCAGAAAACTTGGCACTTAATTATAGTTTCTCTAGTTTTCAGGCAACTTCTCAAAAATGCATAACCTAACTTAGACCAGATATACGCATCTTTACAGTTACAGGAAACAACTTAATTCCTGAGATTAATACTAGCTCAAATGACGTAAATTCGTTTTCAGCTTAGTAAATGCAGAAAACTTGGCACTTAATTATAGTTTCTCTAGTTTTCAGGCAACTTCTCAAAAATGCATAACCTAACTTAGACCAGATATACGCATCTTTACAGTTACAGGAAACAACTTAATTCCTGAGATTAATACTAGCTCAAATGACGTAAATTCGTTTTCAGCTTAGTAAATGCAGAAAACTTGGCACTTAATTATAGTTTCTCTAGTTTTCAGGCAACTTCTCAAAAATGCATAACCTAACTTAGACCAGATATACGCATCTTTACAGTTACAGGAAACAACTTAATTCCTGAGATTAATACTAGCTCAAATGACGTAAATTCGTTTTCAGCTTAGTAAATGCAGAAAACTTGGCACTTAATTATAGTTTCTCTAGTTTTCAGGCAACTTCTCAAAAATGCATAACCTAACTTAGACCAGATATACGCATCTTTACAGTTACAGGAAACAACTTGATTCCTGAGATTAATACTAGCTGAAATGACGTAAATTCGTTATTACAGTTTCTCTAGTTTTAAGCCATTTACAGATATAGAAATAGAACTGGTGGCAGGGACAGAAATAGAGATGTTAGTTTAACCCACATCTGCTTTCTCAAACCTTTCTCCATCATTCTGTTTAGCAAACCCAATCTCAAAGAAAATAAAGCATGATAATTGTCCTCAAAGCAGCCACTCCGACAGTCGAAATTGAACACATTCAAGACGAACTGTCCCAATACAAAGTCAGCGTCGAAAAAATCATCGGCAAACACCGAGTGGTGATTGGTTTAGTCGGTGAAACGGCTGAACTCGATCCCTTAAAAATTCAGGCTGTCAGTCCTTTTATTGAAAAAGTCTCACGAGTTGAACATCCCTTTAAACGGGCAAGTCGAGACTTCCGACATGGTGAACCCAGTGAAATTATTGTTGAAACACCGAACGGTTCTGTTGCTTTTGGCGAACACAATCCCATCGTTCAAACTGCCGGTCCTTGTTCGGTTGAAAATGAACAGATGATTGTCGAAACCGCCCAACAAGTTAAAGCAGCAGGTGCTCATTTCCTACGTGGTGGAGCTTACAAACCTCGGACTTCTCCTTATGCTTTTCAAGGACATGGTGAGAGTGGTTTGGAATTGCTAGCCATTGCACGTCAAAAAACAGGCTTGGGAATTATCACCGAGGTAATGGATGCAGCCGACATTGAAAAGATAACAGCTGTTGCAGATATTCTCCAAGTTGGTGCTCGTAATATGCAGAACTTTTCTCTATTAAAAAAAGTTGGTGCTCAAGAGAAACCGGTTCTGCTGAAGCGGGGAATGTCTGCAACCATTGAGGAATGGTTAATGGCGGCTGAATATATTTTAGCAGCGGGAAATCCCAATGTTATTTTGTGTGAACGGGGAATTCGCACCCATGACCGCAAATATACCCGGAATACCCTCGATTTATCCGTGATTCCTGTCTTGCGTACACTGACTCACCTTCCCATTATGATTGACCCCAGCCACGGGACAGGTAAAGCCGAATACGTCCCGGCAATGGCAATGGCTTCAATTGCAGCAGGAGCTGATGCTCTGATGATAGAAGTTCATCCCAACCCTTCCCAAGCTCTGTCTGATGGTCCTCAATCCTTGACGCCTCATCGCTATCAAGAACTGATGCAAGAAATGGCAGTTATTGGTGAAACAGTAGGTCGTTGGCCAGAAAAGTTAGCCCTCACTCCTTCATTCCCTCAAGCTACCAAAAAATTAAGTGCCATTGTTTAAATTTTGTTGTGAGTTGAAGGAAAAATTGAAGGCTAACTTAGATTGATTCAACTCACAATATCTGATCAAACATGTCTTTTTAGCCAATTCTAGAAAAATAATGCATATGAACGCTCAAACCCTAGTCTTAAGACCAATTTTTTCCCAACACTTTCCGCGAAAGCGGAATTACATCGAACCTGTATTACTCAGCCCATTTCAGCGAATATTACTCACAACAAACGGCACTGTTACAGATATGATTGAAGCTTACTCGGGGGAAGCAATCAAAATCAAAAAGCTGTTTGAAGACAAGATTCAACTTGAAGAAGACATCGTGCCGATGAACCTCAAAAAAGGCACAGAAGTTATCGCTCGCAAAGTGTTACTTCAAGGTAAGATGAGTGACCGCAACTATGTCTATGCGGATTCAATTTTAGTTCTCGACAGACTGAATGAAAAAATGCGAAACCAACTGTTACAGACCAAAACTCCCATTGGGAAACTCTGGATCGAGAACAAAGTGGAAATCTTCAAAGAAAATGTCGAACTTGGCAAAGAACATGCAGGGGATTTAGCAAATTATTTCCAGATTCAACCCAAAGACAATCTGCTGTATAGAAGCTACTGCGTCATCTCCAATCATCAGTACACCATGATGATTACAGAGAAGTTTCCGGAAAATAGTTTTAGGCGAAATTTCTAATAGACATCTCCAATAATAAAAAAGAAAATCAACTATCGTAAAGAAATTATCAATTCTTTCCCACTACTCCCTACTCCCTCTTTTGGAGGAGATGTCTAATAGCATCGGTTGTTCAAGTGGCACAATAGAGGTAAAATTATGATTATTAAACAGTTGAAAGAAGCGGCTCATTCCTTTCCCAAACATACAGCAATTGTCTATAATGAGTCCCGAATTAGTTATGAGCAACTTAACTTCAAAGTTCAAGGATTAAGTGAGGGATTAAGTTCTCTAGAAATCGGCAAAGGTGATTGTGTCGCTTTCGTTTTACCCAACTGTCCTGAGTTTGTTTATAGCTTCTATGCAGTTGCTCAGTTACAGGGAATTGTTCTGCCTCTCAATCATTTATTCAAAGCCGAAGAACTGAGTTATTGTCTCAGGGATAGCAAGGCAAAAGCAGTAATTACTGACCTCAAACGTGCCAAAATTTGTCAGGATCTTATTGCAAATATTGACCGAAAAATTGAGTTGATTGTTGTGGATGGTGTTTATCCCGAAAGCCACTATATATACCATCTAATTCTGCCAGGAAAATTTCAACATCAAGACTATTCAGAAAAAGCTCTTTCTTCTGATCTTCTGTATCAATATTCATCCGGTTCAACGGGGAAACCAAAACGAATTGCACGCACCCAGGCGAGTCTTTGCCATGAGGTAAAAAACTTCGCAGAAACCACCAAAATTCAGCCCTCTGACAATATTCTTTGTGCAGTTCCGATGTATCATGCTCATGGGTTAGGAAATTGTCTCCTCGCAGCAACTTGTAATGGTGCAACCTTAGTTATTTTAGAACAGGTTTTGCAGAAGGATGGTACACCTGTTGAGGTTCCCTTTGTCTTCCGGTGCCCCCGAATTTTTGAACTGATTAAAACGGAGAAGATTACCATCTTTCCGGCAGTACCTTATATCTTCAATGCTTTAGCAGAAGCTAGAACAAAAACCTCGGTGAACCTATCTAGTTTGAGATTATGCTTTTCAGCCGGAAACTTTTTATCCAAAGACATTTTCGATAAGTTTTGGCAGCGATTTAAGATTCCTATTCGACAGCTTTACGGCTGTACTGAGGCTGGCTCTGTAGCAATTAATTTAGAGGAAGACATCAACAAAATCTATCACTCTGTTGGGTTTCCACTCAATAATGTTGAACTCAAAATTGTTAATGAAAGTGGGAATGAGCAACCCATGGGAATGAGTGGAGAAGTTGTGATCAAAAGTCGCTCTCTAACTCAAGGTTATATTAATCAGCCAGAACTGAATCAACAAGTCTTTAAGGAAGGATGTTTCTATACAGGTGATTTAGGGAAAAAAGATGAGTGGGGTCGAGTGTATATTACTGGTCGCAAAAAGCTGCTCATTGATACCGGAGGTCGCAAAGTAGACCCGATAGAAGTAGAAGATATTTTGATGAATCATCCTCACATTAAAGAAGCTGTTGTTGTTGGTGTAAAAGGGTCTTATGCTGGCGAATTGGTTAAAGCTGTAATTGTCAAAAAAAGTCGAAAAAATTTTGACGACCAAGAGATTCTTTCATTTTGTAAGCAGCGTCTAGCGGAGTTTAAAGTTCCAAAAATCATTGAATTCCGCCCAGAGATTCCCAAAAGTCCACTTGGAAAAATTCTGAGAAAGGAATTAGTTTAAACCGATATCATCACAGTCCAAATACTGAAATTTTAAGGAGCATAACACCATGATGACAACTACAACAATTCAAGAACAAGTTCAAGGGTTAGTTTTGGAAGTTCTACCCGATGTGACCTTAGAAGAGTTGCAAGACGATGTAGATATCTTCAACTTGGGTCTAGATTCAATTAACACGATGACTCTAATTTCTAACTTGCAAGAGACTTTTGAAATTGAGTTAGATGTGAGTGAGATTAGTTTTGAGAACTTTCAAAATATCTCAACAATTGTGGAGATGATTGAAGAAAAGAAAAGTTGTTAAATTTTAACAATCTATTTAGGGTTTCGCTCAGTTACGCTACCGCTAACACACCCTACCCATAGCTTTCTTCCCTTCTGCCTCCTGCTTTCTGCCTTCCTTCCTCCAAAGTGTAATTATTCAACCAGACATGATATAATATGTCACTCGAAACATTAAACAAAAAACAACAAAAAACTTCTCCAGTTACCAAGAACTCAACTCAATCAGTGGCTGCTAAAAAGGAGCTATGGGAAGCAATGAGAACGGTCATTAGCTTACAAAATCAAGCTCCACCCTTAGTCTCTGTTTCCCGAGAAAATCCACTTCCTCTGTCTTTTCCTCAAGAGCGATTATGGTTTTTACAACAGTTGGAACCAAGTAAAGCTGCTGCTTATAATATGCCGTTTGGGTTTCGCATTTCCGGTTCACTTAATCCATTAGCTTTAGAGCAAAGTCTGAATGAACTTATTCAACGTCACGAGGCTTTACGGACGACTTTTATCTTAGTTGAAGGTCAACCAACTCAAGTCATTCACTCCTCTTTCTCCTTTCGTTTATCTGTAGTTAATGTACAGAACTTCCCTCAAAAACAACGGGAAAATAAGGTAATGGAATTAGTGAAAGGAGATATTGAGCAACCGATTGAATTGACTCAACTACCTCTGTTTCGAGGAACACTTTTTAAACTTGATGAACAGGATTATTTTCTGTTACTGAATGTTCACCATATTATCGTCGATGCTTGGTCAAAAGGAGTTTTATTTCAGGAGTTAGCAACACTCTACGAAGCATTTTCTCTCGGTCAATCTTCACCACTACCAGAACTTCCAGTGCAGTATGCGGACTTTTCGGTTTGGCAACGTCAATGTATTCAAGGTGAGTTTAAAGAGACTTTGCTAAACTATTGGAAGCAACAACTTGGCGATAATTTACAAGCCTTAAAGCTGCCAACTGACCATCCTTATCCGACTAATCCTACCCATTCTAGTGCCTACAATAAACAGTTACTTTCTGTTGAACTCACGACTCAACTTAAAAGCTTCAGTCGAAAACAAGGAGCAACGTTATTTGCAACGTTATTAGCTGCATTTAAGGTGCTATTATATCGCTACTCTGACCAAGACGATTTTTTTGTATGTAGTCCAATTGCGAATCGGAGTCGGAAAGAAACAAAGGGATTAATCGGTTACTTTGCGAACTTACTGATTCTACGGACACAGTTGAACATAAATCAAACGTTTGGGGAGTTTTTGAGTCAAGTTCGTCAGGTTGTTTCCGGAGGTTACGCTTATCAAGATTTACCCATTCAAGAAATTATTAACGCTCTAAATTTACTGCAAACTCCTCTATCTAAGGTGATGTTTGCACTGCAAAATACAACAATTCATACCTTAAACTTACCCGATTTAAATGTCGAAACCTTTAATCTTGATAGCGGAACAGCGGATTTTGACCTCTATCTCTATCTGATTCCAGAAGGTGATACTTTTGCTGCTATCTTCAAATACAATGCTGATTTATTTGAGGAAGCAACCATTGCTCAAATGCAGGAGCATTATCGTACTATTCTGGAAAACATTTTAATCAATCCAGAGCAGTCTATCTTGGATGTACTCCCTTTGAGCGCAACTGAACAGCAACAATTAGAGGAAAAACGAGCTAATCAATCTACATTCAATCCATCCAGTAATTCTTCTAAACCTGCTTATCTTGCACCCCGCAATTCAACTGAACTCAAACTCGTTCAATTATGGAGTAAAGTATTAGGAATTGAATCCATTGGAATTCGAGATAACTTCTTTGATTTAGGTGGACAGTCCTTAATGGCGATGAGTTTGTTTACTCAAATAGAACAAACCTTCGGTAAAACTTTACCCTTGGCAACACTACTAAAATCTCCAACCATTGAACAACTAGCCGAAATTATTGCTGAAAATGAATCTTCTCTCCCTTGGTCTTCATTAGTTCCACTTCAACCTCGTGGTTCTAAACCACCTTTCTTCTGCATTCATGGACAACAAGGAAATGTATTGAACTTACGAGAATTAGCCAAATCTCTAGGTTCAGAGCAACCGTTTTATGGATTGCAAGCTAAAGGGTTAGATGGCAAACAAATGCCTGACTTTACAATCGAAGCAATGGCGGCTAATTATCTTCAAGAAATTCGCAGTGTTCAAGCCCATGGCCCCTATTTTATCGGAGGAAACTCTATGGGAGGTACCATTGCTTTTGAGATGGCACAACAACTTCAACAGCAAGGAGAAAAGGTGGCATTACTGGTGATGTTTGACACTTTCAATAAAAGTGCTTTTCCTCGCCTTGTATTCCGAAACCAACACTACTTCAAATACTTATCCCAATTGGGACTATCCAAGTCACTATTTGAGGAACTCAAAGAGGTTACTCAACGCCAACTGCAAGCCATCCTTTGCCAGCTTTATCTACGTTTAGGAAAACCTCTACCTCATCATCTCAGTCGTGCGATCGTAGCTGAGGCGAATATGCAGGCAAAGTGGACTTATTCACCACAGGTTTATTCCGGTAAAATTACCCTGTTTCGGGCTAAAAAATCTGCTAAATTCAACAAGTTTTATTTACCGAATCAAGCAGATTGGGAAACTCGTAATCCTGAACATGGTTGGAGTAATTTTTCTAGGGATAAATTAGAAATTTACGATGTACCGGGAGACCATTATTCAATTTTTGATCGACCAAATGTACAGGTCTTAGCTGAGATTTTAAAGACTTGCTTAGGTTAGTATCACTTTTCCTTGAATTAATGTTAACCGAAATAATGTTTACTCTCAATACAGCAGGAGATTTCACAATAGATATCTCCAAAAATCAAAAATCAAATCAATTCTTATCCATAAATTATCAATTATTCTTCCCTGTTCCCTGTTCCCTCTCTTGGTGCGCGTTCCCTTGCGTCTGTCGCCGACGCGGGGTCGCACCGCTGTTCCCTGTTCCCTCTTTTCTGGAGATTTCACAATGAATACAATGACTTATGATGTAGCAATTTGCGGTGGTGGTTTAGCGGGTTCTACTTTAGCTAGACAGTTGAAGTTAACAATGCCCGATCTTTCTATTATTGTCCTAGATCGTTTGGCTCGACCTCTACCTGAAGGTGCTTTTAAAGTTGGAGAATCAACGGTTGAAGTGGGTTCCTATTATCTGGCTGAAACACTCCAATTTGGTGATGGTTATTTCAAACTGAATCATATGCCAAAGTTGGGACTGCGTTTCTTCTTAGGTGATGCTCAAGGTAAATTTGAAGAACGTCCTGAACTCGGACTATCTAAATTTCATTCTCCTTCCTCCTATCAAATTGACCGAGGTAAGTTTGAAAATGATCTGCGAAACTTAAACATCGAAGCAGGAATTGAATTTTTAGAAAATTGCAAGGTTCTTGATATGATCCTATCTGAAAATAATCAAGACTTCCATGAAATTGTTTACACTCAAGATGACACGAAGCAAAAGAATACCATTCAAGCTAAATGGGTTATTGATGCGATGGGTCGTCGTAGATTTTTGCAGAAAAAACTGGGTTTAGCTCAACGAAATAGTTCTAAACATAGTGCGGTTTGGTTCTGGGTCAATGAAAGGGTTGATATCAGTGATTTTGTTCCCAAAAGTAACCAAAGCTGGCATGAGCGTGTCCCTGGAAATCAACGATATTATTCAACCAATCACTTGTGTGGAAAAGGCTACTGGATTTGGATGATTCCGCTCCCCAATAACTATACCAGTATTGGGATTGTCACTGATGAAACAGTTCATCCTTTCGGAGAACATAACACTGAGGAAAAAACATTTAATTGGCTCCAAACCTATGAACCTACTTTAGCTAATCATCTTCAAGGGATTTCAACTCAAAAATTTATGAAGATGCCTCACTATAGCTATTCCTCTAAGCAAATTTTCTCAAATAATCGTTGGGCTTGTGTTGGTGAAGCTGGGGTATTTCCCGATCCCTTTTATTCTCCTGGTACTGACCTAATTGGATTTGGAAATTCTCTCGTCACTCAGATGATTGAAGCGGATTTGCAAGATAAGTTGACTTCAGAAATAGTGGCGGAAGCAAATCGCTTTTTGCTCACCTATGCTGAAGGGGTAAAAGATAATATTCATAAGGTTTACTCCTGCTTTGATAAAGATTTGGTAATGGCAATTAAGGTGATTTGGGATACCCTATCCGGCTGGGCCTTTAGTGCGCCTCTGATGTTTAATTCGATTTTCCTTGACTCTGAAAAACGGGCAAAAATTCGTCAAGGTTCAGGTCAATTTTTTCTATTAGCTCACAGGATGCAAAAGTTGTTTATAGACTGGGCAGAACGCTCGCAAAATCGGGGGACTTATGAGTATATTGATTACTTAGAAATGGATTTCATCAAGCAATTGCGATCGCGAAATTTACAATCCAATAAAACGGAGCAACAACTCATCGACGATCATATTGCTAGTTTAGAAATGTTTGAGGAACTTGCTCAGGTTATTTTTCGCATGGCTCTTGAAGATACAATGCCTGAAAAATTAGCCGATTTTCCGGAATCTGCCTGGTTAAATTCTTGGGCAATTAGCCTCAATGAACACCGATGGGAAAAGGATGGATTATTCCGCCCCAGAACTCAACCCCGTGACTTACATCCAATGACTCAACAGCTGCGACAAAAAATTCATTTCCCTTCAGTTTTTCAGGAGCTTGTAATGGTTTAATGATTCACTTACAGCAGTTTTCTAGTTGATGAGGTACAAAGTTTTATTGCTCTAGGGAACAGGGAATAGGGAACAGGGAATAGGAAATATAAGAATAGTTCTATAGAACCCATTTGGTATCTTTGCACGCGGTATGTACTTTTGGCTGTGGTTCTCAGTCTGAGCGAGCCAGTGGAAATTCAGGAACTAGAATAGCGGAAAAAGCGGATGCGACCCCGCGATGGTTAGTCGCACTTGGTACGCTACCAAGTAGGTAGAAAAATGCTCCCTACTCCCCTACTCCCCTACTCCCCTACTCCTCCTCTATTTTTCAATAGATCCCAAATGGGTTCTATAAGTGTACCTCACTGTCCTCAAAAGAGCTGTAAACTGACGAATAAGGTAGGTATTGAACTCACCTTTACCTCAAAAAAAATGATAATTTTAAGGAGTTGACGATGAAAAATTATACACAGTTACAAACATCGGTCTGTATTCTTGGTTCTGGCCCTGCTGGTATTGTTCTGGGAAGTATTCTGCTGAGAAACGGGATAGACTGTATTATCATTGATAAATACAATCGTGAAGAAATTTATGCCAGAGGACGAGCCGGAGTTATTGAAAGTACAACGGTTGAAATTCTCAGAAAAAATGACCTGGCGGATACCCTGCTGAAAAATGCTTATACTCACGGTTGTTGTGAGTTTCGCTATCCCGATAAAAGCCTAACTTTTGAATATGGAAGCTTAAGTGGAGGAGATGTTCATCATGTTTATCCTCAAAGCGATCTCAACGATGATTTGATAGAAAAATATATCAAGGATGGTGGTAAGTTACTTTTTCATCATGAAGGAAAAAAGATTGTTCAAAGTGATGACAAAGTCGAAGTTGAATGTTATGATTTAGATAGTCAAAAAACTGTAACGATTCAAGCGGATTTTGTAGCTGGATGTGATGGTTATCATGGGTTAGCTCGTCAATCTGTTCCCTCTGAAGCGGTAGAGATTTACAGCAAACAATACAACTATCGCTGGTTAGCAATTTTAGCCTACGCTCCCCCTTCAGCCCAGCATACTCTTTATGGTGTACATCCAGATGGTTTTGCGGCTCATATGCTTCGCAATAGCAAGATTTCTCGCTATTACCTTCAAATTCCCAGCACCGATACTTTAGAAGATTGGTCAGATGAACGCATCTGGGCTAATTTACGCCAGCGGCTTGCTAAAGAAGGATGTCCGTTAAATGAAGGTGAAATCTTTCAAAAGCGTATTATGGAGCTACGGAATTATGTGATGGAACCCATGATTTATCAGCGATTATTATTAGCTGGAGATGCCGCTCATATTATTACCCCAATGGGTGGAAAAGGTTTAAACTTAGCGGTGCAAGATGCGGGAGTTTTAGCAGAGACATTGATTAGCTACTATCTTGAAAACCATGATCTTTCTTATCTAAACCGCTACTCCGAAATTCGCTTGCCCTACATCTGGCGTGCTCAAGAATTCTCTTACAGCTTGTTGACCATGTTGCACTCACCGGAAGGAGAGGATTTAGAAGATGTGCGTTTTCGACGCAAGTTAAGTGAATCCAAACTTTCTCAACTGACAACTTCATTAACTTTTGCTAAAAATTTCGCCCGGAACTACGTTGGTATTGTATAATTTTCGAGATTCCTTGGCAAACCAGGGAATTTCAGACTATTACTAGGTATACCCGTCAATGACCCAAACACTAACCTACGAGTATAGTGTGGGCTTGTCCCGGAGTTGACCCGGCTAAGTGCTTTGCGCACTACGTTAACGGTAAGCGTTAAAGAACCTACCTTGGGATACCTCGCCAGTTCCAAGGTCTAGAACTAGATAGCTAAACATCCTATTTTTGTATTGGAAGTACTATTTGGAAGTTACCGACCGTTAACGTAGCTTAGGCGAACATTACCCTAGTAATAGGAGATTTCAAATGTTAATTTGATACTTCTGAGTTGACTACTAGATGTAAAAATAAAAAGTTTAATGGTGCACTTCGGGGGATCAATTAAGTTTGTTCTCAAATTTTAGGGGAAAGTAATTTATATGCTGGTTGCTTTCCTCCCAACACTAAAACACACTTTATCAAAATAATTGGGTCTAAAACCCCGCCTTTTAAGGCGAAATATTTTTGGAGCGAGGCTTAAATCCCCTACTTCCCCTCCTGGGAGGGGCGGGGGTGGGTTAACTTCTGACTTCGTTATAGTGTGGATCACCAGCAACTATTTTTATTGATGAATACAAAAACTAAGTCTACCGCATTTTACGTCGCTAGCTCATTTCTATTAGCTTTAGGAATCAGTTTCCCCGCACAAGCTCACGTTGGTTTACATTTCCATGAGCATGAACAACAGGATTCCTCAACAGAAACATCTAGCTCGACAGAAACATCTAGCCCGATTGATATCTATGATTTTTTGAATGGCCCCATTCCCACGCCTATCACTGATTATTTAGCTGGGTTAGATGATACATCATCGACATCTTTATTCTACCAAGATTTAGAAACTGCATGGGTTGCAGGTGGACGAATTTCCTTTGTTGAAACAGGCGAGACCACTAATGAACAATACACCCTATTAGATGTGGTTGTTGTCCCTGGTGGTGGTACTCCATTACACTTCCATGAAAATGAAGCTGAGTGGTTTTTCATGCTGGATGGTACTTTAGAGTTTCAATTAGAAGACCAAACAGCACTGACACCACCTGAAACGCTTATTTTTGGCCCCGAAAATGGCAAGCACGCCTTCCGAAATCAGACATCAGATTTGGCGAGGCTACTCATTTATTATGAACCTACAGGAGTTGAAGACTTTTTCCGGGAAGTCGGTCAGCCCGTAACAGATCCATTTAATCAACCTCCTGTAAATCCTGAAGAACTTTTGGAAGCCGCCCCAGCAAACGGGCTTATATTTCCTAGCTCACTAGAGTTTGCCGGTAATCAATTCTTCACTGAGGAAGGGTCTTCTGTCGCAACAGTAGATGTAATCCGCACTGGTGCTGTTGAGGATATTGTTGGTGGTAGCATTTTTCTAGGCACTGGAACTGAAATCCCAATTGAGTTTGGTATTGGCGAGAGTTTTCAAAGGGTAAATATTCCCCTACCTAATGACATTAACACCATTGACTTATTGTTAAAAAATCCTACGGGTGGAGCTTCTATTGGTCTGCTAGCAGACCAGGCTATTATTAGGACAAGATCAATCCCTGAGTCTTCTTTCCCTGTTGGTTTGTTAGCTTTTGGTACAATCGGTGCAGGTTTAATGCTCAAAAATCGCAAGTCAAATCAATGGAATGTAGAACGTAGTTTCATGTTTAATTCATCTAAAACAAAGTCTTCTAAAACTGTATAAACAGAAGTTTAGCGTCAGACTTTTTTAATCTCAGAAAATAAAAACTGGAGTGGAAAAAATCCTGCTCCAGGACTTAAATTGATAACTCAACTAGGACAAGGAGAAATTTTTGATGAGCATCACTATCGATCAAATCTTTGATGAAGATTTTTATCTTTCTCAATATCCAGAAGTGGCTGATGCGATCGCAAATGGTACTGCCAACAGTCCCCTCGATCATTACCTAACAGTTGGTCAATATCAGGGTTATCTTCCCGGCAAACTTTTTAGCGATGTTTATGTCTTTGGAGATAGTTTTTCTGATGATGGGAATTTGTTTGAACTGACTAACGGTATTTTTCCAGAATTTCCAAATTTTGAAGGACGTTTTACCAATGGGATAATTTGGATTGAAACTTTAATCCCTGAGTTGGGTTTAGAGATAAATCCTGAAAATAATGTCGCCTATGGAGGTGCAACGACAGGAACCGATAATGTTCTCAATCCGAGAACAGATGTTTTACCCGATAACCTACTGCCTTTACCCGGAATCCAAACACAAATTGATGATTTTGTCGCCGAAAATCCTGTTGCCGATCCCGATGCACTTTACATGGTTTGGGGAGGAGGTAATGATTATGTAGGTTTAAGTCTAACGGAAGTTGATACACCCATTACCAACTTATTAACAACAATTGATAAGTTAGCCGATGCAGGGGCAAAAAATATTATGATACCTAATCTTTTTGATTTAGGTGCAATTCCCCTGGCTGTTAATGGTTCTCCTGAAGTTCAGCAAAGGCTGGCACAAGTTACTCAAGATCATAATGCAGCGTTGCAAACAGCTTTAGAAGAAGTTGAACAAAATTCAGATATCAATATTATTCAGGTTGATATGTATTCAGCCCTGAATCAAGCTATAGAAAATCCAGCTAACTTTGGGTTTTCTAATGTCACAGAGGCTTTTTTAGATACCAATGCAACCAATCCTGATGAATTTGTATTCTGGAATCCCATTCATCCTACTGTCCGTTCTCATAATATATTTGCAAATCAGGCTCAGAAATCTCTTTCTGAGGTTTCTGAAGTGCTGAGTATTGTCGAAGCCACTCAAGAATCTCCCCGTCAATCTGTACCCGAACCTTCAATTTTTGATTCCGGATTGGTGATTGTATTGGCATTATTATTTTTGAGTCATAACTTATCAAAAAAAACAAGATAAATTA
Source organism: Okeania sp. SIO2C2 (assembly GCF_010692625.1). Taxonomy (NCBI): domain Bacteria; kingdom Bacillati; phylum Cyanobacteriota; class Cyanophyceae; order Oscillatoriales; family Microcoleaceae; genus Okeania; species Okeania sp. SIO2C2. The sequence goes on from NZ_JAAHGM010000046.1 coordinate 26,280, forward strand.
TCTGGAATAAAGCTACATTTTGTAGTTAAAAAAAGACATTGAGAGGAGAAAAAAATCAAACAAATCAAGCAAGATTTAATTATTTAAAATTTTTAATTATCAAAAAAACCAAAACAATTAAATCTTGATGATTTCCTCTCAAGTTCACTGAACATTTCACTACTCAACCCAAGAATATTCAATGATTGAACTGTATACACACAATACCCCAAACGGTCACAAAATTTCTATTTGTTTGGAAGAACTTGAAATCCCTTACACTGTAAAGCATATAAATGTCTATGAGGGAGAACAATTCAAAGAAGAATTTGTTGCACTCAATCCTAATGCTAAAGTTCCAGTAATTGTAGATCAAGAAACTGGACAAACGATATTTGAATCCTGTGCAATTTTACTCTATCTTGCAGATAAAACTGGACGGTTAGTACCGCAATCAACTCAAGGTCGTTGGGAAGCAATTCAATGGTTGTTTTTCCAAGCGGCTTCTATTGGACCAATGTTCGGACAACGAGCGCACTTTGCCTTGTTTGCTCCTGAAAAAATCCCTTACGCAATTGAACGCTATACCAAAGAAACTGAAAGGCTGTATGGTGTCCTTGAACAACGTTTGAAGCAGCAAAAATATCTCTGCGGTGATGAATACTCTATTGTAGATATTGCCCATTGGGGTTGGGTTTATACTGCTAAACGTATGGGATTTGGCTTCGATCAGTTTTCCTGCTTAATCGCATGGCACGATCAAATTGCAGAACGTCCTGCGGTTCAGAAAGGAATTCAAGTTCCTGGACCTCTTCCTTTCTAAGTTCATCACAATAGATAGAGATGTCTGGTGCTATTTCAACAGAAATATTATGCATTATGTAATTTTATGATTCCAGACATCTCTGGAGATGTCTATTGAAAAACACTATTCATCAAATATCAACAACCCATCACTTTTTGAGGATAAACTGATTTGCAAAATTTTTACAACTGATAAAACTCAACTCACGAGTTGTTTTTTTTGACTGTTTTTTAAATCAGTAATAAAATATGAGGATTTTTAATCCCTGTTATATCATGTTCGGATGATTAGTTATAAAAACTTCTTCACTTCAAACTTTGCTCTCTTCCTTCTGCCTTCTGCCTTCTGCCCTCTGCCTTTCCTCTGCCAAAGTATAAGTATTTAACCTAGGATGATATTATATCAATTTGTTTACTAATAATCAACTTAAGGGATATTAATTATATTTGATCAAAGCCGCAATCAAAAAGCTGATAAAATTAGCTTTTTTATAAAAAAATAATCTTCAATAGTTTAAAGTTTATGTATTCATTATTTCAGTTGATTTTATCCCAACGTTCCATTCGTTATAGTCTATTGTGTGTACTCACAGTTTGGACAAGCTGGCTGATTATTCTTGAACCTAGTCGAGCTATTTATAACCTGATTGAACATTGGGAATTTGCCTTCACAATGGTCTTTGGTTCCATGGTTGCAGGAGCGACAAGTATGGGAGGAGGCGCAGTTGCTTTTCCAGCTTTAACAAAGTGGCTTCACGTCTCTCCCCCTGATGCAAAACTCTTTTCTTTAGCCATTCAAAGTATTGGCATGAGTGCCGCATCTTTTACGATTGTGGCTATGAAAACTCAAGTAGAATGGAAGTTAATTCGTTGGGTGAGTTTAGGGGGAATTCCAGGTATTTTTATGGGAACAGCTTTTCTGGCTCCTTTACTTCCTCCCGAAGTCATAAAAATTTCATTTACAATGATGATTGGCAGTTTTGCCCTCATTTTAATTCACTTAAATTTAACTAAGAATGAACGGAAATTTACTATTGAACACTGGGGTAAACGAGAAAAAATTTTATCTCTAGTCGTCGGATTAATGGGTGGTATGATTAGCGGTTTAGTCGGAAGTGGAATGGATGTTTTTGCCTACTCTGTAATGGTGTTACTATTTGGTTTGTGTGAGAAAGTTAGCACTCCTACTTCAGTAATTTTGATGGCAATTAATGCCGTTACAGGCTTTTTCATTCATCACTTTATCCTGGGGGATTTTGTTACTCCCGTTAGTAATTATTGGTTAGCTGCGGTTCCGGTTGTGGTAGTGGGTGCGCCAGCAGGAGCAATTCTTTGTAGTCTGATGGAACGCCAAATGGTGGTTTGGATTTTGATTAGTTTAATCGGAATTGAATTGCTGACTTCCTTACTGTTGATTCCGCTCACGACATCGGTAGTATCGGCTGGATTGTTTGCCCTGATTTTATTTACTTCATTTTATTATCTGATGTATCGCACAAAACTAAGATGCTCTTCTCCAGGAGTGACAAGCACTTCAAAATTATTGTAGGATACAGGATTAAACCCACATTCCGCACCACGAAATGTAGTATAAAAGAAGGAGTTATATCATAATTAATTGGAAAAATGTTTAATGAATCAACTTAACTTAAATAATTACAAACAAGAGATAGCAGATTTATATACTCGCAGAAGCGATAAATATGATAATAGTGATTGGCACTGGAGAATTGCTAATCGTTTAGTAGAATATGGACAAGTAAATACTGGTCAACAAATTTTAGATATTGCTACAGGAACAGGCCATTGTGCAATTGCCGCAGCTAAATTAGTAGGCAGTTCAGGTAAAGTAATTGGCATTGATATTGCACCTGGAATGATTGCTCAATCCCAAAAAAAAGCGAATATTCTCGGTCTAAATAATCTAGAATTTTTACTAGCTGATGCTGAAGATATTGATTTTCCTGAAAATCATTTTGAGCGTATTTTTTGTGCATCTGCATTTATTTGGATGTCCGATCTAGTTAAGTCTCTACTTCTTTGGCGTAAATTTCTAAAACCAGGAGGAATTCTGGGAATTCAAGCTTTTGCTGAAACTGCCTTTGTTGGTGGAGTTATTACACAAAATATTCTAAAAAAATATGGTATTTCATATTTAATGAGTCAGCCAACTGGAACAGTTGAAAAATGTCAAAAATTACTTCAAAAAGCAAGTTTAGAGTTAATTGAAATTAAAGTTTAACAAGACGGTAATTATATTAGTTTAGAGTCAGCAAAAAAAAAGTGGGCTGGAAGTTATCATCCTGCATCCGGACAATACCTAAGCCTTTATCACAGCTTTCAACAGAGGAATTGAATTAAGCTAAATTAGAGTTTGAAAATGAATTAAAAGCCTTAAAAACTGACCAAGGTATTTGGAATGACATTACGACTTTCTATATATATGCTCGGAAACCAAAGGTTTAGATTTTGAAAGGGAATTGGGAGGTATGAATAAATTGAATATTTTTCCAAATACTTTGATTTAAGCGAGGTAAAGTTTGCAAGTTTTTTTATCTATGAGCATAACTATTACGGAATAATTTTGATGAAGATTTAGGATATTTTTCCTCTCTATATTCCAATCTTTATTTTACTATAAGCAAGCAGTGGTATTGACGAGTAACGAGGAAGTGAAAAATTAATTTTTAGGTTACTAATTTATATCAATTTGATAAATATTTGCTATAAATAGCTAGGATATTTCTGAGGAGTCAGGAGTCAGCTAGGGGAGGTGTCGGATTGGCAACGTACAGAATGAATAGCTTTGATACAATTTATTAGGTCATAATTTATCTTTTTAATCCAAGATACATCTCCTGTAAAGGCGTTGCACAGTGGCGAATGATTTGAGATTTTTGATTGAATTTGATTTTGGATTTGATAATTGCTAGAACAATTAATATTAGGTTTTTTTAGTCAAAGTCTAAACCTCTTTTTGGCAGTATCATTCCATAATGTGCAACCCCCCTGTAAAGGGCGAATGGCTATTTGCTGGCGCCAAAGCTCCGCTTTACATGTTGCGGAGCAAAACGCCCCTACTGCCCTTGTTATTCGTAACATTCTTTTTCCAAATTGGTATTACATACTAATATGAAATGGGAAAAATAATGCTATTGAAGTTCTCCCCTAACCTCCCTTAAAAAGTCGGGGACAGCTTAAAAAAGGGTAAATATGTATAGCACTCACCATTACTTTATTTGATATATCAAAAGCTTAAAACTCAGACAATGCAAGATTTTTCCTTCTCTGCTAGATAATTAATCTCCTAGATAACTAAACGCCTTCTTCCTTCTTCCTTTCATTTTCTTCATATATACTATTGCCCAAATATTAGATAAAAATGAATCAAAATATTAACATCTCAGCCATCAGGGGTTCATTCCTAGATTTTGTTGCAGATCCGTTTTACTATCCAGAATTAGAAACCGTTCGTTATATTCATGATGGTTTAATGATTATCTCCGGAGGCATAATTCAAGAACTAGGAAACTACGACAAATTAAAGCCTAAATATCCTGAAATTCCTATTATTTCTTATCCAGGAATGCTAATTTTACCAGGATTTATCGATATTCATATCCATTATCCCCAAACAGAAATAATTGCCTCCTCTAGTAAACAACTTTTGGAATGGTTAGATAAATACACTTTCCCAGCAGAAGGAAAATTTAAAGATAAAACCTACGCTCAACAAATAGCATCCTTTTTTCTAGATCAACTACTAAAAAATGCCACGACAAGTGCTTTAGTTTTAACCACAGTTTATCCTCAGTCAGTTGATGCCTTATTTGAAGTAGCAGAACTACGAAATATGCGGATAATTGCTGGTAAAATGCTCATGGATCGGAATGCTCCAGATTATTTGTTGGATACTCCAGAAACTAGCTACGAAGATAGCAAAAACTTGATTAAAAAATGGCATGGTAAAGGCAGAGTTCTATACGCCATTACTCCGAGATTTGCCATTACTTCTACCCCAGAACAACTACATCTAGCTGGAGTTCTCAAACAAGAATTTCCAGATGTGTATGTACATACACATTTATCTGAACAAAAATCTGAAACTGAGAAAGTTGCCCAACTTTTTCCTAATAGTAAAGACTACTTAGATGTTTATGAAAAGTTCGGTTTAGTTAGTAATCAATCAATTTTTGCCCACGGTATTTATCTCAGTGATTCTGAATTTAATCGACTCTCACAAGCAGGTTCAACTATTGCATTTTGTCCGACTTCAAATCTATTTTTAGGCAGTGGTTTATTCCAACTACACACAGCAAAATCTCAACAAACTCCAGTGAAAGTTGGTTTAGGTACAGATGTGGGAGGTGGCACTAGCTTTTCAATATTTCAAACTATGAACGACGCTTATAAAGTATCTCAATTACAAGAGAACAATTTATCTTCTTTAAAAGCTTTTTATATGGCTACTTTAGGAGGAGCAAAGTCTCTATCCCTGGAAGATAAAATTGGCAATTTTGATGTAGGGAAAGAAGCAGATTTAGTTGTGCTAGATACCAGAGTAACTCCGTTGTTAAAGTTGCGGAATTCTCGAAATAATTCCGATTTATTAACTGACATTATTGATGAATTATTTACCCTGATTATTTTGGGAGATGAACGAGTAGTTAAAGCTACTTATATAGCCGGAAATTTAGTTTATGAACCTAAAATTTATGTCGAATAACTGTAAGCATTTCCTGCTGAATACTGCGCAAACAGCTATTAGCTGTCAGCTCTCAGCAAAAGGAGGGGGTTTTGAATGAATATAGACTTTAAGGCCAGCTTTTATAGTAAGTATAAATTATGACTTAATTAGTGCTTGCTGATTAATTTTCGCGTGTATTGACTGAATATTGGCTTTAGCGTTTTTGGGTTGAAAAAAAGTGCCAGCTTTTCGGTGGAAAAAGCTCAAGAAGCTAGTATTTTAGGATGATTATGGCAGAAAAATTGTCCCTCAATTTTTCCGACTACCTCCTCTATAATTCCTCGTTTCTCCTGTCTCCTACCCCTACTAAAAGACTTTTTCAGCAAACCCTAATTAGTAAAGCTTTTATCTAAAATTAAAAGCAATAGCTGTTAACGCAGTTCCTCCGTAGGAGGCTGGCTAAATGCTTACGAATAACTTTTTCCTGCAGCAAAGAAATTGTATGAGCGATCGCTATTAATAATATTTATACTTTTGTCATAAGCGAACGCTTATACTTAAATATCAATCTTTTAGAGTAAAGAACGAATTGCTAAAAACATAGACTGATGATGAATTAAACACAGTCCGATTTTTTTTTCATTAGACATCTCCAGAAAAGAGGGAATAGAGAATAGGGGGAAAGAACTGATAATTTATGTACGATAATTGATGGTATTTTTGATTTTTGGAGATGTCTACTTTCCCCTGCTATACTACAACTTCAACACATGATATTGCACGCCTGTTTCAAAAATTCTTACCCCACCCCCTTCAGCAACAGTTTGTCTTAAAGCTTGAGAATTACTAACAGTAACTCCTGCCAAATAATCAATCCCAAATTGTTTAAAATCAGCCAACCAAGGCATAGTTGGACCCATCAAAACTAACTGAGAATTTTTTGCCAATTCCACCAAACGAGGAAAAGTCTTATTAGCAATAGAAGTCGCTGTCAAAAACACCCATTCCGCCTCTGGCAATAAATACTCCGATGCTTGATCTGGAAAATCATCCGCTCCTGGTTGCCTTTCGATGACAGTCATTTCCATCTCATTTTCATAACGAGACAACCTAGGATACCTACCAATAATAACAACTTTTTTTCCACGAATCATTGGTAGAAAATATTCAAATACTGCCAAATTTCCCGGTCCATAAGGAGATAATGATTCTCCTTGAGCGGGAAGTTGGGAACGCCCATTTATTTCTGCATTAATAGCTGCCATTCCCACAGTTGCCTCAAAACTATTCCAAGAGCGTAACCAGGATGCCAACTCTTTCACAGGTTTATTTACCAGAGTTCCTGACCAAGGTAATGTGCGTGTAACTGTACCTGGACTCATACATAAACCAATACTTTCAGTTTCACACAGAGTCCAGGTTAAACCAATTAATACTTCTTTGATAGGAGTATTAGTGTTGCCATAATCTAACAATAAGTCGTATATTTCTTTTGGATGCACCATAGTTTAAAAGTCAAAATTCAAAAGTCAAAATTCAAAAGTTAGATTTGAGTCAAAATTGCCAAATTTTAGGGATTATTTTAATATAATGCCACGATTTGTACTTGAACAAAATACAGGACTAGCAAATTTATATTCTGTTACCAGTAATGATTAAATCTGTGATTAAAGGTAAATGATCTGAACCTATATTTTTACCACTTTTTATTTTGACAACCCTAATATTTTGACTTACCAAACAATGGTCTATTGGAATAGATAATAACGGGATGAAGCTTGGCCAAGTGGGAATCATACCAAAGCCTGTTCGTGCATTATACAGTCCAGAATTACGAATCAACTCTTTGTAATATGGAGACCACATCGTTATATTCAAATCCCCAATGACTACAATTGAGCTTTTCTGACTTGCTACATAACTGGCAATTTCTGATAGTTGTTTATTCCGCAAATTAAACCCATATTTTCCAATACCCCAGCTAGGATGAGTTGCTAATATTGAGAGAGTTTTTCCCTGAATCTCGATTTGGGTACTTATGGTTTTTCTTCCTCCTCCTAAATCTTGTATTGATGTATTTTTTAGAGGTATCTTACTATAAACCGCTATTCCCAAATTTACATTTTCATTGAAAGCAATTTGTGGTTCTTGATGAATTACCCAATAAGAATAATCTTTTTGTAAAAGTTCTAATTTTTCTGCCCAAGCATCAGTCACTTCTATAAATATAGCTACATCAGGATTTTCTTCTTTTACTTCAGAGATTAATCGCTCATACTGTTGGTTCTTATAGAAAACATTCGCTTCCAAAAATCTGATTTTTTGAACGCTTCTATCTTTGATTAGATTTCGGGAAATATAAAACGGGATTACTTCTAATAAATTAATCGTCAGGCAGAATAAACTAATCAGCAACCAGAGAAAATTGCCAACCCATAAAAAAAACGATATCCCCAACAAGCTCAGAAATGTATATTGGATTTTAAAATGGCAGGTTAGTTCGAGCAGAAAATGAAACTTCCCTAAATAACTTGCCAGAGAACATAGAGTCACTAAAACGATGGTAATGACAAAAATCAAGTATAGTAGTTTTTCTATCCCCAAAATATCCATCAGATTTCCTGTTTAAATTACCAAGCAAAAATAGTCTTATCAAAATAATTGGGTCTAATAAGCTGTTGTGCATTTAAACCACTTATTTGTTGTGTACCTAATATAAATTATAGTCCCTATTAATTCTGATTTCTGACTTCTAACTTCTGACTTGCTAAGGCACATTTTAAATGCGTCTTAGCTTACCGAATAATTAATAATTAATAATTCAATAATTCGCGCCTTGAAGCCTCCTTTTTTAAGGGGAAAAAGCCGTCGTTAGCGGAGCTTCCCGAAGGGTGGGATGGCGAGGTCTCCTCGCTGTCCGACCATCGACCAAGATAAAAGAAATAATACTTCCTTATATTCAATTCCGTAAAGGTTAAAACCCGAGGTAATTATCAATTATCCACGCTTCAATTATCAATTAATGAACCCGTCTTTTAAGGCGAAATATTTTTGGAGAGTTGCTCACGCATCCCCGTTACAAAAATAACTTCTGACTTCTGACTTCTGACTTCTGACTTGGTTATTGGGGAAGTGCCAGAACATTTATACTTCCACCCGGAGGACATAATTTTTCGATCGCCTCCTTTGTCATCAGAATTGGATATTTAGCAGTTAAATGTACCAGTCGATATTGAGCGTCTTTTAACTCAGCAAGCAATTTCTCTAACTGTTTTTCCTCTTCCTCATTCTGACGAGCCATCTCAAGAATTATCTTGGGGGAATCTCGTAAAAGAAGTTTCCTTGCACCTTTGAGAACAGATAGTTCGTAGCCATCCACATCTAACTTAATTAGATCAACTTTCTGGCAAGGATTCTTCTCGAAATATCCATCAAGTGATATCCCTTGACCCCCATCAGTCGTCATTAATCTTCCTTTGTGTTGTGGGTGCGTCAATTTGTCCTCGCTCACCGACAGATTCCAACTCGAATACACAAAAGATGGCAGTTCTTTTTCCTCTTCTAGTAACATCATCTGCTCAGTCCTAACCCGATTGAGCAAATGAGGGTTTAAAGATAAATTATTCTGTAACTTACCATAGGCCCATGAGGTTGGTTCAAAAGCAATAACACATCCATCAATTCCCACATATTGAGCTAAGGGAAGCGTTATTGCACCGATGTTAGCACCGATATCCACAACAACATCTCCCGGCTTGACAATACGCTTTAGTTCCTTGATTGTTTCTGGCTCGTAAACTCCTAAATAAATGGCAAGGTCTATACCCTCTTTTAAATCAAGAGACCAACATAAACCTCGACGATATACTTTAGTAATTGATGAAAGCCCAAAAATTGCTCTAACCCCAACAATCAAATTACTAATCAATCGGGCAATTGTGATTTTTTTCTCAGTTGGAAGTTTCACCATGTCATTTCAGTTATCAGTTATCAGTTATCAGTTATCAGTACCTCTGGCTGTTTGCGCAGCATGACCTAGGAAACCCAGAGGCTTGAAATATGGAAACTTACTTTTTTTATCCCCTTAAAAGGGGAGGCTTTAGATCTTAATTTTTTTGCAAAATTACCTTTCGTTAATTATTGCTCTGCTGATTAAATCTAAAAGTATTTACAGATAAAGGTTTTAGCCTTTTTGGAACTTTTAAAAAATGCCTGGTTTTCAGCTGTTTACGCTCATGCATGGAGCGTATTTTAGACTCATAGTTGGGCAGAAAAATCATTCTGACAATTCTTACTCCTACCTGCTCGCTCCCGACCCTTTTCTCCTGTCTCCTGTCTCCTGTCTCCTACCCTCACCCATAAGACTGTTTCAGCAAACCCTAATTAACATCATCCTAAAGAAATCTTAGCAAAAGTCTCCCTGAAAGGGGAAGGCTTCAGACCCACTTTTTCGGTGAAGCCTTTCAATATTTTTCTCCAATGGCACGTTATACCAATTCACTTTAAAGATGTGAAATACTTTCCTGAAGTTGCTGTAGTCTCAAAGTTCTGAGTCTATAAAATCTTACTTTTGACTTTTGAGTTTTGACTTTTAACTTCCGTGAAACGGTATCTAAGTCTATAAAATCTTACTTTTGACTTTTGAGTTTTGACTTTTGACTTCCGTGAAACGGTATCTAAGTCTATAAAATCTTACTTTTGACTTTTGAGTTTTGACTTTTAACTTCCGTGAAACGGTATCTGAGTCTATAAAATCTTACTTTTGAATTTTGACTGTCTTGAGTGCGTCTTACATTCTGAGGAGACCTCAGAATTACGCACTCGCTTTTGAATTTTGACTTCCGTAAAGAGGAACGCCACCTCCCTCGCTAGACTGGTAGGCTGCTTCCACGCACGACATGGTGACGAAAGCATCTTCCACTGAAGTTGGCAAGGGGCGAGATGGGCCTTCCAACTTGCGCATCAGGCTAGACATGGAACCAATGAAGGCTTCTGGGAACCACGACCCCCGAATCTCGTAGCTTTGCCACTCCGCTTCCTCCTCCCCCTGCAACAGACAAACTTCAAATTTATCGCTAGTTCCCTTGGGATAATCCATCAGCACGCCCAAGTGGATCTTGATTGCTCCTTGGGTGCCCTCGAATTTTAAATATGATTCCTGATGTTTTAGACCAAACTCATGACAGTGGTTGGTATTGATGGTAGCCCGCACAAACTCGCCATAGTCCAACATCAAGGTCGTGCGCACTGACGCCATCTCGATCATCTTAGGATGCTTGACAGTTTTGGCGTAAACCCCCTTGGGGTCTCCCAAGAATGAGCGGATGAGGTCGATATAGTGGATGCTGTGGTAAAGAATTTCTACCCGCTGGCACTTTTCAAAGAAGTCCCATAAATGCCAAGGGGTGTCAACTGTAACCCGCATCTCAATGTCGAGAAGCTCGCCCAGGCAACCTTCTTCTATCAAGTGGCGAGCTGCTATTATCGGCGGTGCCGTGCGCAACTGAAAATTAACCGCCGCAGTGTACTCCCGTTCGCGACAGATGCTTAACAACTGACGTGCCTGAGCTAGATCCTCGCCCATGGGCTTTTGGATCAATATCCCAGCTCCTCGGGGAAACTTGGGAAGCAGTTCCAGCAAAGCTGAGGCTGGTACAGCAATATCAAAGACTGTGTTTGCTGGAGCATCGGCGACAGCTTGCTCAACACTAGCGTAAACTTTGGGAATGGAGAATTTCTGAGCCAGGGAGGCTGCTTTCTCCTGCTTAATATCAGTAATTCCTGCTACCTTAAAACCAGCGATCTGATATGCTGGCAGGTGAGCATCGGATACAATGCCACCAGCACCGATAATTACTATGGGTCGTGGCTGGTCAGGCATGGGAATTCGGTCATTTATCTGCATGAGTGACACCAAAATATTACTACTTAGGGTTTGCTGAATAAAATCTTTTGGTAAGGGTAGGAGTCAGGAGTCATATAGAATCCATTTGGGATCTATTTAAAAATAGAGGAGGAGTAGGGGAGTAGGGGAGTAGGGGAGTAGGGAGCATTTTTATACCTACTTGGTGCGCTACCAAGTGTGACTAACTGTCGCGGGGTCGCATCCGCTTTTTCCGCTATTCTAGTTCCTGAATTTCCACTGGCTCGCTCAGACTGAGAACTACAGCCAAAAGTACATCCCACGTGGAAAGATACGGTTAGGGGTTCTATAGAGTCTGGTTATATAACTATATGTTCATAATTTTATCTAGACTTCAATATCCAATCTCCTCCTATATCCTATCTTCCCATCCCCCTCAAATATATAATTAAGTGTTTAACCTGATTTTATATGAGGGTTTGGAGACTAAATGAGGGGTCTGACCCTTAACTGCAACGTTGTAGTTATTATGAGGGGTCTGACCCTTAACTGCAACGTTGTAGTTATTATGAGGGGTCTGACCCTTAACTACAACGTTATAGTTATTGAAATTTTTGGATGATATAGAATCTGGTGATTTAACGAAGTCAGAAGTCAGAAGTTAACCCACCCCTAACCCCGACCGTGGAGGGGAAGTAGGGGATTTGAGCTTCGCTCCAAAAATATTGCGCCTTAAAAGGCGGGGTTTTAGACCCATATTATTTTGATAATATGTGTTCATAATTCTCGATAAGACTTCAATATTCAATCTCCCCTACTGCCCAAACTATATACTATATATAAGTACTATTCAACCGGATTTGATATCAGGTAAGGGAGCCGTCGGATTAGCGATGTACAGGAGAAATGGGAATTATAGAGGAAGTCGTCGGAAAAACTGTCCATAGATTTTTCTGCCATAATCAGCCCAAAATACTAGCTTTTTGCAGCTCTTTCCACTGAAAAGCTGGTACTTTCTCCAACCCAAAAAGGCTAAAGCCTTTATCTTTCAATACGCGCGAGAATTAATCAGCAAGCCCTACTTAAATAGGTATTAGTTTTTAGCATTTCCGTTCCGGAATACTTTCCTAGGTCATGCTACGCAAACGCAAACAGCTATCAGCTTTTAGAGAAAATCAAGTCTATAGATTTCTTAGTAAACCAGTATTATTAACTAGGCTATAGATAAATACTAAAAATTTCTGAAAAAATTGCATTATTGCATTAATTTCTCACCTCCTAACCTCTGAAGCAGTATATAAAATCATTTTTAAAAGTTGGAAACCGCCTTGGATATGTTTAAGATTTGATTTCCCATAAGTTCTTGGTAAATATTCTACAGGAACATCCTGAATAGTTAAGCCAAATTTTTTGCTCCCAATGAGCAAATCAAAATCCCCAAAAGGATCGTATTTACCAAAGTTTTGCCAATTAGCAACTATCTGGAGATAGTTTTCTTTGGCAATAGCTTTAGTTCCACAAAGAGAATCCTTAATTTCGACTCCCAATACTATTGATAGTAATTTAGCAAAAAAGTGATTAGCAAGTTGATTGAGCAATGGCATTGTTTTCAATGATACTGAATGGGTCAGTCGCGATCCATTCGCTAATTGGCAATCACCTGAAGCGATCGCCTCGAAAAATTTGGTTAACTCTTTTGGTTGAACAGTTAAGTCAGAATCTAGAATAATCAGAACATCACCTGTTGCCATGTTAAAACCCTGACGAACAGCATCGCCTTTTCCTTTACCATTCTGTTGACATATTTTGATATCCCATTGCTCCTCATATAAACTCTTAACTCTCTTAATTTCTTCCCAAGTATTGTCTGAGGAATTACCCTCAATAAATATAATTTCTGTATGTTTGCCTAGTTTTGGCATTTTAGTAATGCAATCTTCAATAGTACCAGCTTCGTTTCGGGTGGGTATAATTACACTTGCTGTTTTTTGATAACTTGGTGCTTTTTTTGTTAACTCTAACATATATTATATTACCGAAAAATTAAGGTTTAAAGCCTCTCCTTTCAAGGAGAAAAAGCGGTCGTTTAGCTAGCGCACAACTACGTTAACGGCTGTCGCCCACATGAATGCGGGAATGCGGAGCATTCCGAAGTACGTCAGATCCAATCGACCAAGAGAACAAAAAAATTCCTTTTAACCAATCCTCTTCTTAAAAAGAAGAGGTATTAATTATTAATTATCATTTTCTTTGTGGGTTTAATACCCCACCGTCAACTGGAGTGTTCAAAATTACTTGGGGTGAGAATCCCCATGTAATTTTCCTCCTGTCTCCTGTCTCCTGTCTCCTGTCTCCTTCTTCAATAATTATTAATTATTGAACTATCTTTATTCTTTATAGTTTTTTTATAGTCATCTTTTGTGTAACAAAGCGGTGTTTTACCTAAAATGACATCATACCAAATATTTGAACTATCAAAACTCATCAATCAGATTTAATACTACTAAAAATCAACCACTAACTTTGCAGGGATTTATACAAAGATTCTAATTTAGCAGAAACATCTGGAGGTTTAGCCGTAAAACGAATATAAAAATTACCATTTTCTCCTGATTTCTCTAAAACTTTGCCATAAACATCCTCACTTTCTTTTCCATCCCAGATAAAATTAAGTTTAATATTAATCAAAGCTGGTGGAAGATGATCTCGTGTTTGCACAACCTGAATTTCTGCTTCTTTTTCTGATAATTTGATTAAGCTTCCTTTTTGCAAACAATCACCGACATTTTTGCCATCTAATACTACATAATTTAGAGATATTGTTTCTGTGAGTGGAAGATAATGTTCTTCTTCTTTTGTCAAAAATAAATTATATTTACCATCAATACCAGCAACATCATAAATAGTAATTGGTTTTTTAACTCCTTTCGGCATTACTTCTTTTTCATCATTAATTTTAATTATCGGTCCCACTTCTTTTAAAGTTGTCTCAGAAATTAAAATTTGACCACCTGTAGTATAAGATTCAATCCGATAAGTTAAATTTACCTGACTGCCTACCACACCATATTTTGTCCGTTTATCAGAGCCAATATTACCAACAACAACTTCTCCAGTATTAATACCAATTCCCATTTCTAATGGCGGTAAACCCCATTCTTTCATCTGTTTATTCACAGGTTCCATAGCTAATTGCATATCAATAGCACAAGCAACAGCTCTTACCGGGTCGTCTTCTCTAGTTATAGGGGCACCGAATAAAACCAAAATTCCATCCCCCATAAACTCATCAATAGTTCCCTGATACTTAGTAATTACATCTGCCATATATCCCAGATAAAAGTTAAGAATTTTCACAACTTCTTCTGGTGTTATACGTTCTGATGTGGCAGTAAATCCTCTTAAATCGGAAGTTAAAATTGTGATGTTTCGGCGTTCACCTCCTAGCTTTAATCCTCCTGGACTTTCTAATAAAGTAGCCACTACTTCATCAGTTAAATAACGACCAAAAGTTTTGCGAATATCTTGTGCAGTACGAGCAATATAAGTTGTAATTGTAACTGCTGATCCAGTCAGACCTAAAAACGCAGGAATTACTGGCAACCACCAATTCCATACAAAAGCAGTATAGGTGCTAGCGAATAAGACTATACCTGAAGCGAACATTGTCAAGACTTTCCAAATAGAAAAATAGCTAACACCACCAGCAGTACGCCATTTCCAAGTTGTAGCTGCTCCCACCAAAGACCAGAATAAAATCCACGCCCACTCAAGAGGTTCCCCCCAAATCTGAATCAGAGAACGACCATCCATAGCAGAACTAATTAGTTGACTGATTAGATTAGCATGAACTTCTACCCCACTCATGGGTTCTAGAGTTGTAATTAAGTTACTACTGTAGGGAGTAGAAAATAAATCATTAAAGCCTTCACTGACTGCTCCAATCAAGATGATGCGATCGCGACCCCAATCAGCAGGCACTCTGTCTTCAAGAATATCCATCATGGAAACAATCTCAAAGTAACGACTCGGACCCCGGTAGTTTAAAAACATTAAATAACCACCTGCATCTGCTCTAATATAACCACCATCATTGGCTTCAAATGGCTCTATTATTGTCTTTCCTAGCTGAAATTTGTCACCATCAATTTTCTCTAGACTAATATCAAAAGTATCTAAATAACGCAAAGCAATATGAGAAGCAAAACTCCAGACATTTTCTCCGTTTTGTAGCGTGATATATAAATAGCCTCGTCGAATTTTTTTATCTGGGTCTACCTTTACATCATTAGCACCTGCTTGATGATTAGTTTCCAGAGCTGGTGGTGCTTCTAATACGTCATTTTGCCTTTCCCCCACTACTTTTTTAATTCCTACCAAATTGGAGGTAGACTGGAATACTTTCACTAAATCCTGATGGCCAGGTTCTACAGGTAAGTCTCGATAAATGTCTAAACCAATAACTTTTGGCTCCATTGCTTTTAATTTATTCAGCAATTCAGCGTAAATAGCGTCAGGAAAAATTGGCTGTCCGACTGCTCTAACATCATCTTCATTAATACCTACAATCACAATGCGATTGTCTGGACTCTCCAAAGGCCGTAATCGCATATATTGGTCATAAGTTGCCCATTCCCAAGCTTGTAGTAAGCCAAGAAAACGTAGTATAATTACTAACCCTGTGACGGTGGGGGCGGTAATCCATACACCATACCACTGATAAAAAAAATTCTTGCATTTATTCCATAACATTGGTGTAAGCTGCTCTGTAAAAATTAAAAGTTTTTGGGGGAGGGTAAAAAAAACAGATCTATCTGCCCACCTTTACCATGAAATCAATGTGAGAGTATTTTACCAGACTCAACTTAGTTACTGACAGCTATTTCAATGCTAACTTAATTTATTCTTCTACTTGACAGCAGGGTGCAAAGGGTTCAGAAGCAATCTCGTGTAATCCTACTGATGTTAGTAATTCTTCCCACTCTGTCGGGTTAGAATTGCGTAACTCGGCCACGGTAGCGATCGTTTCATTCCAAATTTTGGCTTTTGCATATATCTCTGCTTGTTCAAGGGGACTAGCATTTTTTAAGCTATTTTCTAAGTCTGAACTGATTTCTACTTTTCTGATAATTCCTTTAACAGATTCGTCACCACTGCGATCCCATTCATTACAAATGATTACAAATATCCAAGTATATTCTTTATTGGTTGTCAGACTTACATTTTTTGGCAGGGCAAGTTTCACAATACCAGAAGTCTCGGAAATATCTAATTTAGTTAAATAGATGCTCTTACCTGATTTATCAAATACTTCAAATTCTGCTGACTTTGCTTCGTGTTCGGGAACATACACGAAAAATTTGGGGTTATTGGCAACTGTTGTTCCGACATTATCTGCTGGCATTAAGGCTGTCAATTTGATTTCACCACTAGTACATGGGTCTCCACGAGTACCCGCACCTCTTGTTTCTCCTGGACTTGCTCTTTGTGGCCCAGAAGGAAATTCTACACTAATCAACAATTCTGCGGTTGACTGTGCTTGTACTAACTGCACGCCTGAAAAAGTTACAATAATTGGGGATGTAGCTAAAGCCAAAAGTCCCCAAAACTTGATATTTTGCCTCGCCATAATCAATGATATCTCCTTTTTTTGATATTTTCACTATTTTGTGTAATTTTAACATATCTCTAAATCAGTTTTTATCGATGTATTAATTTACTTCATACTTTTAATTATTTATCTTTGATAGATTATTACTGATAATTAATCTGAGATGCAGTTGAATTGTTATACATGAAGTGATTAGAGGTCAGGAAAAAGAATAGAGTCAAGAAGGATAGGGCAGAATAAACTTTTTTGAAAGCTCATTCAGCGGACATGATATAACCTATTAAATATTGCTAATCAATAGAAAAAACCACAAAAAATATTTACCCTATATCTTGCAGTAGAGGAGTGAGAAGATCAAAAAATTGTTGTAATTTGTTCTTCATATACTAACTTAAAGATCGATATAGCAATCCTAAATAGGTCGTGACAAATCAAAAAGTAAATAAAAAAACTGAAACTCTTACCAGTTAAGTGTTCCCAGTGAAGTGTTCCCTAAAAAGCAGTAAGATTTTTGACACGAATAAAATAGGATTGCTATATCAGAAACCAAAAGGAAAAAAGATTAAATTTTGATCTTGATAAAAAAGTTTATGGATAGAGGTAAAGTCCTACTACATTTTTCCAGGAATTTCCTCTAAAACTAACATTTTTTTGGGAAAATTCTATATTTACCGAAATTGGAATTGTTGGATTTGATATATAAGTAAGGGATCATCAGAAAGTAAATCTAAAATAGATGTGAGAGGATAGGCAAACTGATTAAGTATAGTCATCAAGGAAGACAAAATAGAACAACATTTAGGAAAATCTTGATTTGTTGATGTAGCTACCATTTGAATCAGTGAACAGTTAATAATTATTTAATTAGCATTCTGGGGAGGAACTGCGGAATTTAGGTGTATGATGGAAAATGAGCAACCCGCCACAAAGGTGCAGCACGCACTTTTCAAGCAGAAACGTGGGGGTATTAACCTGTTAAAAATATTAACTGTTAACTGATGAGTGATAAATAACATCTTTAAATACTGAGTTAATTGACAATATCTCACAAAAACTTTTAACAATAGTCTGTTTTTTTAGGAGATGTATTATATAAAGTTGTTAGTGATGTATACAAAAATTGTCTACTTATCCGGCCTCTCTTTTTGAATAGTCCCAACCTGGTGAAAAGATAGTTAAGCTACTCTATATAAATACAGCTTTTTATTTGGGCAAAGTATATATTCTAGCTTAAAGGTAGCAATGCAAAGGTTATTTTCCTTAAAGTGAAAAAAGCTGTAAATACTTTTCACATATTCTCTCAAATCAGGCTAGTAATTATTACTCAAAGCCATTAATATTTTGAGTCTGTCGCTCAAACAACCTGACATTTACAGTAGCAGATTTAAGAAATGAGGTAGTATGACTATTTTATTATTAAAACAACTCGGTTTGATTTCTGTTATACCTATATTTTTAATAATATCTTTTGAGTATCCTTCTTTGTCAAAAAATTATACTCAAAATCAAAAATTCTCAGATCATGAAGCAAACAATATATTAAAACTGAACAAACCTCAATCTACTAAACTTCAAAATCAACCTGCTAATAAATATCTAAAAAATAGAATAGAAGTATCAGAAAATGGATGTATAATTAAGAACTTGAGATTGAGAAATGGTATGAAGATCAAAATAAGACAAAATTGCAATTAAGTGAAATTTAAAAAAAATCAGGTTTGAAGAAGGAGTTAGGTAGGCGAGCCGTCGAATTGGTGACGTACAGGAGTCATAAAAATGTGGTCTATGGGGATTCTAACCCCAGCAACCACATTTGCACCACAGGTGATGGTGGGTGATTAAACCCATAAGGGATAAAGATAAATAATACAAGTATTTTACAGCCAAAAATAAGGAATTAAATTAAATTTACCGATCATTATTGAAGTCTTAAAAAGTCAAATAATACTCTAGTAATAGCAATTTAAAAAAGTAAGACTTAACAATAAATTTAAGTAGGCAATAAACCTTTTTAAGCCTAATGTTGTTGGTATCCAAAAAATAATTAAATATTTTAAATACTACCCATTTTAACTTGCCATTAGAATTAGAATATATTTGTTGACTGCAATATCCGAATTCAGCAAGGTAATGCAACTATGACACAAACACCACCACCTCGTCCCCCAGCTCCTCGTCCTCCTGGAGGCCGTGGTTTACCGCGTCCCCCAGCTCCACCTAGTCCACCAGCAGCAAGAAGACCGCCAACATCTCCTCCAACTTCTGCCGATCCTCCAGCATCATCAACACCTGTTTCTCAACAACTAATTCCTCCAACGGAAACAGCACCGGTACCTCAAATAGCAACTCCTGGTAGTCCACAACTGGGTTATGGACAAATTCCGCTGACAGATATTGTCCGGCGAGCTAATCAAGAAGGTGTTTCAGATGTTCATTTAGGGGTGAAAGAAATACCACGGTTCCGCAAACTTGGAGACCTTCTACCGCTTGAATATCCAGAAACTGACTTGAACACCTTTATGTTTTGGTTGCGAGAAATTCTTACAGATGAAGAAATTCGTGGATTCCAAGAAAATCTTGACTTTGATGGTGCTGCGGACTTAGGTTTTGTCAGGATTAGGATTAGCTTGTTTGACTCTCTTGCAGGTCCAGGGATGGTTTTACGACTGATTGGGTCTAAAATCCTAACTATGGAACAACTTAAATTGCCAGGAGTCTTGAAGAAAGTCTGCCATAACCATAAAGGGTTAATTTTGGTGACCGGACCTACAGGTTGTGGTAAGTCCACCACCATGGCGGCGATGATTGATTATATGAACAATACTTTTCCTTATCATGTCATCACTATCGAAGACCCTGTAGAATTTGTCCATGAAAGCCGAAAATGTTTGATCAAGCACCGGGAAGTAGGTAGACATACTCTAAAATTCTTCAATGCTCTTAAAGGTGCTCTCCGTCAAGACCCTGACTTAATGTTAGTAGGGGAAATTCGAGATAAGGAAACGGTGGGAATTGCAATTAAAGCTGCTTCTACAGGACATTTGGTGATGGGAACATTGCACACCAACAGTGCCATCAAGACTCTGACTCGTATTTTGGATATGTTTTCTGCTGAGGAGCAACCAGCGATTAAATTAGCTCTTTCAGAAATTCTGGTAGCAATTATTGCTCAGTTGTTGTGCAAAACTACTGATGGTAAGCGGGCAGCTTTCCATGACATTTTGATTAATACTGATGTAATTAAGGAATATATTATTAAAGACCAGTATGAAGACATTAACCAAATTATGCTCAAAGATACTTATGAAGGTATGATTACTATGAATAGGTCTTTGTTTGAGCTTTACCAAGAAGGTCGAATTACAGAAGAAACAGCAATAGATCAATCTCCTTACCCAAATGAAATGGCTATGATGTTACGAGGTAGAATTTAAAAAGATTGTGAAGTTTTAAATTTTAAGTTCTCAGGATGAACTAGAGTATAAGTTAAGGTTACAGTTTTAAGTTAAGCTAATGCCTTAAGCAGTTGAGTTTAATGGAAAAACTCAAAAGTCTGTAGTCGATCCTAATTGATTTTCTTGAAACCAGCTCCAGTAAAATTTCCCCTGTTGTTCAAGGGTATTGCCTTGTTTACACCTGGGGGAGATTTAATTTATTGTATAGACCCAAGTAAACAAAATCGATGGCATTTACACCTCTGTGTAGAGCTACAAGAAATATTGGGGTTATCAGAACCACCTCATTTCTTAATACCAGGATACACTGCAACTATTGATAAATGGTTAGACCATCGCACTCAAAAAGTCCAAGTTTCTGCTGAAGCTTATGCTCCAGTCTTAAGATATCAGATATTACTTAATGCCATTTTTAAGACTGATGACTTGATTTGGCAACCTGCTCCTTGGTCAGAGGAATTTTGTAATCCAATGGTAATTGCTAGTTATTACGACCAGTTTTCTCAACTCTGGGAAAATCATGACCTTGTTGTACATCTTGAGCAGCAAGAGGTTAATCTGGATTCAACTCCAGAGGAATTTTTGACCTCCAGTCTCGACCTACAACTAGAAAAACCAAAAGTTCAAGGGTCTGTTCTTCGCTTATTTGTATCGGGTAACAATATTGGCACTGAGCGGACTCTCAAGAGTCTGCACCAAATATTAGAAAAGTCTCTTTCTCATCCTTATACTTTAAAGGTAATAGATGTGTTGCAAAATCCGGAACAAGCTGAAGCAGATCAAATTACTGCTACTCCTACGCTGATTAGGGTTTGGCCTCTACCTGTGCGGAGAATTGTTGGGGAATTTAATGATGTGGAAAAAATTATTAAGTTGTTGGAAGGTGTTAATTCTAGATTTTAAATGTTAGATTTTTTTAGCGTTTGGTAGTAAAACTTTTCAAATTTATAGTGCTACGCGCTAGGGAATAGGGAACAGGGAATAGCAAACTGTCAAAGGGTTTTAGCATTGAAAAATGTCCTAACCAATTCTTGTAGTGCTATAGTATGAAACAACCTATGACATTCCAGCAGCTAAGATTAATTTTTTAGTTGCTGGTAATGCTTGTATACTAACAATTCACTAACTACAGCTTGCTGATTAAATCTAAAAGCATTGACATATAAAGACAAGTGCCTTTTTGGGGTCGAAAAAAGTGTCTGGTTTTCAGCTCTTCATACTCATGCATGGAGCGTATTTTAGGCTCATAGTTGGGCAGAAAAATCATTCTTACAATTGTTATATCTCACATTCCGCACTTCATTTTGTAGTGCAGATCATTTTTCGTCAATAGTTATACATCATAAAAACTACAGCTATTATAAGTATAATTACATACTACATATAATTATTGACTCTATTCTCAATAACGAAGCCTGTGATTAACTTTCTTCGTTGAAAAATGTCTTGTAGTACGTTTGAAGTGAGGAATGTCGGTTATATCATGTCCACTTAATTAGTGATAATACAGTTTGTAGTTGTAGGCGTTATATAGAATCCGGTTATATAGTATATGTTTATAACTATACTTAAAGCCTTCAATCTCCCCTACTCCCCTACTCCTCTACTCCCCCAAACTATAGTTCAACCGGATTTGATATTACTCCTACCTCCTCGCTCATTTCCCGTTCTTCCAGCCTCCTGTCTCCTACCTCTACTACAAGACTTTTGAGCGCAAAACCTAACTAGGTAAACAGACATCAGGAGCGCACAAACCAGGAAAATTTACGGTTGTGACTTGCAAGGTATCTAGCTCAACTTTGCGGATAATACAATTATTTGTATCTGCAATAAATAAATGTTGCGCGATCGCACTTAATCCTGATGGCTCAAAAAATTGACAGTTAATACCTTGTCCATCTTGATAACCTGCGGTGCCATTTCCCAACATGGTAAGGCATAAACCTGCGTGATACTCTACCCGCTTAATTTTGTGATTATAGGTATCAGCAACCCAGACATAATTTTGGGTATATTCTATTCCCAAACAATGTTGTAGCAAAACTTCTGAACCTCGGCCATCTTTGTCGCCAAAGCCAAATAGTCCTCCACTACCACAAATAGTCCGCACTTGCGGATGCTCATTAATACCTACTGCTCGAATAGAGCTAATTTCACTATCTGCCACAAATAATTCGTTGCCATCCGTACTAATACCACTAGGTTGAGCAAAAGCAGACTCTGTCAGAGAGCCATCTACACAAGCTTCTGCACCAGTCCCTGCATAAGTACTAATCATTCCAGTATCCAGTTGCAACAGCCAAATTTGATGGGAACCTGCCATAGCAATAAAAATGCGTCCGCCTATCTTGTCCACATCCCAAGGTGAATTAAGTCTAGTTTCTCTAGCAACTCCACTATGAGGTGAAATTTGAGAACTTTTTTCTCCAGTACCTGCAATAGTCTCCACCTGCTGAGTTCTAAAATCGATTTTGCGTAAAGCATGATTTTCTGTATCGGCAACATATAAAACTTGATTCTTGGCATCAAAAGTAATACCTTGGGGAGCAAAAAATTGAGCTTCAGAAAATGAACCATCAATTAATCCTGCTTTCCCAGTACCAATAATATGCAAAACTTCTCCCTCAAGAGTACTAACAACAATACGATGATGTCCTGAGTCAGCGACAAATAATTGATTAGTATCACTATCAGCAAGAACTTTACCTGGAAAAGCCAAAGGTGTAGTCACAGGTTGCTTTTGCTTTTCTAGAATGGAGCTAACTTCACTAAAATTAATAGTACCTTTGTCTTGATGTTCTTCTATCAACTTACCAATAATTTCATCCAAGACATCACGTTTACCTTCACCAGAAACAGACCCCACTACATACCCTTCTGGATCGATAATTTTGAAAGTAGGCCATGCACGAACAGCATATTGTTGCCAAACTCTCGATCCACTGTCCACTAAAACGGGATGTCCAATGTCGTAGCGGAGGATAGCTTGGCGGACATTTTCCACATCTTTCTCATTCTCGAATTTGGCTGAGTGGACACCGATAATAGTCAGACTATCTGGATATTTTTGTTCTAGGAATTTTAGGTCTGGCAGAACGTGGAGGCAATTAATGCAACAGTAAGTCCAGAAGTCCAGGATAACCACTCGTCCTTTTAGAGATTCGAGGGATAGGGGTTTGTCTGTATTTAGCCAGGGATAATTTTGGGGTAGTTTAGGTGCTCTGATACGGGACATAGATATGCTCGGTAATAGTAAAAATTGCTCTTATCTAAATTTAACCAAGTCTGAGGGTCTTGTTTGACTGAGTTGTAATATTGTCCCAATTTTCGGGTAGTCCTGCTCTGTTCTCTACTAATGCGTATATCGCAATAATACAGTGTAAGATAAATGTATTTCAAGCGTTGGTTGAGAGAATATTCGCGATCGCTGTTTTTGAGTTCTTAAACCTTTATGGGATCAAAATAGAGGAAGTTTGGGTAGTGTTGGGTGAGGGGGGAGCGGGTGCAGGGGAAGTATTTTCAATTATTGCTTAACAGTATGTACGACTGTGTACCTCTCAAATTTTGACTGGGGAATTCCAAAAACAGAGTCAGAAGATACCGATATAGCGCTGTGCGCAGGCAACAGGCAACAGGCAACAGGCAACAGGGGGAAGAAATTGCCGATAATATAAGACTTTTAGCTATTTTGCCCCTCCTGCAATTTGTAAATATACCAGCGCTCATTGCTATATTCATCATTGAGGAGTATGGTCTGATTTTTCCACGTTTTTGTGCTATTGCCTCTATGCCACGGATGACTCCATGGCTGAAAATTTTCATCTACCTCAAGATATTATCAGGGTTCTATAAAGCTGCTAGTTAACATATTTGTTCTCTACTAATGCGTCTGTCGCAATAATACAGTATAAGACAAATGTATTTCATGCTTTGGTTGAGAGAATATTCGCGATCGCTGTTTTTGAGTTCTTAAACCTTTATGGGATCAAAATAGAGGAAGTTTGGGTAGTGTTGGGTGAGGGGGGTGCAGGGGAAGTCTTTTCAATGATAATCAAAAATAAAATCATATCAAATTCGGTTAAACAGCCATAGAATGGTTAAGTTAGGAGGAGTCAACCCACCCCTCGCCCCTCCCCCGACCGTGGAGGGGAAGTCAGTCGGACCTCCTCAGGAGGAGAAAGAATTACAAAGATAAACGTAGTTATGGCGATTGAAGATTTTTTTTATGTCCAATTAAACGGATTTGATATCAATTATCGTGCATAAATTATCAATTATTTCTCCCTACTCCCTATTCCCTACCCCCTCTTTTCCGGAGCAGGGCTAATTCTTTGTCGTCATACCAATTTGATAAATGTTTGTTACAAATGGTAGGGACGTTGCATGCAACATCCCTACGAAAGAAGGAAGAAGGAAGAAGGAAGAAGGGATAAATATTTAAAAAAATGGAAAAACGATATAAATAACTATCTAAAATGAACTAGACTAGCTATTTTTAAGCATATCTGATCGAGGTCTATCTTTTTGTAGCATTCTTTTTTCAAATTGGTATCAGAGAATATTTACAACACTATATTTTTTTGAGTTCCTGTGCTTCCCACACTTGCCACACTTGCCACACTTGCCACCCTCCTTACCCCCTTCTTCCTTCTTCCTTCTTCCCTCTTCCTTCCTTTAAACAGATAACATAATTTGAGAACCTTGAGGTGTTTTACTAACTTCAATTCGCGCCTGAAAAGCTTCTTTAAAATGAGGAATATGAGTCACGCTTAAAATACAGGAAAAATCAGAGGAAATGGCATTAATAGCTGCAATTAATCTATCGCATCCTTCAGCATCTTGAGTGCCAAAACCTTCATCAATAATTAGTAGTTGTAATGCAGTACCAGAACGTTGTGCTAATAATTTTGACAATGCTAAACGGATAGCAAAGTTAACTCTAAAAGCTTCTCCTCCGGAATATGTTTCATAAGGTCTTGTTCCTTGAATATCTGCAATTAAAATATCTAATGTATCTATCCATTTACTATTTTTTTTACTCCCTTTTGTAGCTTTTTGAGTCACGAATTGAATGTGTAACTGATTACCACTTAATTTTGCCAAAATCTGATTTGTTTCAGCCTCTAACTGTGGCAAAATATTTTCAATCATTAGCGCCTGAATACCTTTTTTGCCAAAAGCTAAAGATAATTCTTGATAAACTCGATATTGCCGTTTAGCAGTTTTTAATTGTTCCAATTGTTGACTGGTTTGAACTTTCAATTTATCTAAATGTTGTAACTGCTGTTGCACTTTTCCTAAACTTCCCAACTGTTCATCTAACTGCCGACGACGGTCTTGAATTTTTTTATCTAAAAATAGAATCTTTTCATCAGCATCAGGAGTTTGTTCTAACTGTTGATTTAAAGTAAAAATCTGGCTTTTAATACCTGCTAAATCTTTTTGCTGATTTTCGATAACTTCCTTCAACTCATTAATTCGTTTTAGTAGGTGGGGATATTGTTTTTGAGCCTGACATAATTTTTCTATACGAGTTAACCAAAATTGTGTTTTTCTCAATTCTGACCTCACACAATTATGCTCTTCTAAATCATATCCAATTTCAGCAATTTCTCTCTCAATCACAATAATTTGCTGTTGTACATGGGAAGTTTGTTTTTGTTGCTCCAACTCCTGTTTTAAACTAACTATTTGCTCTTCAATTTCTGGCAAATGAACGCGAATTTTCCCTAACTTTGTCTCC
Source organism: Okeania sp. SIO2C2 (assembly GCF_010692625.1). Taxonomy (NCBI): domain Bacteria; kingdom Bacillati; phylum Cyanobacteriota; class Cyanophyceae; order Oscillatoriales; family Microcoleaceae; genus Okeania; species Okeania sp. SIO2C2. The sequence goes on from NZ_JAAHGM010000046.1 coordinate 52,422, forward strand.
ACATCTTTAATCTGACCATACTTAATTTCTGCCCACCTTAATTTCTTCTCTTCTTGTCTAGCTAAACTATGACTCCGGTCATCATAATTAAGCTGTTTAATTTTTTCCTCTAAAATGCTAAGTTCAGCATATAAATTAACAGCAAAATCTCCCGTCTGTAGCGATCGCTCTACCTGCTCCACTTCCTTGACTAACTCTTGCAACAAAGTTTCATCTTTACCAATATTATCTAACTGCGCTTGTAAACTGCCTCGACATTCCCGCAACTCATCATATTTCTCTAACTCTCCCTCTATTTGCCGATATTCGGTTCTCAAAACCTGAATTTCCCGCTCAGAAATTGCTAGTTGTTCCCGTGTCACCCATAATAAGTCTCTAATTTCCTTTTGCTGACTCTGATGTTTGTCCACGACTAAATTCCAGTGATGTTCATCCAAGGGACGGTTGCATAACGGACAAGGTGGGTACTCTGTCACTCCTATTTCAATATTATCGGTACCTTTATTTAATAATTTCAACTTTTGGTCTAACTCGGTAAGTCTAGTTTCATAGTCTTTTTTATTACGAACTAAACGTTCGAGAAAATGATGTCTTTCCTGTCCTTTTTCCTGTACCCGTCGCAGATAAACCCGCTTATTATCTAATTTAGAAATTTCTTCTACTACTTCCTGTAATGCTGCTTGTAGTTGAGGTTGCTTTTGCCGTTGAGTTTTTCTGAGTTGGTGCGTTCTAGAATTGAGTTCTTCCAAACGAGCGCTCAAACGTGCTTGCTCCCGTTCCAGTTCAGTTTGTAATTTTTGGCGTTGTTGCTGTAGTGGGGTAACTTCCACCTGTAACTTATCTAGTTCATTTAATTTTGTTCTGGCAGTTTGTAGTTGTACTAGAGCAGTTTCAATATCAGCACGCTTGCTCAGAATATCCAAATTTTCTTGTTCCTGCTGTTTGAGAGAATTTAACTGTGCTTGATGTTGCTGAATTTTGTTTTGTACTTCTTGGAGTTGTTGACGTTGTTTTTCCTGGAGTTGTTGACGCTGGTTTAGAGCATTTTGATGGGTTCTAAATTTTGCAGATAAACTCTCTTCGGTAGTTTGCAAGTTTTGGAAATGAGCATATCCAGCTTTAATTTCATTTTCCTGTTGCAAAACTGCTAATAGTTCGTCTTGTTGTTGTTGGGTAGTTTTGAGTTCCTGTTGGAGGCGATAACATTCTTGTACCAGTTTGTCATATTGTTGTTGTTGTCCGTGCAGTAGTTTTTCCCAGGTTAGACGATGGTTTTGTTGAGTTTGCAGTTGTTTGAGTCGTTCTTGATCGCATTCTTGTTGTTGCTGGAGTTGAGTAAGGGTAGTTTGGAGATGAGTCTGTTGTTGGGCGATCGCCTCTTTTTGTTCGAGTTGCTTTTGGTTTACTTCTAAGGTCTGTTCGAGTAATTCCACTTTTGCTTTAAATTGTCGAGCAGTATCTTTTGCTTTTTCTCCAAGGGTGTCATATTGGTCAAGTTTAAGGAGGTTGGCGAGAATTTCTTTCCGTTCATTAGGACGTTTGAGCATAAATTCATCTGCTCTACCTTGACGCAGATATGCTGAGTTAACGAATGTGTCGTAGTCGAGTTTGAGATGTTGGATAATAGTTTGTTGAGTTGCACGGACACCTTTTTGAGTAAGACTTTTAAACCTAGAACCAGTGCTAATTTGAAATTCTAGAGTAGCTGAACTTCCCCGACGACGACCACGAATAACACGGTAGATGTTACCGTTGCTGCTAAAGGTGAAGTCTACCCGTACTTCCTTTTCCCCCAGACTGATAATATCATCTTCAGTAGCGGCGCGACTATTTCCCCATACTGACCAGGCGATCGCTTCTAGTAAAGAAGATTTTCCTGCACCATTTGGTCCGCAAATACAGGCAGTATGCAAACCTGTAAAATCTAGAGTTGCTTCCTGATAGCTGAGGAAATTTTTTAGTTTCAATTTTTGAGGAATCATTTTGTTATCGCACTTTTAGTTGTCAAGCTTTACTAAACTAATATTTCACCGAGTTTTGTTCTAACTAATTTAGTCTATCGGGACTTACGCAGAGACTCTACATATAGAGAGGACGAATGCCATTCGCCCCTACAGATGCTGGTTTAAAGGTCAATTTGCGTAATTCCTGTTGATGTTAATTCACCCTAGTTTTTACTTTCTTTTATACGTTACTTTTAGACAACAACTATATTAGTTTGCTTAGATTTTTCACATTTCACATTAGCACAAAAAAATAACTATTGTGCTGAGGTTTCTATCTGCAAATATAAATTCTTGAGTTTCCTATGGTAGACTTAATCTCATTTTTTCTACATTTGGTGTCATTAATTTCTTGTTTACACTATATATAAATTTTTTAGGGGGTGGCGATCGCTAAAAGTTGATTTATAAATTTATTTATCTGGTGTTATGCCATATCCGGTAACATCGGTATTGTATAGCAAAGGTAGGGAACAGGAAACAGGCAGGAAAGCTTAATAGCAAAAAAACTTAAATTTACTAAATTTACTGTATATATTCACCCTTGGGTTTATACAAACGATACTAACGGACATCATATTATATCATGTCCGGTTGAATAATTAGACTTTGGTGGAAGGAAGGCAGCTATGTATCCCCCCTAACCCCCCTTTGAAGGGGGGGGAAAGGCAGAAGGTTTTCTCAAAAAAAACAACTAAAAAGTCGCCCGCTTAGAAGTAATATCATGTCCGGTTGAATACTTATTATTAAAATAGTAGGAGAGCGGGGGAGTGGGGAGTAGGGGAGTAGGGTACCCACCCCTAACCCCTCCCTGGAGGGGAAAATAGAAAGATTTACTGTTTAAGCACTTATGATAAGTTTTTTCATCACTAATTATCCGGACATGATATAACCAGTTATGCAGCGGACATCTATAAAAATGCTCAAACGAGCGTCAAAGATTACTTCTGACTTCTGTACGGGCGAATGCCATTCGCCCCTACTGACTTTTGACTTCCGATCTCCCGCCATTCCCCAGACGGAATAAACGATGCCCAATAATAGGGATGTTGATATTCCTCAGTTCCCAATATCTCTAACTGGGTCTGTCGTAACGCTTCCGATCGCCCCTCATTATCCAACACCCGCTGATAATATTTCACCATCAACTCTTTCGTAACAAAATCATCCACCTGCCACAAACTAATTACCTGACTTTCACTACCCGCAAGAGCTAATGCTC
>NZ_JAAHGM010000047.1:0-55081 GCF_010692625.1 Okeania sp. SIO2C2
ATGGCAACTATTTTAGCCATAACTATTTATCATCTTAAACATCAACTATTGTCTAAATATCTAGTATCTGAACTTAAATATCCTACAATTAAAATGACTGTTATTTAAGTTTTGATGGATTGTTTATCATCAGCAAAACTTGGCGATCGCTATAATTTTTTTTCGCGTTAGCGGAGCTTTGCGTCAGCAATCGCTTGATTTACCATGCGCTATATATAGTGTCTTTGCGTAAGTCCTGATAATTAATAATTAATTATTAGAGTTGTCGCTAAATAAAGGGAAAAAATCACTCTAACCTAGACAGAGCAATAATTCCCAGCATTTTTGCCATCCAATAGCTACAATCCTTACAGAACAAGGTTTTTGGGGAATTTTTAAGTTATAAAGCGACAAGTCTATTAATTGTTGAAAAACAGCTTCTAAGGGAGAGGTCTTAAATGTTTGTACTTCATTTACTTGCAATTTGTTGTAGCTACTCCTCTGGTTATGGCGATCGCATTCGATACATAACCTTTACCTAAAAAGCTTTTACTGATCGCTTTGAAGGTTCTTGTGTTCGGCAAAGATTGAAAAGCCACATATTTAATTATACCTGATAGACTTAATTTTGCAAATTTTTACTGGCAACACTTTTAATTTTTGCTTTTCCTAGTTGTTAAAGTTACTGAATAAAGCTAATATAAAGTATGATTATAATAGTTTTTATTCATTTATTTCTCCAATCACTCACAATTAATATTTATTTACTTTCGAGAAAAATAGCAACTTAAATGTTCGCTAATTTGGCAGATTTGCAGATATAATTATTTTTGGGAATAATCATATTATCATCTTGACAATTTGAGTAGATAGCTGTAAAATTTTACTTACATAATCCCTCCAATAAACTAAGATTAATTATATCATAAAAAATGATTTTTTTTATTAATTTTTATTTATATTGAGACAGTAAAAACTAATATTAATAATGCCGGTTTCTGGATTGAGAATTTATACTTAAAAAAACAAGCAACCGCTCATAAAATCAGAAAAAAGATAGTAAAAAGTATATTAGTTAACAATAAATGATCTGAATTTAGAGATATAAAAAGAATATAGATAGTAATTCACTATCCATAAAGTAAACCAATTACAGGAGAGTTTTTATAATGAAAAGGTACTTAATCCTATCTGCACTAGCTTCTCTCGGCATTTTCTTACAAGCAGGATCGGCTAACGATCAATATAGATGCAATTTCAGATATAAAGTTGGCGCAAATGATTGGGTTAATGACAGTGCCAGTGCAACAACTCGTTCTCTTGCTAAAGGTTCAGTTGCAAGCGTTCTAGAAAGTAAAGAAGCTAAAGCAAATAGAGAAGGTAAAAGTTTTGATTCAACTAACTTATTTTGTAGAGAAGTACTTGGGGATTAATGTGATAGTCTGTCTGGAAACTAAAATACTCAAAAACTCTATTGCTTTTAAGCATGAAAATTAGGTGAAGTTTAAGCGATCGAGTTAGTGAATTTATCAACAAAAACTAAAGTTTTAGTGTTGTAAATACTGAAATCAAGCTCTAAGAGTAGTTGCTATTTATAGGGGTTCCCTGTTTCCAGAGGGGACTTTTTTTTGACTTACAGCAGAAGGAAGAAGGAAGAAAGAAGAAGGTTTTATACCAAATCTCAAAAACTTTTCTATGTTTTCTGAAGCGGGAAAGTAGGGGAGGTAGGGGCGAACGGCCGTTGCATGCAATGTCCCTAACCATTCCCCCACTCCCCTACTACCAATTTTTTTGGGTCTCAAATTTTGAAATATTGATCGCCTCTTCATATCAATATCAGTATAGTTGCCACTATAGTTAGGACATGGGGTAATTATGATGATTGATAACGCGAGCAAGATGCTCACACTAATTGTCAAACGCCAACCTCACCCTTCTTGGGAATTGCTATAATCGATGACTACTGACTATCATATCCAAAATTTAACTATGTCCCAAAATCAATTGTTATTTACACCGGGCACTCTCTGGGAAAGGCTAAAACAACAAACTGAATATGCTCTAGAATGTGGCGCACTTCAACCTATACCTACTGAATACGAGTTTGTGCAACAGGATAATATTCGCTTCCTAGTACGCATTTTGTCTAATTTATCCCGGAAAGATGAAGCTACAAAACAGCAGAAAAAAAAGAAAGCTGAGACTGGCAAAGATTTTAACCCTTTTCTACCTTATGAGCAGGATTTATTTGTTGCTGATATCTCTGAAACTCATTTGTGTTTGTTGAATAAGTATAACGTTGTAGATAATCATCTACTCATTGTGACTAGAGAGTTTGAGGAACAAGAAAATTTGCTTAATTTGCAAGATTTTCAGGCTTTGGGTTGCTGTATGGGAGAATTTGATGGTTTGGCATTTTACAACGCTGGGAAAGTGGCAGGTGCCAGTCAACGTCATAAACATTTACAAATGATACCTCTACCAATGGTTTTGGATGGAGAGAGAATACCGATAGAAAGAGCGATCGCTACTGCTACCTTTGATAATGGTATAGGTGTTACGTCTGAGTTTCCTTTTCGACACGCTTTGGCTAAATTAGATTCTGGTTGGATAAATTCTCCTGTTGACTGTGCTGGTAAAATTTTGGCATCTTATTTTGCTTTACTCAAAGCTGTGGGGATAGAAGATAGTGATGAGATGAGTGGGAAACAGTCTGGTAATTATAATCTTTTGGTGACGCGAGAATGGATGTTAGTTGTGTCGCGATCGCGTGAGAGTTTTCAGTCTATTTCTGTTAATAGTTTGGGTTTTGTGGGTGCTTTGTTGGTAAAAAATCAGGAACAGATGAAAATTATTAAGGAGCATAAACCTTTAAATATTCTTCGTGATGTGGGTAATTAGAAGGAGTCAGGAGTCAGGAGTCAGGAGTCAGGAGAGAAGAAGAAGGAAGGCTTGAGTTCTCTAGGAGAGAAGGAAGAAGAAGGAAGGAGGAAGAAGGTTTGATGGTGGTGCATTTTTATTGGTCGTGCATTGTCTGGCAATGTGTGTTACGAGAACAGTGGGAGCATCTTGCTCCCGACTTTTTTGTGGTAATTTATAGACTATTATCGTCTCTATTGACATACTACCGACGTTGCGCTTACACGACAACGAGGGATTCTTCAGTCAGAAAAAAACTGACCGCAGTTTTGACAGAGGTGATGTCCTCCCCCTGTGTTTGTTGAGACAATAACAAAATACCTCCTACTTGTCAAGGAGGTCGAAACGTTTTATTTGTGGAGATATCCAACTGTTGCCCCTGGCTTTCCCATACGACGCTCCCCTAATAGCTGCCGCTAGGCTCCGCCAACGGGAGACCGCGGGACTTCCCGCCAGGGTAGTTAAATAGAATATGCTGTCTGTTTTTACGTTTGTCTAATTTTTTTCAGTTAACTTAACTACAGATAAAATTGAATTCTTTATCAAAAATATTCTTTAGCCAAGTTAGTCTGAGTCTCTCCAATTATCTAATTGTTATTAGCAGAATTAGCTATTTGTTGAACAACCGATAAAGGTAGGTCTAAAGATTCAGCAATTACCTCTAAACTCAATCCTAATTTAAGCAATCGAGGGACTGCTTCTTGTTTGGCCTTTTGTTGGCCTGTTTGTTCTCCAACTTGTTGACCATCGGCAAAAGCATTTTGAGCTTGTTGAACTTGTAATTGAGCTTGTATCGCTGACTCCTGGGGAGTTGGCACTCGTTCACCGTTGGCAGTGAAGTAACGCAGTTCACCTCCATCTACTCCTAAGTATCATTCTAATTCTTGGCTCCAACGCCAACCTGACTGATTCGGTTGAATTTCTTCATAGCGATTTTGTTGTAAGCGAAATCCCATAAATTCCATAGTTTCCGGGTCGAACCAAAAATACTCTGGGGTGCGGAAGTTGTCTTGATATAACTTCTTTTTTAAGTTGCGATCGACTCTAGCGGTAGAGTCTGATAGTAACTCGATAATTAAGTTAGGATATTTACCGTTTTCCTCCCAAACTACCCATGACTTCCGAGGTCGCTTCTCGGTTTGCTTGACTAAGAAAAAGTCTGGTCCGCGAAATTCGCGAGTTTTTAGCTGCTGGCGACTGTAATAAATAGTCAAGTTGGCACCAATAAAGTAATCATTTCTATCGCGCCACAACCATTCCAGACAAATAACTAGCAACATGAGTTGCGTATAGTGTTGAGAGCTTTCCATTTCGGGTTCGTCGCTTTCTAGTTGAGTAGCATCGGGCATTATTGCCTCAAATTCTTGGGCTGTTAAAACCATTGAATTTCACCTTTTTTCAGTTATCAGTTATCAGTTATCAGCACCTCAAGTTGAACCACAGGCAATTATTAATTAGGGCTTGCTGATTAAATATAAAAGCATTTACATATAAAGGTTTTAGCCTTTTTTTTTCTTTAAAAAGTGCAAATTTTTCAGCTCTTTATGCTCAAAAAGGAGCGTATTTTAGGCAAGACTATGGCAGAAAAATCATTCTGACAATTGTTACTCCTAACTCCTCTACATTCCCATTTCTCCTGTCTCCTGTCTCCTGTATTCCCCTCCTGGGAGGGGGAGGGGCGAGGGGTGGGTTGTCTCCTACCCTCACCCATAAGACTTTTTCAGCAGACCCTAATTATTCATGGCTTTGTTGCATGAAAGTATATAGCTGCCGCACTTGCTCCGCATCTGTACTTCATAACGCGCGGAAACTGTTGTAACTATTGGACAATAGTAAATAGAACATCAATGTTTGAGGTGAAAAAGGCTGAAACTTTTACCTGTAAAAGCTTTGAGGTTTGATCGCTAGAGCAATAACTATTGGACAATAGTAAATAGAACATCAATCATCGCAAAAGATAGCGTACGCGTTCTCAGCAGAGCAATAACTATTGGACAATAGTAAATAGAACATCAATCATCGCAAAAGATAGCGTACGCGTTCTCAGCAGAGCAATAACTATTGGACAATAGTAAATAGAACATCAATCATCGCAAAAGATAGCGTACGCGTTCTCAGCAGAGCAATAACTATTGGACAATAGTAAATAGAACATCAATAATTGCAAAAGATAGCGTACGCGTTCTCAGCAGAGCAATAACTATTGGACAATAGTAAATAGAACATCAATAATTGCAAAAGATAGCGATATAGCTGCGGAATGGATGTTAAGAACGCTACTTTCATGCAACAAAGCCATTATTAATTATTCATTATTAATTATTCATTATTCATTATCCATCCCATTCTTTATCCAAGATTAATGGGATTTTTTCTGGAGGTACAATAACGACTTTTCCATATTCCCAAATAGCGATATACTCTCCTAATTTTCGGTGTCTTTCTAATGCTTCAGCAATGGCTTTATTGATACCTTTAAGGAGTCTTTATGAAAATAATTTAGGTTGTTCATTATTCATGGTTTTATCTCCATAATTTGAGAATAAATTTCAGATTGATAAATAATCGGTGTGTGGTTAATTCTTTTTTTTCCAATACAAACTGATTTATACAAACTGTTTAATTAGACTCTACCTAACTCTCTTACCTAATTTTTTTTAAAAGTTAACTTAACTACAGATAAAATTGAATTATTTATCAAAAATATTCTGTAGCAAAGTTAGTCTAAATCTATTCAGTTATTTAATTATTATTAGCCGAATTAGCTATTTGTTGAACAACCGACAAAGGCAAGTCTAAAGATTCAGCAATTACCTCTAAACTCAACCCTAATTTAACCATTCGAGCAACTGCTTCTTGTTTGGCCTTCTGTTGGCCTGTTTGTTCCCCAATTCCTTCACCAATTTGTTGACCATCCGCAAAAGCATCTTGGTAAAACCTTGTTTGTTTCAAATCACCTAAATTAAACATTGCTGCAATTTCCTCCCGACTTTTTTGTGGTAATTTGTAGACTATTATAGTCTCTATTAATTCGATAATATTTTCTTCTCTGACTGCATCTGTTAATTGAATTTGAGTTTTTTCAACTAACGACTTAGCCAGATCGACTGCGGTTTCTTCTGGTTCTACTACCAGTTTAACAATTTCTACTCCTAACGAGTTTATGTTTGCTAACTCATCTAAATAGATTCGTTCGACTCTTTCTAAAGTCAATATATCCCCAAATTGATGAGCTTCTTCTCTTTCAATACTACGAGTTGGATAAATAACTACTACTCGCCAAGGATTAATCGGTTGATATTGTCTTAAATATAGAAAAAGTTCGGAAAATATACGATAATATAATTCCTCTTTTGGTTGAAATTGTACTTCTACTAAATAGAATGGTTGGTCAGAATTAACATTGGTTGGTACAAATAATCCATCCATACGAAATGATAATTGTTTGACTTCACGGGAAGTAAATTTGTAATTTTTGGCTTCATTGCCAGAAATACCAATTAGTTCAAAAAACTGGATGGAATTGTCAGAAATAATTTATAGAAAATGCTGTCTGTTTTCACGTTTTTATTTTGGAATTTAATTTAGCATACTGTTTTCCTGTTGTTGTTGCAACTGGAATGAAGTGGAAAAAAGCAATCTTAGTTGGTCTAAATTATTTCTTGATTTTCTGTTCCGGTTCAATTTAATATGTTAATATGTAGACTTAAAATAAGCTGCTGTTTTCCATAGCAGTTCTTTAACATAAGAGGTACAGCTTTCGATCCCCCCTAACCCCCCTTAGTAAGGGGGGAACGGCTTAAAAGTGGGGAGTCTTCAAAGTCCCCCTTTTTAAGGGAGATTTAGGGGGATCGTAAATTTACTTCATAACTTTGGGAATTCCTATATCTCTCAATCTAACGATGATGAAACTCTCTAACCCCTTTCTCCGTAAATGGCGTTTTTTACTGCTGTTGTTGTTGGTGCTATTGGTGGTAAATTTGGGTCATGTTCGAGCTGATGAGAAGTCACCGCCGGAAGACTGGCAGCTTCAGGGAATGTTGGCGGCGTTGGATGATTCTGACCCTGATGTTTTGGTGGAAGCTTTGAAGAAAATGTCTGAGTATGACCTTAAGTCTCCTGTTGAAATTCCCCCGGAGCGGATTGAACGAATTGGAAAATTGTTGAGCGATGAAGATTCGGATGTCCGTATAGCAGCAGCAACAGCAGTAGGTAATCTGGGGTTGGAGGCTAAACAATACATTCCCCAGTTGCAGCAGTTGTTCAGTGATAAAAATTGGCGTGTCCGTGAAGCAGCAGTAGAGGCAGTGGGTAATATGGGGTTGGAGGCTAAACAATTTATTCCCCAGTTGCTCCAGTTGTTTAGCGATGAGCATTCGTCTGTCCGTGAAGCAGCAGCACGGGCAGTAGTGAAGATTAGGTCGGATGCTAAACAATTGATTCCTCAACTACAGCAGTTGTTGAACGATGATAATTGGCGTATCCGTAAAGCAGCAGTAGAGGCAGTGGGTGAGATGGGGTCGGAGGCTAAAGAATTTATTCCCCAGTTGCAGCAGTTGTTGAGCGATGAAGATTCGGATGTCCGTAGAGCAGCAGCATGGGCAGTGGGTAGTATGGGTTCGGAGGCTAAAAAATTTATTCCCCAGTTGCAGCAGTTGTTGAGCGATGAGCATTCGTCTGTCCGTGAAGCAGCAGCAACAGCAGTGGGTAATATGGGGTCGGAAGCTAAAGAATTTATTCCCCAGTTGCAGCAGTTGTTGAGCGATGAAGATTCGGATGTCCGTGAAGCAGCAGCAACAGCAGTGGGTAATATGGGGTCAGAGGCTAAACAATTTATTGCACAGTTGCAGAAGTTATTGAGCGATAAAAATCCGGATGTCCGTGAAGCAGCAGCAAAAGCAGTGGGTAGGATGGGGTCGGAGGCTAAACAATTTATTGCACAGTTGCAGAAGTTATTGAGCGATAAAAATCCGGATGTCCGTGAAGCAGCAGCAAAAGCAGTGGGTAGGATGGGGTCGGAGGCTAAACAATTTATTGCACAGTTGCAGAAGTTATTGAGCGATAAAAATCCGGATGTCCGTGAAGCAGCAGCAAAAGCAGTGGGTAGGATGGGGTCAGAAGCCAAAGAATTGATTCCCCAGTTGCTACAGTTGTTCGGCGATAATAATTCACTCACTATGTCCTATTTTGATGATAGGTTTGAAATAAAGTCTGTCAATACAGAAGCAGCAAGGGCAGTCGTTAAGATAGATTCTGGAGCCAAAACTTTGGCAAAATTGAAGGAACTACTAAGCGATGAAAATTCGGATGTCCGTGAAGCAGCAGCAACAGCAGTGGGTAATATGGGGTCGGAGGCTAAACAATTCATTCCCCAGTTGCTGCAGTTGTTGAGCGATGAAAATTGGGATGTTCTTTATGCAGCAGTAACAGTAGCGGGTAATTTGGGGTCGGAGGCTAAAGACTTAATTCCTCAGTTGCTGCAGTTGTTGAGCAATAAGAATTCCTTTGTCCGTGAAGCAGCAGCAATAGCAGTGGGTAAGATGGGAAAATTGAATAGTCAGCAGATTTTACCGATTTTGAATACAGCTCATAAAAGCAGCTACGAAGAAGCAGAATTTCGTTTTCTCGCTTACTTTGTCAGTGGAGGAGAATCTGATACCGTTACCTTAATTCAATGGTTGGGTTCACCCAAAAAATATCCCTACGAAAACAATAAATTTGATAACTCTCGAAAAGAAGGCAAAAAAGTCTTAAAACTCTTTGCCGAAATTTGGCAAGCAACCAAACCCCTAGAAGAATTACGCCCAGAATTAGAAAGACAAATTGCCCAAGTAGTCGATCGCGTCGAATGGCAACCCCAAGACATTAACCTCCTCACAACCCACTACCAAAATTTAAACGCTGCCAAGTCTACTCATGCAGATTCCATCAACACAAAAATCAAGATATTAAAAGGAATACAATGGTTATCCTACCTCTGGAAAATTCTACTCCTTCACGCCATAACTTGGCTCATCCTCCTCTCCCTCTATCCCAAATATCCCGAAATTCAAACCCTATTCTGGCATCCCCTGATTCGCAGAATTGCCGGACTCGGTTACATCGGTTTATTACTCACCTGGATACCATTCCTCCGCCGCACACTCCTCTCCCCTTTCCAACCCCTCCTCATCGCAGACGCCAACCTCGACAGTTTCAACCCTCAAGATTACTTTCCCGACTCCAACGTTTGCCTCAAAAATACCCACAACCTCCAACCCATCAAAACCGCCATTGCCAAAGTGCAATCTCCCATTATCCTCGAAGGAGAATCAGGTCTCGGCAAATCCATGTTCCTGCGCTACTGGGCGAAAACCTGTAAAAATCTTGTCGTTTACCTACCTGCCAGCAAATGTGCCCAAGGAGCGATCGCTGCCATCCAAGCCAAAATCCCGATTTCTCAAACAGACCGTAAATTCCTAGAAAACCTCATCTATAACAACGCCCTAGAAATTTGTATCGACGGTCTCAATGAAGTCACCCCTGACACCCGTACTAAAATTAGTTATTTCGTCGAGCGTCATTTCCGGGGTCATATTCTCCTAGCAACACAACCCCTAGATTGGATTCCACCCTCCGCCACCAAAACCTATATTCTCCAACCATTAAAACGTCAGCAAATTCGACAGTTTCTCCAGACTCGTCAGTTTACCCCATCCGCAGAAACATCAATTTCCCAGTCTGAGTATGAGGAAGCTTGCGAAGAATACCTGGAAAAAACCTTCAATTCAAACAAACAGTCAGAGGAAGAGCGCAAAGCAGTACGTCGGTTACTATCGAATCCCATGGACTTAACTATTGTCGGGCAAATTCTCGCCCAGGGAAAAATCCTGACTTGCTCAACCTGCAACAACAGCAGTATAACGTTATGGCAGCAGCATACGAGCAGATTAATTTTGATTCCTTTCCCCTAACAGAATTTGCCGAAACAGCATATCAAATGCGCCTCAACGATGAAATTAATATTCCGTCCGAGTGGAAAAAAGAGCTAAATTGCATGGAAAACTACAAAATGGTTTTGCGCCGTCAACCTCATGTAGAAGGTAATTCAGGTTCCCAATGGTATTTCCGCCATGATAAAATTCAAGAATATTTTATCGTCCAGACTTTTCTCGGTGAGGAGAATCAAAAATTAGAGCAACATATTAACGACCCCAGATTTCGAGGAGTTTATCTATTATTAGCAACTTTGTTACCCTATAACGAAGCACTGTTATTACGAGATAAATTATTAATAAATGCAGCAGAAACCAAAGACCATGTTGTCAGCGACCAATTTATTCAGCGATTAAATTCTCGGTCGGAATTATCCAAAAATGGTGAGAATTTCAACCTACTAGAAATTATTAAGTTGCTGATTGTCGAGAAAAATAATAATATAAATATTGAAGCTAACCCTAATACTGAAGCTAACCCTAATACTGAAGTTAATCCTAGTATTGAAGCTAACCCTAATACTGAAGTTAATCCTAGTATTGAAGCTAACCCTAATACTGAAGTTAACCCTAATATAAGGAGTGAGTTAATGGCAGATTCTTACAGAAAAAAATATGACCTGAAAGAAGCTACTATTCGTAATCTAGTCGATCAAGAGCAAAGTGAGAGTAGTGGTAACGTAGTCGAGAACGCTGAAGGTGGCAGTCAGATTATCGGAACCCAAAATAACTATGGCTCCCAAGAAAAGCAAACCCTTGCCGAAGCTGCTGATGAAATTCAAAAGTTATTGAAACAGTTAGAATCAAATAATCCCGATGCGACAGATGCAGAAAAACAAGCATTTGTCACCGCCTCCATTCCGCCGAATAACCGCCAACGTTTTGTCGGAGCATTGCAAGCGGGAGGCAAAGAAGCACTCAAAGAATTGTTAGATAATCCTTATGTTAATGTGGGAGTTGCCATTGTGGAAGGGTGGCAAAACCCAAATTAAGAGCATTGAACGAAGTCAGAAGTCAGTAGGGGCGAACGGCCGTTCGCCCGTACAGAAGTTAACCCACCCCTAACCCAACCCACCCCCGCCCCTCCCAGGAGGGGAGCCTGGATGGGAAGTAGGGGATTTGAGCAAGACTCCAAAAATATTTTGCGTTAAAAGGAGGGATTGCGCGACCCAATTATTTTGATAAAAAGTTGAAACCTTGTAGGTTGGGTTGACGCAGGTTAGCGGAGCTTATCCGCAGGATAAACCCAACAACTCCTTTTGTATATGTTGTATAGAACCCATTTGAGATCTATATAATTATGGTATAATTATGGTTCTCAAGTCTTTTCGCGCATCAATTTTGACCGAAAATCATCAGCAAGGAGTTGAATTTTTTGTATGATCTCTGCCCACATCTTCCCTCTTCCCTCTTCCCTCTTCCCTTTTCCCTCTTAACTCCTGTCTCCTGTCTCCTGTCTCCTGACTCCTAGATCAAAAAACTTGGTATTTATCAAGATACGCTCAGGGGTTCTATATGTGTAGGTTGAGTTGAGTCAGGTAAACACAAGGAGCATTTTGGGTTTGTTGGGTTACGCTAGCGCTTAACCCAACCTACATTCTTTGTCCTGCTATATCTTCAATATTTTTTAATAATTATTATAGCAGTCAAAGCAAAGGGCGCAGACATATCAAAAACTTAAAACTCAGACAACGCTAAGTTTTTCCTTCTTCCTTCTGCTATAGCAGTCGAAGCAAAGGGCGCAGACATATCAAAAGCTTAAAGCTCAGACAAAGCAAGACTTTTGCTTCTTCCTTCCCCTATTCTGCCATTTCTAAATAGCAGTGTTAAAATTACCAGTGTATTGGACAAAAGCCATTAGCATACGGTGGAAAAATATTAATAATAAGTTAAAAATCTTTAACTTCCACATTGCCGTATTATCTTTTGTCCATATAGCAATGTGCGCTGGCATATTTACAAATTACAGTAACTGTCCAATAGCTAAAAGCCTGATATTATCGGTTTTTTATTCCCCCTGTTGCCTGTTGCCTGTTGCCTGTTGCCTGCGCACAGCGCTATACATTCTGCACTAATAATATCTAAAGTCTAATATGAGTGGTACTATTACTCCTTCCCAACCAAATATTAGTCAGTTGTCTGACACTCAAACGACACCTTTAACCTCCGGTTCTGTACTGGGAGATTTCTTCCAAGAAACTCTAGCATTAACCCGTCGGTTATTTATCCAACTAAAACGACGCCCTTCGACATTAATAGCTGGAATTATCCAACCCCTGATGTGGTTAATCCTATTTGGGGCACTTTTCCAAAATGTACCTCAAGGTTTATTTGGCGAAAGTCAAAATTATGGACAATTTCTCGGTGCTGGTATTATTGTCTTCACCGCTTTTGCAGGTGCTCTTAATGCTGGTTTGCCAGTCATGTTTGACCGAGAATTTGGCTTTCTCAACCGCCTATTGGTAGCTCCATTAACATCCCGCTTTTCTATTGTCTTAGCTTCAGCTACCTTTATTATCACTCTGAGTTTGATTCAGTCAGCAATAATCATCGGTGCTGGTGCATTTTTGGGCGCTGGATTACCTGGTACATTAGGATTAGCTACCATCGCCCTGATTGTCCTAATGTTGGTTTTGGGCGTGACAGGTTTAAGTTTGGGTCTGGCCTTTGCTTTACCCGGTCACATTGAACTTTTGGCAGTTATTTTTGTAACTAACTTACCTTTACTATTTGCTAGTACTGCTCTAGCACCTCTATCTTTTATGCCTAATTGGTTACAGGTAGTGGCAAGTTTAAATCCTTTGACTTACGCGATCGAGCCGATTCGCTATTTGTATTTACATAGTGACTGGTCTATTGGTAGTATAATCATGGAAACACCTTTTGCTGATATTTCTTTTGGTACAGCATTGTTGGTACTTTTGGTCTTTGATGTAGTGACTTTAGTCGCAATTCAGCCTTTATTACGTCGTCGGTTTGCCTAAATTGATTCGATCGGGTGGTTCATTAATTGATAATTGATCATGGATAATTGATAATTACCTCCGGTTAAAACCGTTCTGACGCTAAAAATGTAGTAGCGTTAGACTCCTAAAATGTTGCATCGGGTAGGGGTGGGTTCCACGTTAAGTTAATTGCTCAACATTAAATTTGGATAAACCCGCCCCCTCCCCAATAATCTAATGCTACCGTAAAATAATATCTCTTCTTCAAACAGACCAAAAAAGTTGTATGCTATATATCTGAAGTTTCTTAAAAAAACTACGATACGACCTATGTCTGCTCAACTTTTGACAAAAATCATTTTCAGCACCTTAACCACAGGAATAATAACTATATTCCTACCTCAGCCATCTTTTGCTGAATCTTATGAAACTAATACAGTTAATCCTCTAAAGGATTTGCAAACCGTAGATAACCCAGATCCTTTCAGTGGTTCCGGTGGGTTGAATATGTTCGACATTATTCATAACTCAAGACTGGGAAATAACCGGAATATGAAAGAGTATATGCTCGAACAACGTGACAGTATTAATGATGCAGCGACGCAGTTTCGCAATAAACAGCAGCAGTTAATAGAACCATCACAGAATGCTGTCGGTGATACTCCTGCTTCTACCGTAGGTGAGAGTGAAGTTAATCCTTAATCGACCACATAGTATAGTTATTTATTCCAGCGATCGCTCTGTTCCTCAAATCAGTATTTAAAGATAAGAGTCTATAATTGTATTGTAGGGGCGAATAACCATTCGCCCTTAAGCATTGTATGACGATCGACTGAATTATATTATTCCATGGAGCAGGGTTATTCTGCCTCACCGTCATAGGAACATCTGTAAGGCTGATTCCTCCTGGAACCTTGTGGGGCTATTCCCTCCCTGGAGGCGAAACCAGTAGTCAGGTTTTCTTCTTCAAGTCCCTCTATAGGTTTTTCAATGTTCAAGCGAATCACAGGCTTTTGTTGTTGTGGCATCAGATTTTTCTTGGCCAT
Organism: Okeania sp. SIO2C2; assembly: GCF_010692625.1. NCBI lineage: Bacteria > Bacillati > Cyanobacteriota > Cyanophyceae > Oscillatoriales > Microcoleaceae > Okeania > Okeania sp. SIO2C2. The sequence continues at coordinate 13,864 of NZ_JAAHGM010000047.1, forward strand.
CGGATTATTCCTCTGTGTATTTTTAGCTTAATTTGCTTGCATTTTAGGTTTATGAGTCACTACTGTCAAGTTAATGAGCTTAACTTAAGTAGCTATCAGCATTTTCCGTACCGGAATGCTCTGCAAACAGCACTCAGCTTTCAGCGGGCTAAAAGCTTGGGTTTAAATCCTCGACTTCTGCTCTTACCTTTTCCTCCACTTTTATGACCAAGAGAACGACGCAAAGCACTGAGGGCTAACTACTGAAGCCAAATAATTGGACAAAGTTGGATAAATATTAAGAAATCTCGAAAATCTGTTGATGATATGCTATCATACATTAAAATTTTCCTAAACAATCAAAGACTTTTTTTCATGGTGTGCGTGTTCAAATGCAATCAATCAAGACTAAATTAAAAGTTAACAATTACCAAAAAACAATACTTGCTTGCGCACGCAGGTGTAGCCCCTGACTGCTTATAATTGGGGATTAGCTACTTGCATTTCTGAATACGCAGAAACCAAGAAACGGCCTAGTGCTATCGCGTTACATAAACGTTTAATTGCTGAAGTTAAAAGTGAAAATCCATGGTATTATGAAGTATCAAAGTGCGCTCCCCAGCAAGCCTTAAGAAATTTAGAGAGGGCATTTAAAAACTTTTTAACTATTCCTAAACGTGGATTTCCTAAGTTTAAGAAAAAAGGTAAAAAAGATAGTTTCTCCGCGCGAAGGAAGTATTAAAATTCTGCAAGGAAACTACATGAAATTACCAAGAATCGGAATAGTCAAAACTTATGAAATATTACCTTCTGTGCCAGTCAAAAATGTCACCATCTCAAAAGGTGGAGATAACTGGTACATTAGCTTTAAATATGATGAATGTCAGCCCAAACCTCCGACTAAAAAACGGGCTGTTATCGGTGTAGATGTAGGCATAAATGCCCTAGCAACTTGTAGTGATGGAACGAAATTTGCTAACGTCAAAGCCTACAAACAAGCCAAAAAACAACTAACTCGTTATCAACGCCGTCTCAACAAAAAAGAGCCTGCTTCCAAAAACAGAGCCAAAGCCGTAAAAAAACTAGCCAAAGCTCACAAAAAAGCGGATGCGACCCCGCGCCGTCTCACGGCGCAAGGGAACGCGCACCAAGCAGTAGCTGATATCAGGGCGGAGGCACTACATAAAGTCACAACATGGTTAGCCAAGAACCACAGCACCATAGTGATTGAAGATTTGAAGGTGAGTGGAATGCTCAAAAACCATAAGCTGGCGAGTGCAATAGCAGACTGTGGGTTTTATGAGTTTAAGCGTCAGTTATCATACAAGTGTGAATGGTATGGCAATGAATTAGTGATAGCAGATAGATTTTATCCAAGTTCTCAATTGTGTTCTCACTGTGGGCAGAAACATAAAATGCCATTATATAAGAGAATTTACGAATGTGGCAACTGTGGTTTTGAAGCAGACAGAGACTTTAACGCTGCCGTCAATTTGGAAAACTATGTGGATAAGTAGGTGGAGTTTCCGCCGATTTTAAGCCTGTGGAGAAGATAAGTTACAGACTGCGGTCAGTGGTATTCAGTGTTTGCGCAGCATTGCGTCAGCAAAACAGGAAGCTAGCTCCAAAACTCATGCAATTATGTTTGGGTAAGTTTGGGTAAGTTTAGTAGAACGGTTTTGGCACTACCGAAACTATGAGTAGCATTGTAGGTATGGATTAGAGAATTATTTGGGTCAGAGGTTTGTACTAAAGCACTGACAACTCCAGTAATGGGACTTATTAGTTGTTCGTAGCGTTTTGTTGTTTGGTCGGGAGTGAATGCGCGATGACCGCCATCAGAGGTAAAATGTTTTTTGCGACTGGTGAGAGTCAGAGGATAAAATGCCATGTCTTTGAGTAATTTAGGATCGCCGCAAGCTTGACATTGAGGTCGTTTACTCAAAATATGAGTTTCTGTGGTCAGGTTTGTCTAGTTAAAGGTAATCACTTTTCCAGCGAGGGTAGTAAAGTTAGGCATTTCCACCCCACATCTTTGTACTATCCATTTGGCAACTTCAGTGGTTATCAGATTGATGGCAGTTGCCATAGTTGAAGGTAGGTAACCATAAAGAAGTAGGGAGACATCCAGAAATTTCTCTTTTACTCGCACTAGATTTTTTGGTCGAAAGAGATTTTTGTTTCTGTCGCAAAACTGCAGCTTCAACTTCCCGATGACCGCGCAAACGTTGAGCTAAACATTACACATCTTCCAGAAAAGAGGGAGTAGGCAGCTTTGCTGTAGGCAGTATGGAACCCACCCCTCGCCCCTCCCCCTCCCAGGAGGGGAAAGAATTGATAATTTCTGTGTGATAATTGATTTGATTTTTGATTTTTACCAGATGTCTAATCCCAACATCCGGTATCTTCTGGTTCAAATATCGGACCTAACCACAGTAACCCTCCCACAGGTTTTGCCAGCAACCAAGGTTGATGAGCACAGACTGCGGTTTCATTAATTTTCGCAAGTTGTGGTTGAGTGATAGAACAGTGGCTCAATCAGAACAAAACTGGACGTAGGGGAGCATCCAACACCTATAGCAATGTCGCCATGGAGCTAATGGCCACTATTGCTACTTTGTTTAGCTTGGCAGGACGACAAATTGAGGATTTCTTGGAATCTATATTTGAATTGATGGGAATAGACTTGCCAGTACCAGACCATAGTACCTTGTGTCGTCGCTTGAGCAAACTGAACATCAATATACCTATATTACCAGCAACAGAAACCATGTACTTGGTACTAGACTCTACGGGGGTCAAAGTGTATGGCGAGGGAGAATGGAAAACAAGAATTCATGGTGTGGGCGTCGGACATGGCGTAATATCATGTCCGGATAATTAGTGATCAGAAAACTCTCTCCTTCAACTCCAGTTCTTCTTCTTCCTTCTTCTTTCTTCCCTCCTGACTCCTGAGGACTGACTCCTGAGGACTCCGTAGTTATTTATTTATCACTGTTCAACCGGACATGATATAAGCTCTATTTGGGGGTTTCGGAGGCAACTGGGGAGATAGCTACTGCTATGGTAAGGAACAACGATGTTAGTGATGAAGAAGCATTTTCCGAGGTACTAGATGCTCTAGAAGGAGAGATAGCTCAAGTATCAGGAACGGGACATACGACAAGTATAAGTCTGATGAAAAGGCTAGTCAAAGAGGAGCAAAAATCACGATTCCTCCACGAAAAAATGCCGTGATTGGGCAACATGGCAACTGTAAAGCTCCACCCCATCCTAGAGATGAGAACCTCAGACGCATTCGTCAAATAGGACTAAAGAAATGGAAGCATGAAAGTGGTTACCACCGACGCTCCTGATCCGAGACCACAATGTTTCGGCTCAAAGTGATGTTCGCAGGTAAATTACGACGACGGAAATTTAACAATCAAGCAGTGGAGTTATTGATACAATGTGCCCTCCTCAACCGTATAATTACCGTATGATTAAAGATTGTAAGCCAGAAAGTTACAAAGTACAATTCTAGTTCATTCCTCTACAGGGGTGATTTTTGTGATCGCCACCTTCATGCAACAAAGCCTATTTTCTGGTATAATTTTACTTCTCAATTTACTTTCACCCATTTCTATAACCACTCAACACTTATGTTGTAAAGAAAAATTATCGTTTTGTTAGATTTCTTTAAACCATGAAGTAACTCGAATATAAAAATGACCCTGATTTTGCTTTCTGTGTCTCATTACCTTCAGCACTATTTATAATATTAAGTAAGTAAGAATAAATGACGTAAGAAAGCAAAAAAATAACTCAGACAACTACAATTTTTAGAAAAGCCTAAAAAAATCAAAACAAATTAAGAAAAAAATATGTTTAATGCCACTGAAATATTAATTAATTCATTTGTCGAAAAAATTAAAGATGGCTACCGTCGTACTTACGGCGGTCATAAATCTAACTACGAAGAAATTATTGGTTGGGCAGGAAATATGGCACTAGAAAATATTGCCAATAGTGATGCCCTTTACCATAATGTAGAGCATACAATTCTGGTGACTCTTGTAGGCCAAGAAATTCTACGGGGAAAACATATTCGAGAAGGAGGAGTTGCCTGCGAAGATTGGTTACATTATATTATTTCCTTAGTTTGCCATGACATCGGATATGTAAAAGGAGTTTGTCGGGCAGACAAAAAAGGATGGTACGCTACGGGTAGGGATGATGAAATGGTTAATTTGCCATTAGGTTGTACGGATGCTAGTTTAACTCCTTATCATGTGGATCGGGCAAAATTATTTATTAATGAACGATTTGGCGGTCATAAACTAATTGATGTGGGAATAATTAAACATAATATTGAGTTAACATGCTTTCCTGTTCCGAAAGAATCAGATCATCAAGATACTGTTAATCATCCTGGTTTAGTACGAGCGGCAGATTTAATTGGCCAGTTAAGTGACCCCCGCTACCTCAATAAAATTTGTTCTTTATATTATGAATTTGAGGAAATGGGTTTCAATGAAAAAGTAGGGTATAAAAATCCTAGCGATCTGCGCGATAATTATCCGCAATTTTTTTGGCAAGGAGTTCTTCCTTATATAAAAAATGCTCTGAAATATTTGTCACTAACACAGCAAGGTAAGCAAATTATTGCTAACCTTTACTCCAATGTATTTGTAATAGAGCATGATCTTTCTATGAAGGTTGCTGTTTAGAAATTAGGGAGCAGAAAGAAGAAGGAAGAAGGAAGAAGGAAGGAGGAAGAAGGCGTTTAGTTATCTACTAGAGACGGAAGGACAGAAGCAGCGAAAAATCTAGCATTGTCTGAGTTTTAAGCTTTTGATATGCCCGCGCCTTTTCCTTAAACTGCTATAAAATTTTGTTGAGATATTCAACAAGAAACAGAAAATATCTCTAATACCATTTCTCAAAAACTTTTCTACATTTTCATGAGTAGGAGACCCACCCCTCGCCCCTCCCCCTCCCAGGAGGGGAAGTGGGGGAGTGGAGTAGAAGTAAACACAAGAATAATTAACATTAACTTGGCTAAAATTAGCAAAAAAGTGATTCGGCTATTTTTAATTACTTAAGAACTGAAGTTTGACCTAAGTATAGCGTTACTTTTGGGAATTGGTATAATGCCAAATTCAGTTATTATTGGCTAATTACTTAAATCCTAAAAACCTTTACCTCTAAAGGTTTAAATTTTTTAATTATTATTTTATACCAGATCATGGATTTAGATAATGTTGCAAATTTTCACAGACAAAAATTTCAGGTGAATATTTCCAATAATCAGTTTGAAGTAATTTGTGACAGGCTAAAATTATATACAAAACTGAGATTTGATAAATGTTGAAGCTGTCTAAGCTATTACCAATTACTAATTACCAATTACCAACTTTATGAATGTCAAATTTTCACCTATTCAACAATTTCTAATTACATGGTTATTATTATTAGTAGCAGGATGGTTGACAATCGGGGCAATTAGTTATGTAGGTGAAATAGTTAGTATTCTAATTACAGCAGGATTAGTGGCATTTTTGTTAAACTATCCAGTATCTAAACTACAAAAAATTTTGCCCCGAAGTTTGGCAGCAGGTTTAGTATATTTAACGGCTGCTTTAATAATATTAGTTATCGGCCTAACTATTGTTCCACCAGTTCTTAACCAAGCTCGACAATTGTGGTTGAAATTTCCAGACTTATTAGAATCTGCCAGATGGCAATTAACAGAATTTCAAACCTGGAGTGAATTTAATAATTTACCCTTTGATGTCGGGATTTTACAACAGCAACTATCAGCAAAAGCTCAAGAAGAAATACAGGCGATCGCTACTACCAGTTTTGGTTTAGTCTTAGGCACAGTTAACTGGTTTTTCGACTTAATTTTAATTTTAGTAATCTCCTTTTATATGCTCTTAGATGGAGAAAGAGTTTGGAATAATCTGACAAGTATTATTGCTCCAAAAGTACGAGATGTATTTACAAAATCCCTAGAAGTTAATCTTCAAAGTTTTATCTCTGGACAGTTGTTATTAGGTTTATTTATGGCAACTACTTTATCTTTTGCTTTTTGGTTTCTTGGTGTTCCCTATTTTCTACTATTTGCAGTCTTTATCGGGGTAATGGAATTAATTCCATTTATTGGCGCAACTTTGGGCATTGGCACTGTAGGCAGTATAGTAACATTTATTAATTGGTGGTTAGCTTTAAAAGTCTTAATCGTGGCGATCGCTCTCCAACAAATTAAAGATAATATAGTTGCCCCTAGAGTCATGGGTAATTTAACCGGACTTAGCCCAGTAATTATTTTTGCAGCGTTACTATTAGGTGGTAAAATAGGAGGGCTTTTGGGAGTAATATTAGCAATTCCGCTCACTGGAGTTTTAAAAAGTATTGTGGAAGTGGTGCTAAATCCAAAATTACCACCCCAAACAGGCTCTTTCTTTTATAATCCTATGGATGAAGAAAATGAAGTATCAGAAATAGAAATAAAACAATTAAATCAACAAGTTTCTCCCTAACTTATTACGCCTTATTTCTTCCTTTTGATCTCCTTCCTTCTCCCTAAATTATTCCTTATTTCTAACTTTTTAGGCTCGTAGTAGGGCTTTAGCCTTATTATACTTATAATCAATAATCATTCCAGTTAAGATTGAGGCACTTAACCTTGACATAATCCTTAAAAATAAGGGATTTATCCATCTCATTTTTATTTTAAACTACTATAAGTATTAGGGCTAAAGCCCAACTAAGAACAAAAACCTTATTATTAGTAGTTATCCGATAGGGTAACTCCCCTGGAGGGGACAAGCGATATTATTTTCTTACTTATTCCTTCTTACTTATTACTTCTTACTTCTTAAATATGAAATGGTGGAAAAATCTTAAAAAAAATCCTTTAGCAAGATTTGGTGCATTATTACTATTAATTTTTTATCTGGTAGTAATTGCTGCTGACTTTATTGCTCCATACGACCCCTACACATCTCAACCCAATGGTTCCCTACTACCACCTACTCAAATTTACTGGCAAAACCAAGCAGGTGAGTTTATTGGACCCCACGTTTATCCCACAACTCAAGGACCAGTAGATTTAGAAACTGGACTCCGCGAGTTAAACGTAGACTTGAATAAACCATCTCTTCTCGGTTTATTTGTCAAAGGAACACCCTATAAACTCTTGGGTATTTTGCCTTTGGATCGACATTTATTCGGAACCACAGGTGAAGGGAAATTTAACTTATTAGGTACTGACGAACAAGCGCGAGACCAATTTAGCCGTTTACTTTTTGGCGGTAGGATTAGTTTATTTATTGGTTTAGTGGGAATTACAATCTATTTTCCCTTGGGAATGATCATTGGTGGAATTTCTGGTTACTTTGGTGGTTGGATAGATAGTATTTTGATGCGTTTCGCTGAAGTATTAATGACAATTCCAGGTATTTATTTATTAGTGGCACTTGCTGCTGTATTACCTCCTGGTTTAACCAGTGCTCAAAGATTTCTCTTAATTGTGGTTATTACTTCATTTATTAGTTGGGCAGGGTTAGCTAGAGTCATTCGGGGACAAGTATTATCTATCAAAGAACAAGAATTTGTGCAAGCGGTAAGGGCAATGGGGGCGAATTCTTTTTATATTATTGTTCGTCATGTATTACCCCAAACGGCAACTTATGTAATTATTTCAGCAACTTTAGCTATTCCTAGTTTTATTATCTCAGAATCAGTTTTAAGTTTGATTGGTTTAGGTATTCAACAACCAGACCCCTCCTGGGGAAATATGTTATCTTTGGCCACAAATGCTTCTATTTTAGTGTTACAACCTTGGTTAGTATGGCCTCCAGCATTATTAATTATTCTAACTGTATTAGCTTTTAATTTATTAGGAGATGGGTTGCGAGATGCTCTAGATCCACGAAATTTACAACGCTAATTTACCAATGGATAATTAATTACTTCTGGTTAAAACCGTGAGGGAATTGAATATAAGGAAATATCCTAGAACTTTTTTCCCAAGAGAAAGAGTCGGCTAATAAAGCTGAATAATTAATAATTAGGGTTTGCTGAAAAAGTCTTTGAGTAGGGGTAGGAGTCAGGAGTCGTAGGGGCGATTTCCTGCGGAATGCTGCGCAAACGCGAATTGCCCGTATCAGGATAAATGGGAATTTAGAGGAGGTCGTTGGAAAAATTATCCCTTAATTTTTCTTTCCTAGTGAGCCTTTTCTGCTAACTTTTTGAGCCTTTTCGACCTAAAAGCTTGTACTTTTTCCAGACCTAAAAAGCCACTTATCTTTATCTGTCAATGCTTTTAGATTTAATCAGCAAGCCCTAATTATTCGGTAAAGTTGAAACTTCAAAAAAGAATAGGAATTAATTTAGAGTATGTTGATACTTTTACAAACATCAAGCTTTTCAGCAATATACTCACTCCCCTGGCTCGAACAGGGAGGAATTTTAGGGATTGCAATAGTTTTAGGATTCTTTTTATATCTGTTAGTATTCTCGGTTCTAAAGTCTTTCTTTCGCCGTTCAAGCAATGAAATAGGTATTTTAACTATAAATATTTTGCAAACTCCTCTACTGATACTTTTTGTACTAATTGTTTTTAAAGTATTAACTTACAGTTTAAACTTATTAGAAAATTTACCTTTAATTCACAGATTATTAACAGCAGGAATTATTGTTGTAACTACTTATTTAATCAATCAGTTATTTACCCAGGTAATTGCTTATTCTCTCAGCAAATATGCAGAAAAAACAGAAGCAGACTGGGATGATGTTTTAATTCCCTTAATTAAAAATACTCTGCCAATTTTAGTCTACTTGATAGGAGGTTTTTTATTCCTCCAAACATTAGGAATAGATTTAAGTGGGCTATGGGTGGCATTTGGTGGTATTACATTTGTACTAGGTTTTGCCCTGAAAGATATTTTATCTAACTTTTTTAGTGGTTTGGTATTATTAGTAGATACACCATTTAAATTTGGTGATGTTGTGGCTTTAGAAGATGGCTCAGTCGCTGTAATTAAATCTATTGGAATTAGGCTCACAACTTTATATTTAATTGAAAGTCATTGTGATTTGTTAGTGCCTAACGCTGCTTTACAAAGTCAAAATTTGATTAATTTTAGTCGTCCTAATTCTAGCTATTATTATACAATTATTGTACCAATTAGAGCAGATAGTGACCCCAATCAAGCTATCAAAATTATTGAAGAAGTAATTTTGAGTCATCCAGATACATTAGGAGATATCAAGAAAAAGTTGGTAGCTATAGAAAATTTTTACAGGGTGACAGATCAATTATTAGAAGGTGAGACTCATCTTGTATCTAAAAAAGAAGCTGGTCGTCAACGTCTTATAGCAGAAGGAAAAGTTAAAGTTAAGCTAGAAGAAATTAAGCAAGCAATTACAGAGTTAGTTAGTAAAATTAAGTTTATGGAAATCCAGGGATTGGATTCGGGAGAAGTTAGAGAAATTCAAGGTTATTATTTAGATATAGTGAGAATGGTAGGGTTAGAAACAGTATCAGAAAAACAAAAAGGACAAAAGTCATTATATTTGCAAGCATCACAGAATATGGGTGAAGATACTTTAATTAGTTTGCTGAGAAGTTGGTATCGAAACTGGCAAAAAGATCCAGATTTGATTGATATAGATAATGAAGTTTTGGAAAATGAGTGGGAAAGAAAAATAGATTTTTTAACAAAGAAAATGAACAAATTATTACAGCAAATTGTTAATGCTAATCGAAGTTTGTCAGAAACAAAATTGGATGATTATACCGAAGAATTATGGAAATGGATAGAAGAAAGATTTCAAACTTATGCTTCCTGGGAGTCTCCAAGAATTTGGATGCAAGATATGTCGGGAGTTGATGTTGGTCTTACTAATACTAATATGGCTGTGAAGTTTTTTGTTGATAATATTAAATTGGAACAATGTCAGCGTGGCAACCGTATCCGCAGTGAGGTTCATGGAAAAATTGTCCGGCGACTGAGACAAGCTTATTTCTATAGATAAATTTTTGTTTTTGGAGATATTTCGATCAAAAGTAGATGATGCTAAGTTGGTTTAGTATTGTCTATATTAATGTAGTTTTTTTAGGGTTTCATTCTTTCCAACAATTTTCTAGTTTCGTTGTTTAATTCGCCGATCAACCTCATAAAAAATTACCATTTTTGTTGTTTTGATACCAGAGTATACTATTATGTATGATGTTAGATATGTTTCAACAATTAATAATTAATAATTATTAATTATTATAAAGAAGAGGATTGACTAAAAGGATTTTTTTCTTTTTTCTCCATGAATGGAGAGGCTTTATACCTTGATTTTTTCGGTAATTAATTTTGCGTACCTGCTTATCAGTTAATAGTTAATCGTTAATAGTTATTGCAGAATCAATACAACTAATTTTAAACACATTTTTTGTAGAAAAAAAATAATGACTACTACTTTCAAATCTCAGCCTAATTTAGCTACAAAATTAGTCAATGGAATTCTCTCAATTAAACCACTCGCTAATTTTGCTAAAACTCAAGCACGAAAGATGATTATTAAACGTGCAGAAAAAATTGGTGTTCCTTGGCGCAAACAAGCAAAAGAACTCTCCGAACGCAATTGGGATAGAGAATGGGAAATAGTAAATAATCCTAATTTGAGCTATCCAGAATATTACCTTACTTCATTTCATGCTTATGAAAAAGGTAATATGAGTTGGCAAGCAGCTACAGAAGAAGAAGTAGCAGCTTTAGCAGTTCATGCGAATATTTGGCCGGAAGAAGGTATTGGTGGAGATGCCAGACTTCGTAAAAGTTTTCTTGATATTCTAAAAGCAGAAATTTCTACACCAAATGATATTTTAGATTTGGGATGTGGTGCTGGTTTAAATACTTTTTCACTACAAAAAGTTTTCCCTCAAGCTAAGTTTACAGGAGTAGATTTATCCCCTTATTTTTTAGCAGTTGGTTTGTATCGTTCTCAACAGCAAAATTTAGATATTAATTGGGTTCATGCTGCTGCTGAAGCAACTGGTTTACCTGATGATTCTTTTGATTTAATTTCTATCTCTTTAGTCTGTCACGAACTACCACAAACTGCTACTAGAAAAATATTTCGCGAGGCAAGGCGGTTATTACGTCCAAATGGCAATATTGCAATTATGGATATGAACCCTAAATCAGAAGTTTATGCCACGATGAAACCTTATGTTTTTACTTTGTTGAAGAGTACGGAACCTTATCTGGATGAATATTTCACTTTAGATATTGAAAAAGAATTGATAGATGCTGGTTTTATGACTCCCAAAATAATTTGTAATACTCATCGTCATCGCACAATTATATCATATCCAGTAGAACAATTATAATAGGGCTTCGTAGTGGGGCTTTAGCTCTTACAATACTTGTATTAGGGCTAAAGTTAAACTACAAACAAACACAAATTTTATTATAACTAAATTATTCGATAGTGTAGCTCCCTCGGAGGGGGCACATAATATTATTTCTAGGGTGAAATAATCGTTGAGATTTTAATTTTTTAATTCAGCTTTGCTGATTAACTGTAAAAACATTTACCCGACGTTGCGCTTACGCGACAACGCGAGATTCCCTAACATCACTGATAAAGCCTTTCTGCTTCTAACGCACCTGCCTCCGTTGTACCTCGATCGACATTGTATATAGTCGGCAGTTTGGTTATTTTTAGGATATTATCGCTATAATTAGTTTTGTTGCGTCAATATTCTCAACATTACAAAGTTTAAATTTATTTAATGAAATATTGAGATTAATGACCGGAGGGATTGATTAATTTAATAAGTAGGTTAATGTTAAATTAGCAAACAATTTGAATCAAAAAAAATGATTGAGAAAGAAAAAAATCTCCCACGAAATACTTTGAATAACGTAACTGAAAAACAACAAATTAACAATAACTTAACACCTCTGGTAGCTGTGCCTGACGATCGGAGACTAACAAGAGCAGACCCTTTTGAAACTATGAGAGGATGGAACTATGGCATTCCTGGATGGTATGTAGAACGGTATTGAATAGCGATCGCAACAGATCAAAGTTGAACTTTCTATTTTTTCTTATGAAACTGTTGGATCGATAAATTGTTTCCCTATTTTCCTTCTTTCCTTGTTCCTTAAATTGTTTCCCTATTTTTCCTGGCGTTGCTGAGTGGTAATGATTTTGAGATTAACTTTGGGCGCAAAACATCAGTTTTTCAATTTTACCTTCAGCTCATAGACATCTCCAAGAATCAAAAATCAATATCTATATCCCAAAGAAATTATCAATTCTTTCCCCTCTAGGGAGGGGGAGGGGCGAGGGGTGGGTTCCCTACAGCAAAGCTGCCTACTGCCTACTCTCTATGGTTGGAGTAGATGTCTAATTAGGGCTTGCTGATTAAATCTAAAAGCATTGATATATAAAGACAAGTGCCTTTTTGAGGTCGAAAAAAGTGCCTGGTTTTCAGCTCTTCATGCTCAAAAAGTTAGTATTTTAGGCAAAAGTTGGGCAGAGAAATCATTCTGACAATTCTTACTCCTACCTACTCTAAATTCCCATTTCTCCCCTCCTGGGAGGGGGAGGGGCGAGGGGTGGGTTGTCTCCTGTCTCCTGTCTCCTGTCTCCTACCCTCACCCATAAGACTTTTTCAGCAAACCCTAATTATCATTACATTTAAGCAACGCCTTTTTCCTTCTTTCTTCTTCCCTCTTCCTTCCTTTACCATGGCGAACCAATCATCGTAAATGCTGCCCAATAATAAGGATGAGATAAATCCCTTCTACCTCCTCTAGCTAACTCCCGTGGTAGAGGTAGATGTTGATTACCATTTCGGAGTATATGACCATCTTGTAAATGCAACTCTCCCCGTAACATTGCTAACTGGGCCTGTCGTAATGCTGCTGCTTTAATTGGTCTGTTAGATAAACTCTGATAAAACTCAGTCATTAAAGCTAATGTACCAGTATCACTAACGTACCAAAGACTTGCCAAAGCAGACTTGACTCCCGCTTGCACTGCTAACCCAGCAAAACCTAACTCAGCCTCTTCATCTCCGACTGCAGTAGTACAAGCACTCAAAACTAATAATTCTACCTGTGCATTATACAAACGTAACTGGCGTAATTCATTTAAGCGTAACTTAGTATCCCAGAATTGAATATAAGAATTGTCAGCACCCCCTGGATGAAATTCTCCATGAGTAGCTAAATGAATAATTTTGAATTTTTCTTTGCTACTTTGCTGCTTTAAATTTTCGAGAGTAAATCCTTGATTCAAAAAAGATTTACCAGGCCAAAGATTATTCACGATGCTTTTAAGTTCTACAGGTACTGCTGGCAGAGGAGTTTGCTCGGTATCACCAGGAAATTCAGATGCTCCCATTGCTAAAACTTGAGAACCATTTAATCCAACATACGTTGTATCAGTTAAAGTAAAACTAGGAATTAATCCCAAACTATATTTTTCGACCAGGAATTGTTGACCATCGTGTAGAGCGGCGATGGGAATAGTTCGCAAACCGCTATCCATCGAAAAAATGATCGTATTAATATTATGATTTGCCAATTCTTCAGCAATTGGTGCAATTAACCATTGATGTAATTTTTGGGCATTTGGTAAATAATTATGAGAATTTAATTGACTGGGAGTCCTAATCTGATTTGTAAATTTTTTGGCAACCTCAATCACTTCATCTCTTGTTTGCCCACTACTTCTGACAATAGGTTTACCGTTTGGCAAAAACAATTGCAGTTCTAAATTATTGGGTTGTGCAGATACATATATAATTGCTGGTCTGATACCAATTTTTTCAACGCTACTAAGAGTATTTCGGATATTTGCTGCTGTGGCAGTTTTTTTAGTAATATTTTTTCCTAAATAACCCGCGAATTCTCTGCCTCTGTTTAACTCTATTTGCCATAGGGAATCAGTTAAACTAACTTGATTGTAATTATCGTTGCGAGAAATTTCGGAAGCAGTGGTAGTCATATTTTCTTCTACGACTATAGTTGGAGTTGGTTTCTGAGAGGACTTACCTTGGACGGGATTTTCTATAGCAACAGTTTGCTCTAAAACTGATGTAATTGAACTGGAATTAGTATCTTCTACAAGAATATTTGTCTCCACATTTTCGACAACAAGTTGAGAGTTATTCGGTTGGTCAAATTCTAATGTAGTTTGATTTTGATTTTGATTTTCCACAACTAATGGGATAATTTGTTCTTCTGAACTACTCATTGAGGATGCAATATTTTCTGTAGGGGCCGCCGTAGGTTCAGAATTATCTAAAATTGGTGAGTTTGATTCGGGGTTTTGAGATACTATCTGTATATCTTGAGCTGTGTTTGAGGGTTCCTCGTTATCTACTTCAGAGGGAATTTGAGTTTGCGACTCCTCTATATTTTTTGGCTTTTCAACTAATTCTGCTTGAGTTTCGGTAACAATCGAAGTTTGATTTCCCTCATAATTACTAGATTCTGTTGATTCTAGTTGAGTGACATTTTGAGGAGTTGATTCTTCTGAGTGAGGTTGATTTTCTTGATTTTCTGATTCCGTTGTGGTTTCACTAGAATCAGAATTTTGTGGTTGAGAGTTTTCTACTTCTTTGAGTTCAAAACTACTAGTTAGAGAGCGATCGGGTGAAATTGTTAATTTTCCATCTGTTATTGCTCCTACAGAACCATTAATTGTAGCATCTCCGACGATAAAAGGTGTATTTCCGGTGCTAATAGCAATATTTCCCCCCACTATCTCTCCTGCGGTAGAAATACTAGCAATATTCTGATTTTTGTCTAAAAAAGTACCTGTTATCCTGAGAGTATCACCTGTAGTAATTTCGACATTGCCTCCACTATTTCCCCCTTCTGCTTGTATAGATATGACCTCAATACCGTTTTCCGCATTCAGTTGAACTTCTCCTGCATTTCCTAGTGTAGCGCTAGAATTTATTCTACCTATAGTTATGCGATCGCCTGCTTGTAGATTAATATTTCCTCCTGCTGTTGTTCCTGTGGTGGTTAATTTTCCTGTTTCGATAGAACCACTACTGGTAATATCAATATTACCAATACTGTTATCTGATGTATTTGCCGTCACATCTCCAGTCTTAACATTGCCTTGAATACTGGTAATACTAATACCTGTGGATGTGGAAATATTGCCTGTGGAAATGTCACTATTAGCATTTATAGTAATTTGAGCATTATCTACCCCAGTTATTGTACCTGTACCTGTAATTTTTTCTGCTTGAATAGTTGTGGGATCATTGAATACAACTCCATTATTATTGCTGCTTTCTGTAGAAGCAATAGTAATATTGCCAGAGTTTTCAGATTTTCCGATAGTAACAGACTCAAAACCATTTGCCAAAGTTGCTAAATCTCCTGTTGTCAGGTGTAGGGGCAAATTGCCGTCTGTCCCTTCTATATTTTCAAATCCTCCCAGAGTAATATTTTGATTTTCTGATGCTGGTTGTAAGATGAGTTTCCCATTGCTACTGACACTGTTTTCTCCACCTAAAAGGTTGATTTCATCTCCAGTAATAGTAATGTTGCCAGTTTCTCGACTACCGCTTGATGTTGATATTCCTCGCAAGTTGAGAGTATTTCCAGCTCTAATATCAATATTCCCACCACTTTGTTGACCTTCAGCATGAATGCTTTCTGTATCAATATTAGTAGCAGCATTCACAGTAATATTCCCACCCCTAGAGTCTCCACTCGCATCAATTTCCCCTGTAGTAATATTTCCCTGTGCTCTAAGATCAATATTCCCACCAGTTTGTGTACCTTCAGCATTAATGCTTTCTGTATCAATATTAGTAGCAGCATTCATAGTGATATTTCCACCCCTAGAGTCTCCACTCGCATCAATTTCTCCAGTCGTAATATTTCCCTGTGCCGTAATATTAATCTCTCCACCATTGCTTTCTACTGTCATATTTGAATTGGCAGTAGATAAGTTATTAGTCATCACAAAACCTTGACTACTGGTAATATTAAGTTCTCCTCCTTCTGTATTAATATTTCCAGTATTTATCGTCGTGCCAGAAATATTAACTGCTGCTCCTTGAGTATTGATAGTATTTTCTGAATGTATTGTCAAAGACCCTAAACCATTTTCGTCACTATCTGCGACAAATGAGATTTCACCTTTTGTCTGAGCAAAACTTAATTGAGTTTCAGATAAATTGTTGACAGTAATATTATCAGACGCTTGAAAAGTAATATTTGTACTATCTGATATGCTTTCTATTGATGATTTTGATATCTGAGATCCTGCTGCCGTTTCCCCCTTTAAAGGATTATCTGCTGCCTCAATATTTGCATCTACAATATTAATATTTTCAGCCTTAAATGATAAACTGCCCAACACATCTGGAGAACCTAAATTAACAGTACCATCAAAAATTAAATTTCCTTGACTAGAAACTTCTACTAGATTTTTACTGGAGTTTTGTTCTGGCGATATAGACTGTTCTTCAATCCGACCAATAGCTTCTATTTTGCCAAAAAAGCTAGTTTCTTCATCACTCCAAATAACTATATTTCCACCCTCATCCCTAAAAGAGGTAGCAAATATTTCTGTATTTTCATCTACATAAGTACGAGTAGCACTAAAAACTGTTCCTAAACCTTGAGAATCTCCACCAATTCTAATATTGCCACTACCATAAATACCAGAAGCATTCAGTTTGGCATTAAATAATCCTACTTTTTCTCCAAAAATATTGATTCTACTTGTATTTGCCAATTCCGAATTTTCTGCCCAAGAAATATCAAGAGAACCAGATACAATCGTTGTACCTAAATCTGTAGGAATTACTTGATTAGAACCTGTCAAAACTACTTCATTGTTATCATTAACTCTAACTCCGGTAGCCATTTCCATCACTTCACTATTACCTGTTAAAAGTTCTGGTATAGATAAGGGATTTAAACTGTGTAATTCTTCTGGTAAATCATTAGAACTTTCTCTATCCTCTGTCGCTATTTCTAAATTTAATAAACGTCCTTCTTGACTAATACGGACTAAATTTTCTCCAGGAACTGTAGAGATCGTAATTTCACCACCTGGGGCAGAAATTTTACCTGTATTAATAATTGTACCTCCCAATAAAGTGACACTTTCTCCTGCTTCAACAGTTAACTCACCTTCATTTAAAATTACTCCAGGATTCGTCATTGGGAAAGAAAAAGCACTGGGATTTCCTGTTAAAATATCGTAATTATTTTCACCTATGCTATTAAACCAACCAGAGTCAAAACCAATACCTGAACCAGTAGTCACGACAAAAGATGCAGGGACATCCAATCTAGCATTTGCACCAAAAATTATACCCGCAGAATTCATCATCAGTAAGTTAGAATTGCCCCCTGTTACCTGAATTAGACCATTAATTACAGAAGCATCTCCACCAGTTACACGAGTTAGAATATTTTTGATATTTGGGTTAGAGATAAAGTTAACAATTTGGTTTTCTCCCAAATTAAATCTCTCGAAGCTATGGAAAAGATTAGTACTATCTTGTGATTGCTTCCCACCTGTAATATCAAAGCGAGTTGTGGAAGAATCTGGGGATGGTGTTACCGGAGTTACTACTGTATTGGTTGAATTTGCTTCGGGAACTATTGATGGAGTAGATGTTTGAGCTGATGCGATTTTAGCGGAAAAAATTTTCCATGAAATCATTCCTAATCTACCATTATTTTCGTTGTCATGGAATGGTAGGAGGGCAGCAGTATCCAATACCCAAAGTCCAGTTAGGGGAACAGCTATGAGAATCTGGTAAATTTTATAGATGGGTGCATAGTTCATTGGTTTGTGATTTTTTATCGCTTATCATATAACTACTCTTTCGTCAATATTTTTTTGTCCTTTAATTAATGAGCTATATCTATAGCAGGAAACAGGGAACAGCGGTACGACCCCGTGTCGGCGACATCGGAGCGGCTCTGTCACTCTTAGGGTCTCCTCGCCATATCCAATCGACCAAGAGAGGGAATAGTAGGAAAAACATTGCTTAGTCTAGGATTCATCATCAGCATAACTCCTAACCGCTCTGACTATTGCCATAACATAAAATCAAATAAATATTATAGAGAAAATTTCTGTTTGAGCTATTTCCATTTCTACTGTAATCCAAAATTTTCATAACTTGCTTGTAACTTTTCAGAAAGATAACAATCAGGGTTGCTCACGCCTGTTTTCTACACCTACAACTACTAGCAAAGGAACTAGCGACGATAATAAATGGTATAAATTAAGCTAAACTACTGAAAGTTAGGCTCTGCCTCAAAATAATTAACTTTTGGCTATTTATTTTTGACTTTTGACTTTTTGATGATGCGTCTCATTGGTTTAACTGGGGGTATTGGTACAGGAAAGACGACTGTATCAAATTATCTGAACAAAACTTACCATCTCCCAATTTGGGACGCAGATATTTATGCTCGCAAAGCCGTACAACCAGGTTCATTGATTTTAGATAGTATAATAGAAAACTATGGCACTGATATATTGTTACCTAATGGTAATCTTAATAGGCAAAAATTAGGAGAGATTGTTTTTAATAATCAAGAGGAGTTACTTTGGTTAGAGAAACAAATTCATCCTTATGTACGCGATTGCTTCGAGCAGAATATTCAGCAGTTTGTCAAAAAAAATAATGAACCTGGGTATCAGACCTCCGATCAATACCCCACAGCAGTATTAGTAATACCATTGCTGTTTGAGGCCAAAATGACTGATTTAGTAACAGAAATTTGGGTTACATACACTTCACCTCAACAACAAATAGAAAGATTGATGAAACGGGATGGGTTAAGTCAAGAACAAACTTACACTCGAATTAATCATCAAATGCCTCTAGAAAATAAGTGTCAACAAGCAGATGTAGTTTTGGATAACTCCTCAACCTTAGAAATCTTGTTGAAGCAAGTAGACTCAGCGATCGCTCATCCCTCATCACCTAAATAATTGACCATCTGGCCGCAATTTTCTTGGAATAGGTAAAGAAACTGAATTATATCCTGAAAAGACTATATAAATTCCGTATTTAGTAGTAGAAACTCCTTGTATGAACAATAGATAACTCCTATGAGTCTCTACCTATTTATTGATATTTCCATCGTAATTTCGACTATCTTATCCCGTAATATCTGTAGCTGGCAACTAAATTACTCAACCTCAAATACCCAACAATCTTTCGCTCAAGTTAGGGTGTACTGTGATGAACGAGGTAGTGGACGTGGCGAAGCATAGTGTATTGGTCGCAATAGGTAAACCTTTGTGTACTTTCATATCCACAGCACCAGATATATAAGTTTTCCAGCATCCTGACTTCTGCTGTATCAACTACTTTCTTATTTTCTAGTTATACCAAATCCGGTAATTGCTAGTATACTGATTATGGTTTTCAACAATTAACAATATTTTGAAAAGCGTGTAGTGCTTATTCATGGCGGGTCTGTAGACGCGGAGTAAACATTCGCTATCCTCTATCATACACTTGATATAGCAGAAGGAAGAAGAAAGAAGGAAAGTTTTGCGTTATCTGAGTTTTAAGCTTTTGATATTTCTGCACCCTTTCCTTTGATAGCTATAACTGTTAACGTAGTTCCTCCAAAGAAGGCTAACTCTTAATCTATTTAAAAGTTATTCACCAGACATCATATAATTAATGCCACAATAGTCAAGGTCTTAAAACAGTCCTTTGCTATAAATTATATGCTTGGTTTTTTCATTGTTATATTTGCATCATTCTGTTTCTGTTTTCAAAATGTCATTGTCAGAGTTTTATTCAACGAACAGACAATTTTGGGCATTTTTCAAACAGGAGGGTTTGTCATATCAAATCCGGTTAAACAGCCATAGAATGGTTAAGTTAGGGGGAGTCAGGAGTCAGGAGTCAGGAGTCAGGAGGAGAAAGAATTACAAAGATCAACGTAGTTATGGCGATTGAAGATTTTTTTTATGTCCAATTAAACGGATTTGATATCACTCCCACCGTACAAAATTCATTTTTGCTAATGTTTATGCGAATGGTATTGGTAGTTCCGTTGATGGCATCCTTCGCCACAAAACTCTACCCGCACACTTGGCAAAATATTAGAGAATTAGGAAATACTGAATCTCGTCCCCTTTTGTGACGATCGCTAGGTGGCGGGATGCTAATGTTTCTTTACTTAGCACTGCTTTATATGTCTATTGGATTAATTGAAACTGGGGTGGCATTAACTCTATTTTTTACTTACCCAATGTTCACTTCGCTATTTTCTTGGCTATTGTTAGGTATTCCCCCTACTAGCTTTCGGTGGATGGTGATGATAGTGGTATTAGTAGGAACTTTTTTGACTATTCCCTACAGTCAGACTACCTCCTGAATCCTTACTAAGTAATTAAAATGAATATCATACACTAATTCAGCAACGCCTCATTTTATTTTTTAGTTTCGGAAGCATGACTGAGATAATTACCAAAAACTTGACTCAAAGCATCAGCTTTTAAATGATAATTCCAACGACACATTTGTGTCATTACTTTCATCAAGCTATACCCAATCTCAATACCATATTTGAGATGAGAAAAATTGATAATATCTTGACCAGAAGTTCGCTCTTTTTGATGATGATTTAAGAGTCTAATTACACGAGAGATACTGCCAATAACTCGTTGAAAAGCTGAATCACCAAAACCCCATCTAGTGATTCCCCAAAACTTAGCCAAATGATTAACTTCATCTTGTAAAGGTTGAGCGATCGCCATTTGTAATGCCCCTGTAGAATGAGACATTAACCATATATAAATAGATACGGCACTCCATTCAGAACTAATTCTACCTACTCCATGATTATATATTTCTGCCCGTACATTTCCAGTAGGTTGATAACCATGAACGGTATTAGGTTTTTGCTGTAATTTTTCCCCTGTAAGTTGTTGATAAATCTTGCTAAAAGCAGGAGCGTGTTGTCGTTCTTCTTTTTCCCAAATACCAACTTCAATTATTTTACCATTTTCATCAGTTACACCTCCCATAAATCTAGCTAGTTGAGGATGAGCTGTTTGTAAATAACCCCAACTTTCTTGAGAATAGGAACGAATGGGTGCTTCTATTTCTACGGCGGAGGCAATTACTTGTAAAAATAATTTTGGTTCGATACCAATAATTTGACTATGATTTATAGCTTGCCAATTAATTTTTTGCCAAGGTCTTTGTTGAGGATTTTCAAATTGTTGGGGTAAGTCTAATAGTCTTTCTGTGAGAATATCTTGAGAAAGATAGCGTTCGAGTAAATAATTGATTCTAGCTCTGGTTTGTAGATAGTTAGGAGTGGAATGGCAATAACCAGCTAGGTCAAATTGGGTCTGATTAGAGGAATTAATTGTTGTTACTAAGTTCATAGTTTTTCAGTTAAGTTATTTTTGGTTTAATGATTTAGGCAGATTCGAGAAAGTCTTATAGCAATGGAAGGAAAGGTTAGGACAGATTAAAAGCTTAAAATTCAGACAACGCAATATTTTTTTTCTTCCTTCTTTCTTCTGCTATACCTTATCTCTGACAGCTTATTAATAGAAACTGACCAGATGAGAAGGTGTCACTCTTGTGTTCTTGCTTTTCTTAATACCAATCCTAAGCTAACTATTAAGGTAGAACTTAGTATGTAGGTGACAGTTATTCAGTTGTCATATAAGAGGGTAGACAGTTGTAGTGATTTTTCTAAACTGGCACAGTTAAAATAATTTCAATATAGCGCTACGCATTAAGGTTAAGAAATTTCTCAACCCTTTAACAATTTACTATTCCCTATTCCCTAGCGCGTAGCGCTATAAAAATGATTAGCTAGCTAAATTAAATAACCCCGTTTCAAGCCAAAATTAATACCGCCCTCCCAATCAGATGTTAAATAATCTCTAACATAAACAAATAAATGCTCTACTACATTTGCATATATAGGATTTTTCACATAACCTTCTTGAAATCGAAATTCTCTATCCGTATTCTTTTGTTTTCTTAATACATATATTTGGTCTATTTTGAATTTTCGTAAATTTACGGCATCTGTTAATTTTAGCCATTCTGCCACTAAAATATAAATAGGGTTAGGATTTCTATATTTAAGTTGTTCTGCTGCTGTTGCTGCATCTTGAAGCATAGTTTGATCCAAATAAGTTTTGCATTCTATAACTACAGCAGGTACATCCCAAATATGACTTTCTAATTCTTGGGAACCTTGACAATTCATTTGGGTATGAATTCTTACTCCTATGGCAAAATCATTATCTTTTAGTTCAATTAAAGCATGAGGATAACTGAGCATATCCTGATAATTTTCAGAGCGAAAAAATATATCTTTGAAAGTACGAGACTTACCAATTAAAGCTTGTGATGAAAATTCTCTAACCAAATCTTTGAAGAGATAATACATAAATTCTTCTAACACAGATGAATGAAGATTTGAACGAGAATCAAATTTTTCAGCATAGTGTTGTTGTTCTAGAAAATCTTTATATTGATTCAACAATTCTACTCGCTTTATCAATAATTCGCTATCTTGGTCTGTTTTTTCAATTAATGGACCAATTAGCCCT
Organism: Okeania sp. SIO2C2; assembly: GCF_010692625.1. Classification (NCBI taxonomy): domain Bacteria; kingdom Bacillati; phylum Cyanobacteriota; class Cyanophyceae; order Oscillatoriales; family Microcoleaceae; genus Okeania; species Okeania sp. SIO2C2. Next base: position 36,451 of record NZ_JAAHGM010000047.1, read on the forward strand.
TCATTAGCCAATTTCCACTCATTATATTTTTCTCTTATTTCTCTCAAATATCTCCGAGAATCTTCGTCTCTATATTTCGTTTTATGATTTTCTTTCTGCTCTAAATTTTTGCCATGAACATACATTTTATCTAGCTCTATTTTACAACTGTTTTAAGATATTATCGGCAATAGCTTTAGCTAATAAAGGAGGAACGGCGTTTCCTATTTGATTGTATTGACATAAATGTTTTTCTGCTAAACGACCTTCTCGAGATAGTAGTTTATGACTAACAACTGTTGGTTTACCCATGAATTTAAAACTATCTGGAAATGACTGTATTCTTGCACCTTCTCTAGCTGTGAAATTTCTATGTTGATAAGGGTGAACAAAGTTAGCGTAAAATGAAGCTGGAATTGTATGGCATGGTTGATCTGGGTGGAGTCTTCTATTATTTTGGTCGTAGATTTTTTGAGATATTTTTGTAGAGTTTCTTTGTCGTGGTTGTAAATGTTTTGGTACATCTTTTCTAGAACTTCCCCAAGTCATTGTGGCAAATCTTTCTACCATTCTTGGAGTGTGATTCATTGCTTTATGATTAAACAGAATTTTATTGCGATTTCTCAACAATTTTTGATATTCATTTGACGGTTGTTTGAAATAATTTGACTCTTCTTTTCCTTCACCAGCTTCCAATGGAGGTAAGTCAGAAATAGCATCCCATAATGTCGGACAGAACTTTAAATTTTCTCCAAATAAAGACATTTGCTGATTGGTTGATACTGCATGAGTTGGTAAGGGAAAAGGATTTTCTAGTTCCCGTTTTGAAGCAACAATAAATAAACGTTTTCTGATTTGAGGTACTCCGTATGCTGTAGCTTCTAATATATTTATATAGACGTGATACCCAATCTTTTTAAACTCCTCTTCAATAATGTCAATAACTTTGACTTGAGAATGAGTCCTAAATTTAATCAGGTTAGGCACATTTTCCATAATTAAGATTTCTGGCTCAAAAACTATAGCTACTCTGATTAATTCTCTAAAAAGATTATTTCTAGGGTCTTTAGGGTCTCCAGAATTTTTATTACAAATAGAATATCCTTGACAAGGGGGACATCCTATCACAATTTGTGGTTTATTATTACCCCAAATTGCTGCTATATCCTTATTAGTAATAGTTGCAATATCTTGATTGATAACAACTGCATCTGGATGATTATAAGCAAAAGTTTGTGATGCCCATTTATCTATTTCTATAGCACCAATAATTTGACAACCTGCCCACTTAAAACCAAGACTAAATCCACCTGCACCGGAAAAAATATCTAACATTAATGGTTTCATAAATCATACTTTTGGCAAAGTTTACATTTTGGCATCTTGCCGACTACAGTTATGCTTAACTGAGATAAAATCCGCTGTAAATACAATTATATTCTAGTTTTATCAGAAGTTAACAACGATTTATAATTTGTTCTATATAATGGATAAATATAGGTTTAACGATAAATAAAGTCTGATTTTCTTCTAAATTTTTATCTATCCAACTTCGTCTTTCTAAAGATAGTAATGTTTGAAATAATTCTGGTGATGATAATTGGGATTTTTCTAATATTTGGGAAACTGAAACAGATTTTGGTTGGTTGCTGAGTTGACATAGCACTTGTTTTTCTAACTCAGACAATCTTTGAAAATGCTGCTGTAAAAGATTGGTTAATTCATCGCATAAAAATAGTGGTTGATAACTCAAATATTGAGCAACACTCCCACCAAATAAATTTTTAATTGTCTGTCCTACTAATTTTAACCATTGAGGACTACCTTCATAGAAATTTATCAATTCTTGCCATTTTTCTTCATCCAATAATCCTCGATTTTTCAGCATCTCACGCGCCACCTTTTCCGTTAAACCAGTTAATTGAAATAAACGTACTGCTGAGTCATTATCTGTAAAGTTGAAAATTTCTAAAGGTGGCTCCCAACTATTAAGAATAAAACAACTATTGTGAGGAATTTCGCCGATAATTTTAAATAGGTTGCCATAGTTTTCATATCCTGGTTTATACTTACCAAGAAATAGGGTAGGGGCGATTCGCGTTTGCGTAGCATTCCGCAGGAAATCGCCCCTACTTAGTATTTGTTGTACGTCATCTAGAATAATTAGACAACGCATATCCCGTAATTTTTCGATGAGCATTGACAGTTGAGTATCGGTGTTATTGGGGAGGTTTATTTCTGTTTCGTTGGAGATAATTTCAATTAAATTTTTGAGAGTTACGCTTAGGGGTGGAGATGTGCGGAGGGTGCGCCAGATGATGTGGTCGAAATTAGATTCTATTTCTGGGATAAGGTGACGAATAATAGTGCTTTTACCAATACCACTTATTCCTGAGACGGTGATGAGACGACAACGATGTTTGAGTATCCAGGTTTTGAGGGTTGTGAGTTCCGTGGAGCGATCGTAGAATATTTTTTTGATGTCTGGTGCGTCTCTGAGGTCGAGTTTTGGCAGTGGGGTGTTATTTTCGTTTGTTATTTGTGTAGTGAATAATTTTTGTGTGGTTTCTGGGGAATGGGTGTTGTCTGAACAGAGATTAATATGACCTTTTAGACAATTATTTACTCCTAAATTAAATACATTTGAAAAGTTAGAAATTTGATATCTTTCCATCGTAGCGCGGAAATTTGACTTATGAATTTTTTCATTTAATTCCTTGGAAATAAGTTGCCATAAATTTGAAGCGACATTACCAACGTGAAATTTAGTGCAGTGGTATTCTTGAGCAACCTTTGAGTATTTTTCCCCTTGCCAAGTAGCGCGTAATATTGCTTTTTGGAGACTATCAAGGTGTTTGCCAGTTTTGTCGAAAACTATCTCATCAACAAATTTCAATACTTCATTAAAAATCATCAGTCAAATTTAGCTAGGAATTTCTTCCTATTATATCTGATGTTTTCTGATATTTATGAAATAATCTGATTTTTTCTGACTTAATCAAGCTTAAAAACACATGATCTTTATGAGATTTTATGAATTGCGGGTATTAGTATCACTTGTGTTAAATTATTAAGTATTAGATTACTTGGTAAAGCCATAAAAATTTTTTTGACTTTTAAGCAAGGGTAGTCTCAGATAGTAATGGTATATAGGAAAAAGAAATAACTGGCACGGGAGCAAGATGCTCCCACTGTTATTGTAACAAATATTGCCGAACAATACACGAAAATTACAATGCACTACCACCTAAATAAGTAATCTGAATCAATAAGTATTTGGAGAATATCTAACTTATGAAAACTAGAAAACTTCAATCTATTCTTTTATCTTTAGGTGTAATTTTATTGCCACTGACGGTGAGTAATTTAGCATTAGCATCAAAAATTTCTGCCCAAGCATTAAAAACCACCTTAAATAGAACCTTATCAGGTACATACGACGAAGGAACTTGGGGAGGTAAAGGTAGGAACGATACATGGAATCATTCATGGACAATGGTAGGTGATGGAGCTGTTCAATTGAATAATATTAAACAAGTAGATGATGAATTTACAGCAAATTTAAAAATAGCTTGGAAATGTAAACATACTAGAGAAAACTATAATACTTTTGCTGTAAAAACAAGTGAATATGATGATCGATATTCTGGTCATGTAACTGCAGAAGTCGCAGTGGGAACAATAGCTGGTCAATCAAGGATTTATTTAAACAAGATTAATAATACATATCGAAATTTTCGATGTGGAAATAGTGTTGTAAATAAACTCACAAAGCTAAATTCATCTGAAATCTAAAATTGTAAATCAGCTAGTAGTATATTTTGCAAATATTGATGGTATTTATAAATATAAAATTTGTCATATTTGCTGACTATATTTATTAGTCAAACTTTCTATCTAATCTCTCAAATTCACAAAGGTTAAATCTATGTTTTTCAATAGAAAAAAACGCAAAAAACAAGAATAACTTAAGAAAGTAATTAAATTACTTTCTCAACTAAATAACAAAACATCAAAAGTTATAAAAAAACGACATGAGCCATCATTTAAAATATCTAAAGCTCTTTTGGGAGCTGTTAGGTTAGTTATAATTTTTGGACCAATAATTGGATGGGCAGAACCAGCAATAGCAGATGGTTTTGATCTTGATGAAATTCACATAGATATAGATGATATTAGTGAAATTGATCCGACAGTTCTAGATAGTTTGACTGATATATTAGAAAGTTTAGACGATCTAGATTTTGATGAATTATATCTTAATGTTGAATATATTGATGTTAGCGATTTAACCTTAGATGAATTACAGTCTGCTAGGTGCAATATTGAATTGGTATTAAGAAACTTTTGAAAATTTCAAAATTGATTGGGAATTAAGACATATTTTACTAGCTGTTTATGAAGACTAAGTTATTTACTAATAAAGGATAAATATGAAAAATCAATGATGATATTGAAATAAATTACAAACTCGAAGTCTGCAACGAATATAAAAAAATAATCTATGTAGCTAGGGCAAAGTCTGAATCTTATCTAATAGCTGGAGATGGAAATTATGGCTCTCCATACGGCCAAAGAATAACAGCATCACAAGTTAGAGGATGGATTCCAGTTTCTCCTAACAAATGTAAAATTTTTTCCACTTTGTCATTAGGTCTTGAACGTCCAAAATATTCACGGTATCTAGGTAGAGAAAGCTCTCTATATATAAGGAGTTCTGACAATAAAAGTTTTCCTCCACAACACATAACAAGTTATAGAAATTCTAAAGGAGGTAACACTACAAAACCATCATTTTGTGTGACCGATCTAGGTTTTAATTTCTCTTCCAAAGGTCATCAACTATCAGGTTATAAATGTCCTCGTAATAAACCTGAAGGTGCATATTTTGTAATATTTGAGCCAGTTTACTCTAGTAAAAATAAGATAGTTTTTCGCTAGATTTTAGTTATGGTGGGTAAACTTTGACGAGTCTATATCAACAGTAAAATTTGTTATATTTGCTAATCCTGCTCCTCTTTATTGCTGTAAACCACGAGCAATAAGAAATAGATAATAACTTTATAAAGGGAAATATAACTATTTCTTGAAATTTGAATTATTTGGTAATATTCCATGTATTAGTTTGACGTAAAGTTAATTTTTAATAGGAATAAAAACTATGAACTCACAAAAATTATTGAATCTAGTCAAAACATTTCCAACAGTCAGGAAAAGAAAGTTGCTCAAAAACTTATTATTCTATCCTACTGCACTTTTAACAGCTTATCTTTCTCGAATCTTTAATATAGTAATTCTCTACATCAATAAACACTACATTCTTTTCCAATTTCAAAAATTTCCAAACATGACCAGTCGTCACCACACCATAAATAAAAGGAACATTTTTACCATCTTGTTGATTATATATTTCCGCTGCAACCATTTCAGCAATACATTGCCCTAAACCACCAACTATCCTTTCATTTTTAGCTTCTACAAGCACAATTACAGGAGTATCCAAATATAATTGTTCGGGAGATTCACTAATAATAAAATCACAAAATCCATTCAACCCCTTATCCCTATCAACAGAGAAATCTATACCCGAAAAAAAACTGATTTGAAGTTTTCTCTTAACCTCCAGCAAAATATTAATAATTATCAGCTCAGAACTAGCTTTTTCAGTAGCGATCGCTAAAGCAATAGGTACATTTTGCTTTAACATCTCAGCTAAAAGATTACTAATCTCCACAGGTTCAACTTGAGAAAATAAATCTTCTGTTTCTATAATTTTTAAATTAAACTCAGTTTTGACTTTTTTTAAATCAAAATCACTATATGACATTTTAGCTATTTGCCTACCCTAACTAAACTATTTGGCTATTACTTTTTCAAATGTTTGGAATATTAAGTACCGGAAAAAATATCTAATATTAATGGTTTCATAAATAATACTCTTGGCAAAAATAGTTAAACAACTATTTCATTTTTAGTAGTTTCTCTTATTAAGCAAGGACTTGAGGATCTAGCTGTAGTTCACATTGTTGAAAAATATAGTTAACCACGGCAAATAATTGGTCTAAATCTTGAAAAGTATAAAAAGTCAGATTTTTGGTAAAAATATTTGCTTGTAGTTTACCAAATTGCCAAATTTTGCCATTTGAAACAATCCCAAAAACTATCATATCTGGGTTTTCATTTAATTTTTGAGCAGCTACCATTTCTGCCAAACATTGTCCCCATCCTTCCTCCAATTAATCTTGTTTTGGTTCTACTAAAAGTAAATAAGGTTTGTCAAAGACAACTTTTCCTAGTGGAGAACGTTTCGCTAGAATATATTCTGGAAAACCCGCAAGATTATCGTTATAAACCAGCGACTGATGACTCCACAAAATCAATTTACTACAATAAGATTTCCAGACTTCTTTTAAAACTGGATAAATTAAGTTTTCACAGATAGCAAATTCTGAATTATCAACTACTCCTTCCCGCATAACTATTTCTATATCATTTCTGAAATATTCAGGAATGCTAAATTCTGTCTCCAAAATAAAATCAGATTCAATGTAGGTAATTTGAAATTCTTGGATAACTGCACTAATACTTTTATAGTTACTAAAAGACATATAGTTTTTCCATTTGATTGACAAATAGGTAGGCAAATGTTGCTTCAGTTAGGAATATTTTCCACCACTGAATATTTGCCCATCCTACTAATACTGATTTTAGCGATCGCCTACCTAAACTTTAAATTTCTCAGTTATCCGTTTCATCGCCTCGTTGACATTTTCCCGACTATTAAAAGCGGAAATACGGAAGTAACCTTCACCCGCAGCACCGAAACCTGAACCGGGAGTACCGACAACATTACAATTTTGCAATAACTTATCGAAAAAATCCCAACTAGACAAACCTGTAGGTGTCTGCACCCAAACATAAGGTGCATTCACTCCACCATAAACAGTTAACCCTGCTGCTTGTAACTGGGAGCAAATAATTTTGGCATTCTCTAAATAAAATCCGACCAACGCTTTAACTTGTGCTTTCCCTTCCTCAGAGTAAACTGCCTCAGCACCACGCTGCACAATATAAGAAACTCCATTAAATTTTGTGCAATGACGGCGGTTCCACAATTTCCATAATTCTACATCACTACCATCAGCAGCTTTCCCCTTGAGAGTTTTGGGTATAACAGTCAACGCACAACGAGTACCTGTAAAACCAGCATTCTTGGAAAAGGAGCGAAATTCTATTGCGCAATCTTTTGCTCCTTCTATTTCATAAATGGAGTGGGGAAGACTTGCATCGGTAATAAATGCTTCGTAAGCAGCATCGAATAAAATAATGGCATTATTCGCTTTAGCATAATCTACCCAAGTCTGGAGATATTCTTTTGTGGCAGTTGCACCAGTGGGGTTATTGGGGAAACACAGATAAATCAAATCTACCTTTTGAGTGGGAAGTTCGGCAGTAAAATTATTTTCTGCGGTAATAGGTAAATAAACTAAACCCTCATATTCCCCTTTCTCATTCACATCTCCAGTATTACCCGCCATTACATTAGTATCCACATACACCGGATAAACTGGGTCAGTCACGGCAATAGTATTATCGTGGCCAAAAATGTCAAGAATATTACCAGTGTCGCACTTAGATCCATCAGAAATAAATATTTCAGAAGCATCTATATCGCATCCCCTAGTTTGGAAATCTTGAGTCGCGATTTTTTCCCGCAACCAACCATAACCTTGTTCTGGGCCATAACCTTTAAAAGTTGAGCGATCGCCCATTTCTTCTACTGCTTTAATAATGGCCTGACGACAAGCTGCTGGCAGGGGTTCGGTGACGTCCCCAATACCTAGTTTGATAATTTTGGCCTCTGGGTGAGCTTCAGCGAAGGTATTTACGCGACGGGCGATTTCTGGAAAGAGATAACCTGCTTTAAGTTTGAGGTAATTATCGTTAATTGTTGCCATAATAGATTGCCAAAAATGATTTACAACAGACAGTATGTCAGATTATCCTGATTTTTGTTAATTAGACAACATTGTTTCTTTTTTCCGCAAAACCTAACTATAGCAATCCTATTTAAGTTGTAATATTTTGCTGGCAGTTATGAGTCAGGAGTCAGGAGTCAGGAGTTAGAATTTATTCATGTTTTCAGTTCAAATTAAATATTATAAAAATTTTCACAACCAATTTAGGATTACTATATTTAAACCTGTAATTTTTTTTGGTAATTCCTGTGAATTAACTACTGATCATAGGTAGTTTTAACAATTATTGAAGAAGGCAGAAGGCAGAAGTTAGAAGGTAAGCATTCAGGTGTCAGCTATACAGCCATCAGCTATTAACTTAATTGCGCTTTTTTGAGGAATCAGAATTGAAATATTTAACAGAATTAAAATTCTGAAATAAATTAGCTACTTGCTCACGACTCAAACTCAATATTACTCAAATCCTCAAACTACTAATTCCTGTTAACGTAGTTCCTCCGGAGGAGGAAAGCTGACCGCTAATGGCTGAATGCTGAGGTTATAAGTTAGATTTGATCGACTAAAAACTTTGATAAGACGATAGTTTCGGGCAATTATTTGACATTTAAACTTGGAAACTATTTGTGACATCCCTAAAGTTAATTGGTATCAGAAAGAAGAAGTAAAAAGTAATAAGGCTTTAGTTATCTAGGAGAGAAGGAAGAAGACAAAAGTGAATGGGAATAGTCTTCGAAAAACCACTTTGTGTATACAATTGATTGGGGTTTATAGATACCCTTTCAGGTGGGATATTAAACTCATAAAGAAAAAGATAATTACTTCTCCTAAAAACCGATAGGATTGACGAAGGGGATTTTTGGGATTTATTTCTTCTTTACATAAAAGCTTTTTTACCTTAATTATTCGGTAAAACTCTTGTTTTGCCCTAAATTAATATCAATAACTGTCAAAGTATTTCTGGGAGATAAGTTAGTACTAATTAAATTACGCAGAATCCTACCTGAAGCACCAGAGCAAGTAATTTAAATTACCTCGATAGACAGTGTGTTTAGATTTTCCTGATTTTTTCTAACTAGGCAACATTGTTTATTTTTCCCGCAAAACCCAACCATTTAAACCTGTAATTTTTTCTGATAACTCCTGTAGGTTAACCACTACTAAAGTCTCCAGAACCTGTTGTGTAGAAACTCTGGGTTTGCTCTAGATTAATATCAATAACTGTCAAAGTATTTCTGGGAGATAAGTTAGTACTAATTAAATTATGCAGACTTCTACCTGAAGCTCTAGAACAAGTAATTTTAAATTACCTAGATAGACAGTGTGTTAGATTCTCTTGATTTTTTCTAACTAGGCAACATTGTTTCTTTTTCCGGCAAAACCTAACCATTTCAACCTGTAATTTTTTCTGGTAATTTCTGCAGGTTAACCACTACTAAAGTCTTCAGATCATAGGTAGCATAAAAACTCTTGTTTTCCTCTAAATTAATATCAACAGCAGGACCCCACCTAAAGCTCTAGAATCAAGTAATTTTAAATTACCTCGATAGACAGTATGTCAGATTATCCCAATTTTTATTAACTAGGCAACATTACTTCTTTTTCTCGTAAAACCCAACCATTTAAACCTATAATTTTTTCTGGTAACTCCTGTGGATTAACCACTGCTAAAGTATTAATGTCATAGGTAGTATAAAAACTCTTGTTTTCCTCTAGATTAATATCAACAACTGTCAAAGTATTTCTGGGAGATAAGTTACTACCAATTAAAGTACGCGGACCGCTACCTAAAGCACCAGAATAAAGCAACTTCAAATTACCTTTATAACCAGGAAAATAAGCATGATGATGACCGCTAATATATAGGTGAACATTATACTTTTCTAGGATAGTTCGTAACTCATCAGCTTTAGCTAAAACATCACCAATTTTATTTTTAGTAGGAGCAACAGCATAAAAAGGTAAATGCCCCATGACAATTCGCATTTTTGCTGTTTGTGCTTGACTACTTGCGAGACTTTTTTCTACCCATTCTAATTGTTGTTTAGGAATCCGAAGCATAGAAGCATCCCAAATTAAATAAAAAATTTCTTTATGGAGAAAGCTGTAATAAAAAGGAAATCCATCTGCTTCTAAAAAATTTATGTTTAAATCATTTTGATGTTTGCTCCAATAAAGTTGTGCTTGTCTGCGCTCTTTTTCATACTTATATCCATCCCCAGATTTTTTGAAATAACCTGAAGCATCATGATTGCCAATAGTAATAGCAAAAGGTTGTTTTGCTTGACGTAATGGTGTGGCAATATAACGGTCAAAACCATCCCACATAGCTTGAATATTTTCTTCAGTAAGTGACAGTTTTTGTCCGGCAATCATATCACCGGCACAAAGTAATAAATCTGGCTGCCATTCAGATATTAAAGGAATAGTTTTTTCTACTTGCTGTTGGTAAGTTGTGGAACCATAACTACTGTTTAAATCGCTGATAACTACGAGTCGAATATCTCCTTGTTTTGGGGCAAACATTCCTGGAGGAGCGGGTGTTGATGGAGTCGATATTTCTGAGGGATTAAAAGTCTGATTGCCGGGAATTTGAGACTTAAAATTTTCTACGTTTGTAGTCTTGGTTTGCTGAAAATTTTTGCAATAATTAAAAGCTAATCCTAATGCACTGCCGAGAGAAATTAGGAAATAACGACGGTTTAATTTCATTTTTTTCTCCACAATTACAATTAATTAGGTTAATTATATCTGAACTTTAAGTAAAGGTTTGATTAGCTTGGTGTGAAATATAAAATTTTATGCAAGCATTCAGGTGTCAGCTATCAGCTATTAACTTAATTGCCCTTGAAGAAGGAATCAGAGTTGAAAGATTTAACAGGATTAAAAGTACCAAATATATTAGCTACTTGCTCACGACTCAATATTACTCAAATCCTCAAACTACTAATTCCTGTTAACGTAGTTCCTCCGGAGGAGGAAAGCTGACCCCCCATGGCTGAATGCTGACAATTTTATTAATCTCTTGTTAACCTCTTTTTAAACAACTAATCCCTATTTTTGTTAGCTGTTATACATTGATTAAAACAAATAAAAATATTGATAAACTGCCTAAAAAATCCTGCTATTCTTTTTATTGGTATTTTTCAAATATTTAGATAAATTCAAACTAGATTGTCATTTTTTATCCTATAGACAACTGTGGGAAACTTTCCAAAATTTGCTTTTTCTGTTCCTTCAAAAATTGACTAAAAATGGCTAACAATCACAATCGACTCAGTTTATATCTGAGTTTAACTCTATTAATCGGACTATTGCCAGAACCAATAGTTGCTCAAACTACCTCTAATTTGAAATCTCTTAAATCTTGCAACAATGACAATATTCAATTATCAGAAATATCAGTCGATAATTTAGTAAATAAGTTACTAACTATTTCTAACTGGATGACGAATCCAGAAATGGGATTAGCTAACTTAATTACAACACTGGGAGAACAAACAATTGTTGCTGCTAATACTATACCCAATCCTTGGCCGACAATTCACGAACGAGCAAGATTAGGGAAAGTTCCTGTAATGATGTATCACGATATTTTGCCCAAGAAAAAAGTTTCTTTTGATGTCACAGTAAAACAATTTGAAAAGCATCTTGAATTAATTCAAGAAAGTGGAGTAACACCCATTAGTTTAGACCAACTAATTCAGCATTTACGCACAGGAGAAGCATTACCAGAAAAACCAATAGTTATGACATTTGATGACGGATATATTGGTCATTATGAAATAGTTTATCCCCTACTCAAAAAATATAATTATCCAGCAGTTTTCTCAGTATATACAGACAAAATAGAAGGCAAAATAGTTGGTCGTTCTACTCTCACTTGGTCACAATTGCAAGAAATGGCAAAAAATTCATTAGTCACAATTGCTTCCCATAGTGTTACTCATCCCAAAGATTTAACTAAATTATCTGACCGAGAACTACAAGCAGAAATTTTAAAATCAAAGCAAATTTTAGAGAAAAAATTAGGAATAAAAATTAACTATTTTACTTATCCAGAAGGTAAATATGATGAACGTGTTAGTGCTTGGGTAAAAGTAGCGGGATATGAAGCAGCACTAACAATGGAAAATAATAAAAATATCTTTAGTAATGAATCAAAAAGTTTATTGGCAATAGACCGCTTTGGTCAATCAGGATTAAAAAAGGCAATTGCAAAAACTTTTGGTGGATTACAATTACCTCCCTGGAAATTTGGGTTTGATTTTACTGGTCAAATTATCAAAAATAAAATAACTCTTCAAGGAATTCCATTAATTTTAATTTCTGGAGGAAAACCAATAACTATTCATGCAGATAGTCGGTATCAAGTTAAAGATATTGTGGCAAAAAACGAGGCGATCGCTGGAGTGGATGGAGTATTTTTTTCTCTGGAAAAACTAGATTCTAACAAAGTAATTGGTCCGATTTTTAGTCAGAATACAAAAAAATTTGTGCCTGGAGATAACTATGACAACAATAAATTAAAGAATCGTCCGTTAGTATTAATTAGTGATGATCAAGTAAATTTTATTCCTTTTAATCCCGAAAATCACAATACAATCAAAGGCATAAAAGCAGAGATGCCAAATGTTACAGATGCTTTTGTGGGAGCTGCATTTTTAGTGATAAATTATCAACCTCAACCACCAGAAAGTTTTGGTGAATTATTCAAGTTCAACGAACCTCGTCACCGAGCATTTTGGGGTATTCATCGTAGTGGTCAACCTATCATTGGTGTATCTTATAAAAGAATTGGTTCCGTTAAACTTGCTCAACTTTTAGCACAAGTAGGATTTCGGGATGCAGTTATGTTAGATTCTGGAGCTAGTACGTCTCTAGTTTATGAAGGTAAATCTTTAGTCAGGTATACTCCACGTCCTGTTCCTCATGTAGTTGCTTTAGTTTCACCAAAGTCAGCTTCCAAATCAACTTGTGTTGTCGCTCAGTATTGATAAATAAAAGTCAATTATTAGATTGAAAAAATGATTAACTAAATCAATATAAATTCATATAGCAGTCGGAAATTATTTACTGCTACATAACTAATTAGCATTCAGAATATTGCTAAGGCAAAGCTACCTCACCAGTATTAAAAATGCTATACTTGTTAAGCTGAATTTTAAAAAAGTTAATATTGAATCAGCATTAGAATTAACTTTAGCAGAAGTTTGTCAAACAATGAATTGGGATTTTGGAGAAGCATGGATTCCTGACCCAGAAGCTACAATGCTCAAATTTAGTAGAGGATGGTATTCTAGTAATAGTAATAACGGTACTTTACCAGCAGCTTTGAAATTTCGACAACAGCATCAAATTATTACCTTTAACTCCCAATAAAGCTTACTACAAAGGGTGTGGAATTCTCAGCAAACAGAATGGGTAAAAGATATTTATCAGGAAAAAGATTCAGTTTTTATTTGTTTTCAAATTGCCGAAAAAATAGGTATTAAATCTGCATTGGGAATACCGATTATTCTAGATAAACAGGTTTTAGCTATCTTAGTATTTTTCCATAAATTTTCTCAAACATTAGATCAAAATTCTATACAGTTAGTTAATGCTGTGGCAACTCAGTTAGGTGGATTAATTCAACGTAAAAAATCTGAGTTAGCTCTGAAAAAAGCAAACCAAAATTTAAAACTAATTGCCAGTTTTGATATTTTAACTTCTTTGGCTAATCGTCGTACATTCGATGAATATTTTCATCAAAAATGGGAGCAACTTATACCATTTCTCAAAAACTTTTCTACACTTTGTTGAGCAGGGGAGTATGGTAGTGGGGTAGTGGGGGGAGAATCAAACATAAGAATAATTAACATTAACTTAGGTGAAATTAGCAAAAAAGTGATTTTACTTGTGCTAATTAGTTGACAACTGAAGTATTGCCCAAGTATAGTAATACTTTTGGGAATTGGTATTAGACAAGACAAAAAATATTTATCTCTTATCCTTTGTGATGTGGATTATTTCAAATATTATAATGATTGTTATGGGTATCCAGAGGGAGACCAATGCCTCAAAAAAGTTGCTCAAGCTATTAGCAAGGTAGCTAAATTTTCTACAGATTTAGTCTGTCGTTATGGTGGCGAAGAATTTGGAGTTATATTACCAAATACAAATATTGAGGAAGCTTTACGAAGAGCAGAATTAATTAGGAGAGAAATCAAAAGGTTTGAAATACCTCACGCTTGTTCAAAAGTAAGTCCTTATGTAACTATAAGTTTAGGAGTAAGTAGCGTAATTCCTACGTTACAATTATCTGGTCGTACATTATTAATAGATGCTGATCAGGCGCTTTATCAAGCAAAAGAACAGGGACGAGATTGTGTTATTGCTCATAGAATTAATTATGTTTGTTAGGAAAGAAAAAATCATATAAGACTCAGGTATAATTTTTTTTTGTTTCCCCTACTGATATTAAATACTAAAATTTTTGCTACAAATACTTAGGCTGTTTCAAACAGTCAGGAGTCAGTAGGAATAGCCTATATATTATTTAGCTAGAGTCAAACTCTGTTTTTAGTAAAATCTATATTTCTAAGTACAGTCTTTTAAGCAGGGAAATTATTCATAGCATTCTTTTTTATAGTTCATATGATTACTAAATTGAAGTGAGGTTATTCAACCTGATTTGAGATGATATGAAATACGAAAAATAATGGTAGAGTTATTTCACAAAGGCTGAAAGTTGAACTAGAGAGTCAAAGATCAATTTTATCTGAAATACAAGTAATGATCTTTTCCCTTATGGATTTAATACACTACCGTCACACTGTTTACAAGCTTGTTGGGGTTTGTATAGGTAAAGTTGCAATTTTTCAGTATCCCCATGCACTTTTTCCTTCTCTTCTAGGATATAACTAAAGCTTTCTTCGTTCTTCAAAACTAATTTATTCAAAATTAATATCAGATATTTCAATACACCCTTGAATTTAATTATTAGATTTAGTATATATTTCCATTATAACTCCTACGAATGAGCCAAATATTCCTCCAATAATTGCTCCCCAAAAAGGGATAAGTAGTGGACTGAAACAGGCATAAAATCCATCTAAACCATCTGCACAATTTAGAGGTTGAATTTTTTGATGAGCTACAACTATAAAAATGAACGTACTCAAAAGTGAAGTAAAAGTTGCTGCATTGAATATTCTCATCGTGCATCTAAATTTAGTGATTAAATTAGTAATTGCACCAACAATTCCCCCAATAGTACCTCCAATGACAATACCTACACAAGCTCCAAATAATGTGATAAACCATACGAAAATAACAGGAATTATACTACTCATAAAATCCTCCTTCTCTTGTTAATAAATATTGGTAGTACTGTACAAGTAGTAATATTTTAATACCCAATTAAAATAAAGCTGTATAGAATAAGATTCAATTTTGAATTGACCGTAGATCGACAGAGATAAATGAATTAATTTCATAATTATCTATATTTTAATATTAGGTTCAAGACTCTCAGTATATTTAAAAAAATTAGTGGTACACCTTTGTGGCGGATCTGAGTCCTCCATCATACACCTGAATTTCGCACTTCCGACCCAGGAGATTAACTGATTCAAGTGCAGCCTTACATAAAATTGGTATTAGAAAAAGTCAAATAATTTGTCAATACTATTTCTTTGAAACTTAAAAATTGGAAATATTTTTTGTTTCCTCTTTTGTTACACTACCAGGTTTGTTTATGCCGACCCATTATCCCATCTCTGTTACCTGACTCCACAGGAAATTACTACATCTACAAAATTACCGATAATATTTTAGTTTTTTTTGCTGTTTTTAAGTCCTCCAAAAAAGCTTTAATTTGCTAAAAATACTTACAATTAATGCCACTATTAATGTATAAATAAATCCCGTTAATAATCCTAACCCTGTTGTTTGAGTCATTTGTGCAATTTTTTCATACCATCCAGTTAATTTCAAGATAGGTAAGAGTAAGTTACCAAAAACCACATAAGCTATCATTGGATTTTGACCATTATAGATAAATAATTTGAGAATACTTTTTTGCTGAAAATAATCTCTAACAACAGTGAATAGAATTAATAAAAAAATAGACATTCCTGTAGTAATGAAAAAGTAGCTTAGAGTAGCACTATCTTTTTTAATTCCACCTTGAAAAGGTTCAAAAGCTAATCCTAATACTAGCCAATAAATTCCCCAACCATAAAGTTTATTGAGTAAATTTTCTATCTTATTACTTGGTTGCTGGAATAATAACCAACCAGAAGCACATAAAACTCCGCTGATTAAAGTTGTTTCTAAAACTAGCCTAGATTGTAACCCAATCAATAATACCAAGTCAATAGTAAGCATTAATACTGCAATAATAAAAAAACGACTAGCTGGCCATTTTTCTAATGTCGAATCGCGATCGCTACTTTCATTATTTCTCATCCATTTTAAAATTAAATCTCCGCTAATAGTACCTGGAATGACGATAAATAAGTACTTCAAATAATCAAATCTAAAAATCCAAGGCAAAGGAGAGTTAAACCAAAAATCTTTTACCCATCCATCATCAGCAGCAGAAAATCTTAGCCCTAATAATATTCCCAATAATCCTAAACGTAACCACCAATTAGATTGAGTAAATAACCAAATTATTGAACCAAAAACAGCCATATTAGTTAAAACGATGAGGATAATATCACTGCGTTCTAATGAAAAGTTACTACCATCTGGATATGTTAATCTACTCAGAATTAAAATACATATACTCCACCCAGCTATACTCATAAATTGATTGATAAATTTGGGGATAAATTTTGGCAAACGACTGTACATTAAAAATAGGATTAAAAATCCCAATAAAGCAAGTTTCCACTTTTCCGGAATTTCCTCTGCATTATTAATAATGTGCGGTCGAAAATGTTGAAGCACTATAGCAAAAGTTCCCAACAAAAATCCTCTTTTCAGGATGAATAAAAATATTGAAATGTATCGCCACCCTTTATTTATTAATCGAGATAAAGCTAGGGGTATAGATGCTCCCATTGCAAATAAGAAAATTGGAAAAACAATATCTACCCAAGTTAATCCAGGAATATTAGGATTAAATACATAATTTGGTGGTGGTGTTTGAGCATGATACATCCAAGTAGGAAGTGTTCCATCACGAGGAATTATGCCTGATAATACCATCATTAAAATAGCAAATCCTCGTAGAGCATCTAGAGCTTCAGCACGTTTTTTAGGGGTTGGTTGTTTTACCATAGTTATATAGTCATTCTAATTTCATTTGTGATATTTTAGTGTTGCTTAGGAGTAAGAATTGCTGGAGTCAGCGAGTCAGAATATAAAGGATTTTTAATAGATATCTACAGAAAATCAACTTGCTCTTTATTTAAGATAAGCTAAAGTTGTAAAAGTCACTTACAAAATCATTTTTCGTATCTTGATTGCGAAAATATATTCTCTGTTTCCTGCTCTTACAAAAAGTCTATATCTTGATCTTTTTTTAGAGATGTCTAATGGCTATTAACTATAATTAAATTTTTCACAACCTATTTAGGATTGTCATATAGGAAATAGTTAGATTAAAATGTCAAAAAATTGAATTAAAATACACTTGATGCTTGACATTATATTAATTATAAAACTTGAGGCTGTAGTTAATTTTTGCTAATTTTATATTTCTAATCTTTTAAAGCTATACCCATAATTTTACCTCCACCTTGAGCTTTAGCTAGACGCATTGCTAAAGCAACTTCAGGTAATTTTTGACCAAAAAATTTAGTGCTTGAGTCGTAAATTGTAGAAATGCAAATGCTAAATGAGAAGACAAGCGAGATTGAATAGCTATTATATCCTTTGAATAACTATTTTCTGAAGAAGGATAAGCAATATGATTTCGTACTGAGGTGATTAGTCTAGTAATATAGAATTCCTAAATAGGTCGTAATAGATATAATAGTAATAATAACATCTCCACTTAAAAGAAAAAAAATGAATATTCTACAAGGAACTAGATGATTTTATCAATCAAACACAAGAGGCCAAAGAAATTAAAAGAGCCTTGGCGGTAAAAATGATTTTGTCGGGAAAATCCTACCATGAAGTCAAAGAATTATTAAAGGTTTCTCAGAGTTTTATTAGTGAATGGAAAAACCAAGCACTATTTCACGGCGTAGAAAGTTTAAGGCTTCAATATAAAGGAACACAAGGTTACTTAAAGGCTGAATAAAAAGAGAGAACAATTGATTGGTTGAGAGAACAAGATTATCTGAGATTATCAGACTTGCAAAACTATTTACAGAACCAATATAACGTCGTTTTTGAGTCCAATCAGATTTATTATAACTTACTCAAAGAGGCTGAAATAAGTTGAAAAAAAACTCCAAAAAATCATCCAGCTAAAAATGATGAATAAGTGAAAGCAAAAAAAAAAGAAATAGAGGATAAATTGGCAAAATGGCAACCGGAAATAGAAGCGGGAAACCAAGCAGTGTTTATGATTGACTAATGTCATCTGCTATGGGGGATGTATTAAGTTATGCTTGGGGAAAAACAGATAAAAGAATAGAAATTACGATGAAAAATCAAAAGGAAAGACAGACTTATTATGGAGCTTTATACTACCAAACAAAGGAATTTATAGTTCAAGAGTATCAAAGTGG
>NZ_JAAHGM010000048.1:0-54486 GCF_010692625.1 Okeania sp. SIO2C2
ACTTTCTATGTAATCTATTACCTTTTGTCTTATATCTAAACTATAAGTCATTACTTTAAACTACTCTCAATTCTATTTGAAAATTTTACTCTGTTTTTGTCTCATCCTTAAGTTAAACGACTATATTTTTTAAAGAGGATATTGGGGTACTTTCAGATTGGCGAGATTTACTAGTCAGGAGTCGTGATTTTTAATTCCTATGGATCTAAGACCTTTAGCAAATAAGTCATCATATTTGCTGGTCTTAAGTTTGATTGCCCACTAATTTATTCTTACTCCTGTCTTGTGTCTTCTGATTCATTCTAGTTTATACCAAATCCGATTATTAAAGATGATCAGATTTAACCCTCTCCTCATCTTCCCTATACCCTGTCTCCCCATTTATATAAAAGGATACTCTATAAACTGAATTTAGTATTATATAGCAGTCTGAGGTGTTGTTAATAGACATCTGGTAAAAATCAAAAATAAAATCAATTCTTATCCATAAATTATCAATTATTCCCCTCCTGGGAGGGGTTCGGGGTGGGTTCCCTGTTGCTTTCCGGAGCTGTTGCCTGTTGCCTCTTTTCTGGAGATGTCTAATAGTTACTCCCTTATTGAATCAATTAAGTTTGCCTATTTTATAAGATTAAAGGACTCTTCTAAAGGTCTATTCCTATTTCTGATGAATCTCAATGTCCTTATTTGAGAAATTATTTTGGCGAAGCCATAGATTTCTGCTAATTTTAAACTAAGTCGATAATAATAATCAAAGCTAAAAAAATTATTTTTTGGTATTCAGACTTACAAGTAATGAGAAAAGCTAGTGAATCATGAATTTATGAATTGACAAATTAATAGCTAATGACATAGATCAAGCTATTAGAATAATACTTAATACTGGAGTGCAAATAAATATAATGTTAAATGCAACAGAAATATTAATAAATGCTTTCGTAAAAGAGTTACAAGCAGGTTACCATCGTACTTATGGTGGTTTTAAGCCAAACTATCCAGAAATTATTGCCTGGGCAGGAAATATGGCTCTGGAAAATATTGCTAATTGTGATGCTTTATATCACAACGTTGAACATACAATGTTAGTTACTCTTGTTGGGCAAGAAATTTTGCGGGGTAAGCACATTCGTGAAGGTGGGGTGTCTCCCGAAGATTGGTTACATTATATTATTTCATTATTGTGCCACGATATTGGTTATGTTAAAGGAGTTTGCCGAAAGGACCAAGAATTATTAAGTTTATATGCTACAGGAATCAATGATGGAATGGTTTCTTTGGCAGATGGTGCTACTTCAGCTAGTCTTACTCCTTATCATGTGGATCGAGGTAAATTGGTAATAGATGAACGTTTTGGTGGTCATCGACTAATTGATGCAGATCAAATTAAACGTAATATTGAACTAACTCGTTTTCCTATTCCTAAGGCAGAAACTCATCAAGATAGAAATAATTTTTCTGGATTATCAAGAGCAGCAGATTTAATCGGTCAATTAAGCGACCCTAATTATTTGCTGAAAATTGGTGCTTTATTCTATGAATTTGAAGAAGTTGGCACTAATAAGGTTTTGGGTTATAAATCTCCAGCGGATCTAAGACGTAGCTATGCAAAATTTTATTGGGATGGGGTTTATCCTTATATTCCGGCAGCTATTAATTATTTAGAATTGACTCAAAGTGGTAAACAAATTATTGCTAATCTCTACGCAAATGTGTTTCAGGTAGAACATGAACCAAAGGAAAAAACTAATGGTACAAAATTACTAGATGCCAAGAATAAAAGTTACACGAATGGAGATATTCCCAAAACAACACCAGTGAATAAAAAAAAATTTAGTGAATTTTTAGGCTTGAATTTATAACTATAAAAAATAGGATTTTCACAAAAAAACTATCAATCAATATAATTAATTTATGTAATTTAATTTAGATGTGATTTTAGTTAGTTTGCACGATGGTAAGTCACTGGTATAGAATCCAATCTAAGATTTGATAAATAACCACAATACATAATTTAGTTATAGCTTTTGAAAAGACATTGGAATTAAGCTTTAGGTCAAAGATTAGATTTGTTAAATAGAACCAGATGTTAATTGAGTTATTAGTTAACAGTTAACAGTACCTGCTGCAATAGGGAAGCTAGAAGATGCATAATTTTCTTTTTTATCCCCTCTTAAAATGCTTTTATCCCCTCTTAAAATCCTATCCCTTATACGAAACTCCTGAAAACTTTGTGGGGAGTGTGGGGAGAGTGGGGAGTAATATTATGTTTGGATAATCAGTTATAAATAAAATTTAAGGACTGAGAGTACTGACGGTACCAAAGAAATACTGAAATTATCAATACTATTCTCCAATATTTCCTCTTTTTCTCCTTTTTTTCCTCCTGAATCCTGACTCTTGACTCCTGAGGACTCACAACATTTATTTATAAGTATTCAACCGAATATGATATAAGAATCTTGTCTACAGTTCTCAAAAAAATGTATTTTTCAATATACTTTTCTCTGGAAAAAGACTCTAAAAGACTTACACATAACTTGTCTATTTTATCAAGTTTTATGTTGATAAAAATGTGGGTAATGGATAGCTTAAAAGGGGAGGGTTGAGAACTTTTTTTTCGCTCAAATTGACCTTTGCTCATTCATTTAATGTTCTATATATAGGTTAAATTTACAGTCAACCAGACATTCATTTCCAATCAGTAGAATTAAAACAGAATAAGAAACTATTTATTAAATACAAATAATTTTATTTTAAAGTACAATAAAATCCTCTCATAAGATTAGATAAGTATTGGCGATGTTAGTTAATTTCTCATACCATTTATTTGTAATAATGCACTTAATAATTGTTGCTGATACTTTATCAAACTGATTTGATCATATTTTTTTAAGTACAACTTCATGGAGAAATGGTATAACAAAAAAAGTAAATTTTTTGGTAGACCAACATTTAAAAAGTCAGATAAATGAAAATCACTAATTTTTACTAGAGTTAATCATCTCAAGACTGCAATTACAGCGCTTTTCTATTTAACTAGACTACAAAATTATTTTGGTTTAGGGAGTAGGGAGCACGGAGCAGGATAATACTTTGCTAACTGTGGCCTAT
Organism: Okeania sp. SIO2C2; assembly: GCF_010692625.1. Lineage (NCBI taxonomy): Bacteria > Bacillati > Cyanobacteriota > Cyanophyceae > Oscillatoriales > Microcoleaceae > Okeania > Okeania sp. SIO2C2. Next base: position 3,112 of record NZ_JAAHGM010000048.1, read on the forward strand.
CTATTTGAAAAATGCTATAAGTTTGACAGTAAACAAATAATTATTAGTAGATTTGGGGATTTTCTAGTAATAGTTTATATACCTATTTAATATCGTTTTACTATCAAGAATACAGCTATAACTAAACAAACTGAGAACCTATAATATATCTCATTTACAGCGGTTTTAATTTCGGTAGACCACAGTAGGGAGTAGAGTCGGGAGGTTCCATAAACGTCCCTATAGGGCGCATGATTGTGACGATGTGGTTGATTAATATGAAAAGCGCTGTATAGTAAAAATACTGGATAATTAGGGCTTGCTGATTAAATATAAAAGCATTGACATATAAAGACAAGTGCCTTTTTGGGAACGAAAAAAGTGCGCCTGTTTCAGTCTAAAACGCTCAAAAAGTTAGTATTTTAGGCGCATAGTTGGGCAGAAAAATCATTCTTACAATTCTTACTCCTACTTCCTCGCTCCCGATCCATTTCTCCTGTCTCCTGTCTCCTGTCTCCTGTCTCCTACCCCTACTAAAATACTTTTGAGCGCAAACCCTAATTATGCTTTTTAGCTTGTATCTGATAGCTATTTTAAAGCAGCAAAACTGAAGAGCTAAAACACTTTAAATTTATTGATGAGATTTATTTAAAGATGTAAAAAAGCACTTTTACTTTATGTCTAAAGAGGAATTATATCGTCAAAGTTAGATAAATTTTTAACTCAATATAGGTTCTTCTACTTATTTGATTTTCAGGAGTAAAACCATTTCTTGTGGATTAATACTATACATCAATTTTTGTATCAACTAATTGTAGGGGGAGAACTTCCGCAACACTTCTACGCACTCGTTTATTCCTCTTGGTATATAGCAGTCAAAGGAAAGGGCGCGGACATATCAAAAGCTTAAAACTCAGACAACGTAAGATTTTTCTTTTTTCCTTCTGCTATAACAAAAAAAAATCAAATAAATATTGGTATTGAGAATACGATCAAAATATTGGGTCTAAGGAGAAAAAACATGGCAAAGTTAACACCAGAATTAGAGCAGCATGCTCAACAATTGAGGCAGAAACTTCAAGAAGCTGGCTATGCTTACTATGTGCTTGATAACCCTATTATGGAAGATACTGTTTACGACCGCCTAATTCGAGAATTACAAGAATTAGAAACCCAATATCCTCAATTAATTGTTCCAGATAGTCCTACCCAAAGAGTGGGAGAAAAACCAGCAACTAAATTTATATCAATTGAACATAATATTCCTCTTTATAGTCTGGAAAATGCTTTTAATATTGAGGAATTAAAAAATTGGCAAGAACGTTGGCAACGTCAAATAGAAATCGATCCCCATCCTGATACGGTAGATTATGTTTGTGAACTAAAAATTGACGGTTCTGCTTTAGCTCTAACTTATGAAAATGGTTTATTAGTCAGAGGTGCTACTCGTGGAGATGGAATTACAGGAGAAGATATTACTCAAAATGTCAAAACAATTAAAAGTATTCCCTTGAAACTGAAAATAGATAATCCACCCTCAATAATAGAAGTTCGAGGTGAGGCTTTTTTATCAATTAATGTATTTGAAAGTATCAACATAGAAAGAGAAAAAATAGGAGAACCACCATTTGCTAATCCTCGTAATTCAGCAGCAGGTACTTTGCGACAATTAGATTCAAAAATAGTTGCTCAACGCCGACTAGATTTTTTCGCTTATACACTTTATATAAAATCTGAAATTAACTCAGAATTATCTAAATTTTCTACCCAATGGCAATATTTAGAATTACTACAAAAACTAGGTTTTAAAGTTAATCCTCATCGCCAAATTTGCTCATCTTTAAATGATGTTCAAAAATACTATCAATATTGGGATACTGAACGGAAAAATTTGCCCTATTTAACCGATGGAGTTGTAGTTAAACTTAATTCCTTGCCACTACAAAAAAAATTAGGATTTACTCAAAAATTTCCTCGGTGGGCGATCGCTCTTAAATATCCTGCTGAAGAAGTCCCGACCATTGTCGAAGCAGTCACAATTAAAGTGGGCCGTACTGGGGCACTTACCCCTGTGGCAGAATTAAAATCTGTCCAGTTAGCAGGTACAACAGTACAAAGAGCGTCTCTACATAATAGCGATCGCCTCGCGGAACTAAATCTACATATTGGAGATACTGCAATAGTCCGCAAAGCAGGAGAAATTATTCCAGAAGTAGTACGAGTTTTGCCAGAACTACGTCCCACAAATGCTCAACTATTTCAAATGCCTACTCACTGTCCAGAATGCGGTCAACCTGCGGTCAAACCTACTGATGAGGCAATAATGAGATGTATCAACTCTTCATGTCCTGCTATTCTTCGGGGTTCTTTGGTACATTGGGCATCTAGAGGTGCTCTGGATATTCATGGTTTGGGGGAAAAATTAGTACAGCAGATGGTCAATAGTGGTTTAGTTGAGTCGGTGGCCGATCTATATGATTTAACTGTCAAAAGTTTGACTTCCCTCGAACGAATGGGACAAAAGTCGGCAAGTAAATTGGTGGATGCGATCGCTAGTTCCAAAAGCAAATCTTGGCCACGGGTGCTTTATGGTTTGGGTATTCGTCATGTGGGTAGCGTAAATGCAGAGTTATTAACTCAGAAGTTTTCCAATGTAGGACAGTTGGCACAGGCAAAGGCGACAGATATTGAAGCAGTCTATGGAATTGGTCCAGAAATTGCTCAATCAGTTGAACAGTGGTTTCAGGTTTCAGCTAATCAGAAGTTGGTAGAACGTCTGAGTAATGCTGGAGTGGTGATGGATGTAAGAACAGATACGGGCAATGTGGCAAAAGAGCAAAGTGCATTTTTAGCAGGCAAAACTTTTGTGTTAACGGGAACTTTACCAACCTTGAAGCGGGATGAGGCAAAGAGTTTGATTGAAACTGCTGGTGGTAAGGTGACAAGTACGGTGAGTTCTAAGACTGATTTTGTTGTGGTAGGAAAAGATCCAGGTTCTAAGTTACAGAAGGCCGAAAAGTTGGGGATCGACCAGTTGAGTGAAGCACAGTTATTGGGAATTTTGGAGAGTTTCGACTTAGTTAACAATTTGCGCAATTTATCGACATAATACGATAGTTCTCACAGGCAAGTAGTAACGAGGGTGACGCTTTGTATCTTCTGCACTAATCCCTGCTTCAGCATTTCTGGGGTGTCTATATAGTATAGACGTAGACCTATCCTGAAATCCCGCTTCCTACGCTAAAACGGCGTAGTAAGGGTTTGAGGACTTTTTTAGTTATGTTAATTGACAAAGACTTAAATGTAAGTATAGAGTGTAGAGATGCGGTTGGCTTGACCGTTAATGCCTGTGGATGAGTAACCGCCGACGGCCTCAGCAGTTTGCGTAGCATTCCGTAGGAAAGCAGGAAGTCAACATCAATTTGTCGCATCGATGTGACGCTTTGTATCAGTTTTATGAAGCAGCGGTAGGTTGTAAGTTAGGTAAGCGAAAAATCATTATAGATTTTATATTCCCTCACAGGAGTGCGCATTCCCTCTCTTGGTCGGCATTCCCATGGCGAGGAGACCTCGCCGGGTTCCGACTGCTTGCGTCTATCGCACCCCGCGGGGTCGCACCGCTGTTCCCTGTTTCCTTTGACAAAAATTGGATGTATGGTTGAGATGCAAAACAGCTTTTTATAATTAAAGTCCTTTTTAATGAAAATCATTAAGAATTATGATATAGAATATTACCAAGGAAGCAGAATAGAAAGAATTTAGTTACTCCTGTATAAAATCATCTTTATACTGGTGCTTCAAACTTATAGCCAACTTTAATAATAGTTTTTATATACTCAAAATCACAACCACAACTTTTTATTTTCTTGCGAATCTGACTAATATGCACATCACAAACTTTTGCGGTGCCAAACCAATGACTATCTTCACCCTTAAATACTTGATCGCACAATTCAGAGCGACTCCAAACATATCCTGGTTGATTAGCCATACAAAATAATAAATTAAATTGTAGATTAGTTAGAGAAACAATTTTATGCTGAAATCTTACTTCTTTTTCAACATTATTTATTACTAAATCCCCAAATACAAGCCGTTCTAATTTTCTCGGAGAAAGTAACCTTTGACGTTTCAATATTGCTTTAAGACGAGCATTCAGTTCTACTAAACTAAATGGTTTTGTGAGATAATCATCAGCACCTAACTGAAAAGCTCGGACTTTAGCTACTTCATCACATAGACTGCTCAACATCAGTACCAACACATCATTGTAACTCTGCATTTCCTGACAAAGTTCAAACCCAGTAGTATCTGGTAGATTTATATCCAAAACAACTAAGTTTGGTTGAAATTCTTTAAATAAAACAAAAGCTGTTTTACCATCTTCTGCGGACTCTACTTGATATTCTTGGTTAGTTAAAAAACGATGAACTAAAATTCTGATTGCCTGGTCATCATCAACTACAAGAATTTTATCAGATGCCATATTAACAACGCTCCTAATTTTTCCACAGGTACATTACCAGTTTAACTCCTACGACAATTATCGCAAACTAACCTAATAGACATCTCCTATCATAAAAAATAAAATCAATTATCACACAGAAATTATCAATTCTTTCCCTCTACTGCCTACTGCCTACTGCCTCTTTTCTGGAGATGTCTAATAAGTCTAAAAAATGTAATTTTTCAGATTTATAATATGGCACATCATTTATATTATGTTAGAACTTTGTTGGATGAAAGTCGCGATCGCAGCAACCCCCTCCTTGGGGTAAATAACAGCTTGACATAATCTATGATTATCTAGTACCTGGACTTTTGAAAAAAAATGAAGTAAAATAGTCTCAAGTTATTATATAATCTTGTTTTTACCTCAAAAGGCTAGCTGATCAAAGAAACAACCTTGTCTGCCTGACCACCATGGTTTGAAAAGTGGTGTCAAAAATTCGAGGATTTATGGAAAATTCAGGGTCAAAAAAAAGGGTTTCGTTATTACTTAGCAGTACTACTTGGAGAAAGTAAACGGAAAAATATAGCTCCAATGACCAACAATCTCCTTGGTGCTTCATATCATAACATATTGTCAGAAACATTGATAATCATGCTACTAGGATTAAAAACTGAACTGTGCCCAATTGAAGAAGGAGACAGGAGACAGGAGACAGGAGACAGGAGGAAAATTACATGGGGATTCGCTCCCCCAAGTAATTTTGAACACCCCCGTTGACGGTGGGGTATTAAACCCACAAAGAAAATGATAATCGGCAAAAAACCTAACTAGCTAAACACGCGCTGTGTAGTTTGCTGGCGCAAAGCTTTCCTATCGGAATGCTACCGCAAACGCTAACGTCACGCTTGGAATTGGGGATTATGGTTGACTAGAAACATCCTTAATCACAATTCCAATAATCCTGAGAGTAAGCTGAAATTTCCTACTGCTATCGATTTGCATAAACTATTAGTAGCAATGGTTAAACCTAACAACTGTACCTAGAATTAAGTATCTAAAACAGCACCTCAATATGCTTTAAGGTATTTATCATCAGCTTGGAAACGTTGCTTTAACAAAGTGTCGGGAGTGCCTATATTTAAGAAAAAAGGTAGGGATGATGGTTTTCCTACCGAATGCTACGCAAACACTCTAGATGTGTCAATATCGGTAGGTTTTAATCATATAAAACTGCCCCGAATTTGGATGGATTAAAACTTATGAAGTTTTACCAGATAATATCATATCATGTCCGGATAATTAGTTATAAAAAAACTTTCTCCTTCTTCTCCTGTTGTTCTTCTTTATTACCTCTTTCCTCCTGACTCCTGACTCCTGAATCCTGACTCCTCCGTAGTTATTTATTTATCACTGTTTAACCGGACATGATATAAAATCACGCTTCTTCACTCTCAACTGGTGAGGTATTTCCTGGTGCTAAATCTTATAGAAAGTTAGAAGCTAAACTCTCTCAGTTGCAATATTTAAACCGACATAAAACTAAGTTCTCTAGCAATTGGAAAAAGGCTCAACTATAGCTGGAATCTGCTGTATGTTGGGTTTCATTCTTCAACCCAACCTACGCCTGTAGCAAGATTCTATGTCACAGATTACTTTTGACTCTTGACTTCTAAAACTCCTGTTTTTTCAATTTGACAAAAATATCATAATTAGTTGTACGATTATTACTTACAATAGACGTCACTCCAATAGATTCCATACCATCTATCCAAACTTTTTGATTTGGAGGTAGTTGCGGAATAGAAAGATTTTGAGGATTGAAACTTTTACTAATATCAAGGAAAAAATTACCGTTAAAAGATTCTGACTCTGGTGGTAAACTTTTTTGTAATACCGCACTTTCAGCCATAGAAGTTGTTGGCGCGGGTAAAATTTGATTCTCTACAGAACCTCCTAATGTAAAAAATGCCACATTCCCATTCAACCAACCACGAATTACGGTAAAACCACCAAATGGTGAAGTCCACTTAACAACAGCTTCTCCACTGGCAACAGCTTCACCTACCTCAAATTCTTGGTTTTTCATGGCCTCATCCAACTTTTTCAGTGACTCCTCCGCAGCACGGCGATCGCTTGTTTTGACCATAAAGACAAACCCCGCAGCAAATTTATTTAACTCATCCTTACTTTTAGGGATAGGCAGCAAAGACAAAGAATATTCTCCTGCCATCCAGTTGAGAAAATCTTCTTCTAAATTCATACCAGTTGTATTCTTAACAGCTTGACGCAATGTTTCTGGGTTAATCGGAGCTACTGGGTTAGCTGCTGCATTTTTGACATAATCAGACCACATTTTCTGTAAATTACTGCCAGATATCATCATCAAAGCATTTCCCGGAATTCGATTTAACATTTCCATAGCTTTGTTTTCTACGGTAAACTTTTTCTGACTATTAGGTTTTAGCCAAGAAATAGCTTTTAAATTTATACCTTCAGGAACTAAATTGATGCTAGCTGCCACTCCTTGGTTATCCTCAAGTTGTTTGAGATTTTCCTCAGAAACAGGAGTAATAGATTTACTAGAACTATAAGCAGCAGCAACAGGAATATTCACATATACCAAACCAAAGGGTGAAGGAGTTTCCAGTTTCTTGATCGCTTCTGTATAACCAGGAACTTTTGCCAGAGACTCGTCTCCTTTATAAATATCGATCGCCTGATTTATTGAAGTCTGGGAGTCAGTAATTACTAAATACTGATTCCCCAATGCTGCAGCAGAAATATCTTGCTTGGGCACTCCTTCCGTTTCTGTGATTTCAATACCTCTATAAGTACGTTTAACTAATTGACCTTTTTGAAGAGAGCGTGGTCGGTCTAAAACTTGTTTGGCCTTAACTGGATCGGCGATCGGCAAGACCACCACAGTTGCTTGTTGAGCTGGAGGTGGAGGAGGAGAGTCGGGAGAAGTAGAGTTAGCGGGTTCTAGAGTTTGCTTGCGCAATAAAGCAATCATTATTTCCTCTCCTACCCAAGGTTGAATATCTCGTTGATAGTTATAACCATAAGTCGTGAGAAAGCGATCGCGCAGTTGCCCCAATAGATTTTTAAAAGCAGTTTGAGATTCTGGTGTGCCAAACTGTTGCAGTTTTTCCCATTGACTGGGGTTACTAGAGACAGAAATAGTCATCATTGCATCTTTGGCCACAACTTCAGCACCTACTGGCAAATTATCTGCTGTTTCTTTGGAAGCTACTATAATGTAGCCAGCGACACTACCAATAATCATTAATACGGTTGCCCCTAGTAAGGTTAAGGGTAAGGTTTTATCTTGTTTTTTCATTTTTAATTAAAATAGGAAGTAAGGAATAGGAGTTGGCAAGAGGTAATAATATTTGTATCAAAATATTTATTCAAATGGTATTTATAGATATATACAAAAATAATTTGCTATAAATTCAAAATTATATCAAGACTTATCCATAAACGCTATTGGTAGGGTGTGTTAGCGGTATCTTAACTGAGCAAAACCCTATATCTATTGTCAGCGCGTAAGTTCCGATATAGGCCCAGTAGGGTGTGCTTTGCTGTCGCATAACTCCGTTAACGCTCCACGACATGTTTGCGGAGTATGACCATAGGAAAAAGCGGTAGTGTAACGCACAAAACCCTATATCTATTGTCAGTGCGTAAGTCCCGATATAATTATTCAAGATAGGGAGTAGAGGAGATGGGAGCAAATTTCAACCTTTTTCCCTATTCTCTAACTGAACCTCCTGACTTATGACTTTTGAATTATGACTTTTGACTTCTATGATATTGTTTATTGTAATTTAACGCTTATCACCCTGTGAGGACATTGTCCCATACCTTACCCATTTTCTGATACTCACGCCTAATTCCTTGTAAAAGATGTTCCATCATTACTGCACTGTCAGCTTCAGCAGCGAGGAAAGCAGCAGCTAAGGCAATATTTTTAATATTCCCACCACTCAATTTAAACTGCCTTGCCAAAAAATCAAAATCTATATCTGGTGACAAGGGGATTTCCTCAGTCCAAATTCCTTCCCAAATCTGCCGACGACTTGCTTCATCTGGTGAGGGAAAGTGAACGGTAAATGCTAACCTACGCACGAATGCTTCATCTAAATTTTGACGCAGATTTGTTGTCAGAATTGATATACCTTCATATTCCTCCATCTTCTGCAATAGATAGCCAATTTCAATATTGGCGTAGCGGTCATGGGAATCTCGAACTTCAGAACGCTTGCCAAATAAAGCATCTGCTTCGTCAAACAGCAGGATGGCGTTAGCTGTTTCCGCAGCTAGAAAAATGCGGTTCAGATTTTTCTCTGTCTCCCCAATGTATTTACTGACAACCTGGGATAAATCAATCTTGTATAACTCAAGCTGTAGTTCATTGGCGATAACTTCCGCAGCCATTGTTTTGCCTGTACCCGGTGGACCAGAAAATAGTACATTTAAACCTTTACCAATGGATAGCTTGCGGTGAAAACCCCACTTATCATAAACGATATGACGATATTTCGCTTGATTGCAAATTTCTTTGAGTTGAGCAACTGCATCGGTTGGTAAAATAATGTCTTGCCAATTATACTTAGAGCTAACTTTGCGCGCTAACTCAGTTAAATTATTACCAGATTGCTCGCGAGCTGCTACTAATAGGTCATTTAGAGTAGGCTTAATTGTACTGTTTAATGGCAACTCCTCAAATTCTGAAACAGCAACCCACAAAGCTTGATTAGAAGCATTTTTAACTGCACTAGCTATTTGATCTGAACTCAAACGAAAACGATTAGCAAGGGTATCCAGTTGGCGATCGCTAAGTACAATTCCTTTGGATTCCAAATTCGCTTGCCAGTGGATACGACGTTGGGAAAAATCAGGGTTAGGAAAAGGCACAGTAATCACACCTTTAGTCTCGAAAGTTACTACCCACGACTCTACTCCCGATAAGATGACCACATCTTTTACCTCAGCTAGTCTATCAAGTAAGTTTTTATATGATAGATGCTGCTCTTTGGTTTGTAGCGCATCTAAATTTTCCAGATAGAGGATAGCATTGTGAAAACAAGCTTCACGAAACAATAATTTGAGCAGTTGGTCAAAGTTTTCCTTAATTGCTAAAGCTTGAGCTAAGTCGGCAATCAATAACTGCCTGTTAAGTTGAGCTGCCAGAGCGATCGCTCCACGACGTTTTTCAGCAGGGTGCAAACCAGAGAAATAGATAAGTAAAGGTTGATGTATATTTTGAGCTTGTACGATTAGCTTAGGAAGTATCCGCTTGATTTCATCCCGAATGGGGAATTTTTCCTCAACAGCAGGATGAGTTAATAATTGACACCATAATCCTAAACGCGGTTCAAGTCCCTTTTGGTTTAAGAGAAAATGGATAACTTGGTCGTCCAGTTTTAGATAATACGATAATATTGGTGGCTTAACCTGATGGGGGTCAGGAATTAAGTGAAGTAAGCCGTGTTTGATTAAGGGTGCATCAGGAGCCAAATGGACTCGTTGCAGCAGTTTTGCTTCAGGAGAGGGACATAGTAAATTTAAGGCTAAATCAACACTAGGTCGCTTGCGAGTCACATCATCTTGAAGATAAGCGTACAGGCGATCGTAACGCAAATCAATTTCTGGAGCTAGGGCAATGAGCATCAAGTCCAAGTCAAATTCAGACAAATTGAAAGTTTGTTTTAACCAGTTTAATGGTATACTATTAATTTTAGTAGATTCAGTATCTACTGCAAATAAAGGTATTCCTGGTTGACGATCTAGGAGTTGGTTGACCTCATCGGGATCGATACGAAGACCTCGATAAGGGTCGTTAGCTGCTTGGGAACCGTAGATAGTTTCTGCTTTGATAACTGCTGTTTCTAGTAGTTTATCTAGTTTTTCTAAGGCGGAGAATATATCTTTAAACATGGGGAATACTATAAAAGTCTAAGGTGGTTGCTATGGGACTTATAATAAATACTATGGAATTCGGCATTGCTGAATTAAGGTATGAAAGTAGGTTTATAGGGAACAGGGAACACTTAACTGGGAACAGGGAACAGTTAATATTAACGGCATTGCTGAATTAAGGTATGAAAGTAGGTTTATAGGGAACAGGGAACACTTAACTGGGAACAGGGAACAGTTAATATTAACAAGTAGTTCAAACCATCCAAAATAAAAAATCCCAAATACAAAATTATCAAATCATACCCACCAGTCAGCAACGCCATATTAACAAGTAGTTCAAACCATCCAAAATAAAAAATCCCAAATACAAAATTATCAAATCATACCCACCAGTCAGCAACGCCTGGAATTCTTGCAGAAGTGGAGCCATGAGTAAGAAAATTTACAAAAAGCGGATGCGACCCTACGTCGCCGAAAGACGCACCTGGTAGCGCACCAAGAAAAGTACAGAAAATGATTGCTGTTTAACTTTTGTAAGAGGTCTAATAAATTCTCGATGCCTGCTAAAGATTTTCATCATGATACTGTCAAAACTGCCTTAATCAAGGATGGTTGGATTATTACTGATGATCCACTGATTCTCAAAATTGGTACTCGCAATGCCTTTGTTGATTTGGGTGCTGAAAAACTTATTGCTGCTGAAAGAGGTGCTACAAAAATAGCTGTGGAAGTAAAAACTTTTATTAGTCCTTCTCCTATTAACGATCTTGAAAAAGCATGGGGACAATTCTTTTTATATAGTAGAATCCTCAAGAAACGAGATCCTAATCGTCAAATATATCTTGCAGTTGAGCGCAATATCTTTGAAACTGTGTTTAAGGAGGAAGCTGGACAAATTTTGTTAGAAGAACCTGGTTTTCGTTTACTTGTTTTTGACGTAAAAATTGAGGAAATTATTCAATGGAAACCACAGATAAGTGTTTAGATCAATGGCGTGAAACCCTAGAAAATATTTTAAAGTATTACGCCAATCTTCCTTACCGTTATGGTGATGTGACAACTTCTGTCATTATTAGTGGCGATCGCAATCATTTTTTGCTGGTACATGAAGGTTGGGAAAATCATCGCCGTGTCTATGGTACTATTTTCCATGGTGAAGTCCGCGATGGTAAAATCTGGATTCACTACGACGGTATCGAAGATAGTATCACGGAGGAATTGGTTGCTTCAGGAGTACCGAAGGATAGGATTGTTCTGGCTTTTCATCCGCCCGATATTCGCGAACATACTGGGTATGGGGTTGCATAAAGTTTAACATCGTTATCTGAATCTCACTCACTGCAAAGTCAGTATATTGACGTACAGCAGGTTCTTGAAATGCTAGTACAATATCAGTCTTTGGTACTCCCAATTTGACGAGTTCGTTGGCAAAACCAATTTCAGTTCCATCATGATGTATCCAAATTTTAGCATTTTTGATGCTGAAATGTAGAACACAACCATACATTGGTTGGCGATTCTTCCAATCGGTATAGACAACTTGGTAATGGTCGTGGTCTGAGTCAAAAATTAAGGCAGCTTCAACATCTTCATCAGATGGACTTTTACTGGCATAATCACTCATAAGTTGTTTAATGTATTGGCGATACTGGATTATTTTTTCCATTCTAAAATCACCTCTTCAGATGGATCATAAACCAAGAGACTGAGCTGAAAACGCTTAACTACTGTTTGCACAAATGGTAGACTAAAGAAAGTCCTAAATGCCCCAACAGGTATTGCCAAAAACAGTTTGAAGTCAGGTTTCTCTTGTTCTAAAGCAACTTGATAATTTAAAAATTGCCCCAGAGCATTGTATAAGTTATCTATTTTGAAAACTATTTAGGGCTTGCTGAATAAGTCTACAAAGCGACTTGAGAGGCTACACAGCTTTACAAATCTCATTTTCACCGTTTGGTTCCCCAAGAAAACCCAGGGATTTCCCACAAAAGTGCAAGGTTTTTGAGCGACAAGATGCCAAAACCTTGCACTTGTTTGGTGAAAAAAGGCTTGAAAACCTTGTCGGGTATGCCTTCTACATTCATGCAGCAAGCCCTATTTACTCCGCATCATAGTCAGCTAAATCTGCACAGCGTTCTGGTGCAGTAAACTTAAGTAGTTCAACCAACTCTCCTAATGTTTCTAACTCAATCCCACAAAGGTACTCCCAACTCACATTTTCTGATGCTGGATCGGCAACATACTTAGAAATGATTTTAAGACTGTCGTCAATTGGAGCAATATAAAAGCAGCAGTTGTAAGACAGAAGTGAGGTGTTCTGGTAATCACTCATATAAAAGCCATAGAGATCTCCAAAAGTTGGATGTTTGTAATGCTTTGCTTGAAATAGTATTCGAGGTCGAAGCTGTGAAGCCATGCGTGCTGTACGTTCAATCTCAGTTTGGGATTTCCCAGGACGTCGCCCGAAACCAAGACTCATGGTTCGATCAGGAAGAATTTGAAAATACTCTCTGGCTTTCTTGTTTTTTTCTTCAACTACACAGTCTTCAAATTCAGTATACGTTGCTACTAAAGCCTCATATTCGGCTCTCATAAATCCCTGCATTAATTCAATGGCTTGTTTCATCATTATTATGTAACCGTTTCTTATTTCTCGTATGATTAAGTACAGATAAAAAACTATACTTTAGCTTTCTCTGTCAAAATTCGATAGTCAGGTCCAAGAAGGGTAGTCTGTTCACTATCTTCTAGACCACCAGGAATATAGGCTTTCCAGCTATACATTACCTCTAGCACACGCATTAAATTTTTGCTAACTTCGCCATTCTTAATCTTCTGTTTAATTTCCTTTTCTAGGGTTTGGATTGACGAATCCTTGGGAAACCAGTCCTGTTTTTCTATCTCTTGCAGAATATCCGGATCTGCAAGATTGCCAAACGTTATATCAACCCTTAAATCGAAACGAACATCATTAACACTAACACCATTCTTCTCTGCAAAATCTCGAATAGACTGCCCAATCGTGACCTCTGCATTCCTCATTTCTACTTTATTGTAGTAGTCGCTTGTGGTTGCAAGGTTTTGTCCATTAGCAAAGCCACTACCACCAAATTCATTAGCAATTAGATGGGCACGATTAAAACCATTATTCTTACTGAACCATGGTGAATCCTGAGTGACACCACGACCTGACATCATCTGTAGTCCTAGCCCTTCAATAGTATGTTTGAACTCACCAGGATTAATAGATACCTCAAAGTCTTGCCCCGCTTCAGTGCGGTATTTAATGCCATTGGGTGTGGGTTTAATATCTAGTGGCTTAAATCGACTGTGATCTGGAATTCTTTCTGTGGGTAAATCAAATCGCCCATAAGGATTTATGCTAACATCATAGTCAATTTTTTCAATCTTACCTTTTAGCTTTTGCTTATAATCTTCTCCAACTTCGTTGTTATAATCAACTCTACTTATTCCAGTGCTTTTAAGACTATTGATAGTGGGATATCCCAACTTATTAAGAAAATCTCCTCTCACACTATGCTCAACATCTCCATTGACAAAAGCGTAACTGTAGAAAGCTGTAGTATTAGCTCTTCGCTCACCTGGACTTGTAATAAAGTATGGCAATAACTGCTGATGAACAGCACTATTTCTCGTGAACGCAAATGCTTCAGTTTCAGTATTGTTTAATACATTAGAATTCCAAAGCGCTGGTGAATTTTCTTCTGCACCTAGCTTAACTTTAGTGATTTGTTTATCATACCAGCTTCGATGCACTTTCTCTGTATATTGTTCTGCATGACTGGGAAGTGCCTCTGCAATTTCAGCAAGTTTTTCTGTCGGATCTCCTCCAAATAGTTCAAATAAACTCTTGAGTATTTCTGCAAGACTTTGCTCTGCTTGCTCAGCCTGATCATCTGCTTGTGTAAATTCGGCAACAGCAGACTGATTTTCTGGGTTTTGCTCTGCTTCTCGTTTTTCCTCGACAGCTTCTTGCCCCTCTTCCTCTGCAATACCCAAGCGCTGACGAGCAGAACTCAGCAAAGATCTAGCATTTGATTTTTGATTATCTGAAAGTTCATCAATCTGTCCCTGCCACTCGTTGAGCTTAGCTGCAACATCTTCTGCTTCACTAGCCACCATGACAATAACATCAGTACCTTGAACATTGAGCCACAGTCTATGACTTTCGCCACCAGCAGCAAAATTAATTGTTTTACCAACCTCTCCATCACCTGATTGACTCTCGCCCTCTTGTTCTATTTCTGCGTCTCCGCTTAAACCCAGCGATCGCAACAATGCCCTCGCCCTTTCCACCAACCAAGCAATAACCCGTTCCAGAATACTCTCAACCCATTCTTGGAAACCGCGAATCGTATCCGCAACACGATCTGGCAAATTACCTAAACCAATTAAACCGGCAAAGAAATCAATTACAGGAACCAATAATCTTGCCAGTGACTGTTCAACCGCATTTGCCATACCGCTAACATTACCAGCAATAATATCCGCCATACCATTAACCACAGTTTCCACCAGGCTAAAGATGCGAGCTGCATTCTCAAAAATCCACTTTAGTACCTTATAAATGACTTCTATTGCTTGGGCGATCGCTCCCACGGGGTTAAACATAGCCAGCACCCGCACACTTACCTGAGCAATCAGGGTTTCGGTCAAGAAATCAATTGCCGATTGCATCACCATGTCCAGGATATTCTGGGGATCTAACTGTTCTTTAATCATCTCAAAAATTCCCTGGGGACCCATGGTAATTAAGTCAGCGATCAGTTCATAAGCTTGTTCAATTAAGGCAATATTTTCCTCCCCAATATGTCGAGCCAGCAAGCCCCGAATTCGCTCCCAGGTGATACCCATTAATTCCAAGAAGAAGGTAATAACACTCGATAGGGAAAAATCAGAGGGAATTTGTACTCCCACAGCTCCCATACCAGAAAATAGCCATTCTAGTAAGCCATCCAGTAGGTAGCTACCAATGTTGTCGAAAAACTGGGCAAATCCCTGACCAATGGCTGCCAATAGATTCTCGGCAAATCCCAAGGGATTGTCGGCAATATCGCCAATAACATCTCCAATGCGGTTTACCACTGCCCAGAAAGCAGAAGCTGCAATACCCACCAGTGCTAACAATCCTTCAATAATAAACTTAGCGGGATCTTCCAGGAATTGGTTAACCGCATTAACAACGCGCCCAATTAACCCTCCAGCAGCTTCACGCAACTGGTGAATTTCTTGACGTACCTCCTGTACAGATTGAGCTGCACGGTTAGCCAGATCACTGTTAAAGTTATCGCGGGTTGACATTACTTGCTGATGCAAGCCGTCGAGTTGAGCATTAAACCTTTCCTGTTCCGATGCTGCCCATTCTTGTAGTTCTGCTGGCAGATTGGTAAAGAGGTTATTAATCTCCTGACGGGCTTGATCTATCAGCGCTTCGCAGGTGGCAATTACCCCATTTACCTCTGCCGAAATTTCCCGGATCAGGTTACAAACTCCATCACCAAAAGCCTGTTCCGCTTCGTCGTATTCCTCCGTTACCCAGTCAGGTAAACCAGTAAGATAATCCACCACTGCCAGCAGCGTACTTTCGTGGCGCTCATCCACCCAGCGTTTTACCCGAGATAGACGTTGCCGAAACTGCCCAGAAAGAACAGCTACACCTGTTTCCCAGCGATTCATTGCTGTTTGAGATAAGGGCGTGAGGAGGGTATTAACTTGGTTTTGGGCATGGGCAAAAATTCCTTGAGCTTGGGCACTTATTTGGGTGCGCATTTGCTCTTCGGAACCCACCATTTCTGTCTGTTGGCTATGTACTCCGCCGACGGTGGATGCACGGGAGGTAGCTAGGGCATTAAGTGCTGCTTCCTGCAAAGCTGCCATATCAGAACTGGCATTGGCTAAAGCTTCTTGTTGCTCGGCAAGAACCTCTGCTGGATCTCGCTGGGCTGTTTCCTGAAGTTCTCCCTGAGCTGCCCTCGCTTCTGCAATGGGACCTGTTTCCACTAACTGGGCAGCTTCCGTATTCATCCCTGCCTCTTCCATGCGAGTTCCACTAGCAGCTACATCTGCATCGAGGGAAACTGCTTCTGGAGCTACAGGGTCAGGAACAGCAGCTTCAGCACCTATTTCTGGAGTTTCTACAGTTTCAGGGGGAACTTCCAGTTCTTGGGGTTGCTGTTGGGGAGTACCTTCAGGTTGCTGGTCTAGTTGGTCATAACTACTTTCGACTTGTTCTATGTTACTTTGAATGGATTGATTCAGTTCACCCCCTGCTTCCTGGGCAGCTTCTGTGGGGTCAGCATCCACGAGGGATTCTTCATCGGGGGGACGCTTACTGCGAATTGCTTGATAAATTCGCTGACACAGTGCCTCAATTTCAGGACTGGGTTGGGGACGTTCTCCTAGAGCTTCTACCAAAGCTTCCCCTGCACGAGCACTGGTTTCTGCTTCCGGTTCCGTCACTGCACCACGAGCGCTGGCAACATTCGCTTCAGCGTCAGGAAGTTCAGATTCGGCGACAGCAGCTCCAGCAGCATTACTCTGAACTTGCTCAAGACGACTTTGAGCCTCTTGTGAAAGTTCTGAGGGTGGCTCAGGCATGAGCAGTTCAACACCAACAGCACTTGTCTCGCCCATCGGTTGGGGGGTCGTAGATTCTTGAGGAGCTTCTGCACTCACAGATTCCGTAGTCTCCTCCATCATTTCTACTGGCGGAGCAACTGATGCCTCTGGAGATGTAGCTGGAATAGTACCTTCGGGGGCTTGAGTCGCAGTGGCTGGGGGCGATCCTGGTGTAGGAGATGGAGGTGCTGGGACTGGTAAAGATGTAGCTGGTGTGGGAGACGGAGGTTCTTGGACTGGTAAGGATGTAGCTGGTGTACGAGATGGAGGTGCTTGGACTAACGATGTTGGTGAACTAGTTACAGGTTCGTTCCCATTCATACCATCACGACGCTGAACCAGCATCCGGGCGGTGCTAGGCTGTTGCTGAATTGTATGGGTTAGTTCATGAGCTAATAAGGACTTACCTTTAGTGGTATGGGGTTCATAGTGGCCCGAACCAAAGAAGATGTCCTGACCCGTAGTGAAGGCTTGGGCATTCAATTCACTAGCAGCACTAGCCGCATGGGAATCAGTATGTAGTCTTACACTGCTAAAGTCATAGCCGAAGCGAGGTTCCATAAAGGCACGGGTAGACTTAGGTAAAGGTTGACCAGTACCCCGCCGAGACTGGATTTTGCTTTCTAAATGGGGGGATAGTGCTGGAGTTTGACTAGAAACGGCTTTAGCTTGAACTTTCTCGTCCTCGTCCTCAGACTGTCGTTGGAGCATTTGAACTTTCTCGTCCTCGTCCTCAGACTGTCTTTGGAGCATTTGGACTTTCTCGTCCTCCTCAGCCTGTCGTTGAAGCATTTGAACTTTCTCGTCTTCCTCCTCAGACTGTCGTTGAAGCATTTGAACTTTCTCGTCCTCGTCCTCAGACTGTCGTTGAACCAAGGGAGTAATGGGCTTGGCCTGAACCTCCTCCTCTTCCGTTTGACGCTGCACTTGTGGTGCTGGGGTACGCATTACAGTAGCAGCAACTTGGTCAGCTTCTTGTTCATAAATATCCCCAGGGGGACCAACCGTCATTTTAGTCTGAATCAGACGATTAACTGCCTGATTGCCCAGTTGTTGTTGGAGTTGCAGAATAGGGTGAACTGGGCTATAAATTGACAACGGTGGTTGAGTAACCGTTGAAACTCTTCCCTGATGGCTTGCTTCTGTTGTTTTACTTTTGGTTGTTAGTTGATTACCCATAAGGTTAACCTTCTCCTTTTAATCAATTAGTTACATCATGTCCGGATAATTAGTGATCAAAAAACTTGCTCCTCCTTTTCCCCTCCACGGTCGGGGGAGGGGCGAGGGGTGGGTTGACTCCCTCGTTATTTAAACTATTCAACCCGAGATGATATTAGGGGACTTGTGGCATTTTCCTCAAGATTTTGAGCGTTGTTTTCCTCTGGTGTTTGAGATTCAGCTAGCAATTCTTCCAATATTTGAATTGCACCACTTATTCGCAATAAAGTTTCTCTGATATTTGTCTGTTTGGCCTCCAAATCAGACAGCGTTTTTTTTCCAGATTCAAATTCAGCTTTTAGACTAGCAATGCGTTTTTCTATTTGATCTTTCATATAGCAATCAGGAATGATTTATGAGACAACTTGAGGCTATAACTGAGTTAGGCAGGCAATCGGATCTCACAACTGTCCGGATAATTAGTGATCAAAAAACTTGCTCCTCCTGTTCCCCTCCACCGGAGGGGCGAGGGGTGGGTTGACCCCTCCCTCCTTATTTATAACTATTCAACCGGACATGATATTAAGCTACTGTATGACATCTCTTATAGTATCGCCAACTATGACATCTCTTATAGTATCGCCAACTATGACATCTCTGATAATACCATCGCCACGAGTCGATGAACCTGCTCTAAAAGTAATTCCATCTAAAGAAATCCAAGTGCTACTTCCACTTATTCTTTGTACTGTTCCATTAGACAAGATATCAACCCTAGCCATAGCATTGGGTGATGTTGCAACACTATGAAGTTCTTGAGCAGCGGGTCTATATCCTACTGGCAATGTAAAAATTGTGTTAGCTGTGCCATTTTTGACTAAACCCTTCAGGTGAACTATACCCAGGCTATCTTTAAAGTAGCCAGCACTATTGTACCCACGGCCATAATTAACCCAACCATTTTGGAGTGTTGGAGTTTTCCAGCTTTCTTGCTGTAAGGTAGTTTCACCTCCGGTAACAACTAATTTAGCACTTGGGTTCTTTGTACCGATACCAACATTGCCATTAACATCCAAAGAACCAGCAATTTGTAACTTACCAGAAAAAGTTGATAATTGACCATTACCCCTAAGTCGAGTTTCTCCTCCTAAATCAAGATACCCATAGTCTCCGGCAGCGATATGGAGATAGATTTTCGTCTTTTTGTCCTTAGCACCAATCTTCAAACCGTAGTTTCCTTTCTCAGACTCCACATCCAATGGTCTTTGTGGAATAGCTGTTCCGATACCAACATTGCCACTTACAGTCAGCGGACCTGTAACGTTTAAAGCATCATCTATTTGTAGTGTTCCAGAGGAGTGGGTGGAGCGCAACACCCCATGAATACTAACTTCATCGTTATCAGCATCACCCAAGGAAACATTCCCCTCAATATGTTCTGTATCACGGGCAATCACATCTCCCTGTACTTCCAGGTTTCCAGCAATGGTTAGGGAACCATCGATGGTTGAGTCTCCTACCCCCTCAAATTTAGTGGCCTTAACAGTTCCAGCCACCTCTAATTTTTGACTAGGATTATTTGTCCCAATGCCGACATTGCCATCATTGTAGTGAATAGTGTTATTCTCCCCATCAGACCACTTTGTACTACCGCCAGCACGAATCCCAGTTAAACCAGAACCATCTCCTACAAACCTAGTTGCCTTAACAATTCCATCTACCTCTAATTTTTGACTAGGATTATTTGTCCCAATGCCAACATTACCAGAAGTAGGATGAACTGTTAACCCATCCCGCGAAAGCATATCAGAAACACTAGGAAGCCAGCTATCATTATCTAAATTGGCTAGGTATGGTAAGGCTAGATATACTTCAAAAGCTCCGTCATCCCCGTCACCCTCTATACCCATAGAAAAACTCTGACCACCCAAACTCGTTACCTCAGATGTGGGAATTACGCCATCTACTCGATACCAACCATCTGGAGCCTGATCACTTTGTTCTTTAGTAAGAAAGAGTCTCCCACGATTACCATACCACCCAGCAACTTCGCCAAATCCCACTTGTTTACCGGAAGAAATCTTGAGCCAAGCTTTCAAATGTACCTTTTTGGTGAAAAAATTCCCTTGGGACTCAAAGGGAAAAAGTACCACGGTATGTTGTGCTGAATTATCCCCAGTAATTTTCAAAATCTTACCGTCACGAAAACTAGCCCAACCATCAGCTAAACCACCTCTTTTGATGCGCGCACCTTTGTTAAATCTGCCAAACCAATAGGGATTTTCTTCGGTTGCATCATCTACACTATCGGCAGCATTGGCTGGTTTTTCGCCTACATAGGGTCCTTCAAACCCTTTCGTGAAAGGGTGGGCTGCTTCTAAAGTAACATTCCCAAGGGTGGTGTACCCAGCAGGCTTGTTGCCATCAAGTATATTCATGTAGGAATTTCTGATTAGATTAGGCGGCATTGATGACCCCCTAATCATGCCAGTAGTAGTCAGGGACTTTGCCTTAACAGTGCCATCTACTTCTAGTTTTTCACTAGGATTTTCTGTACCAATCCCGACATTGCCATCATTGTAGTAAATACTCTTATCATCACCATCAGACCACTTTCCAGTGCTAGATGACTGAGTACCAGCAAGTTTCCGTACAGAATTATCCACCGTACTAACGTTACCATTGTTGTCTAGGTTCACCCGTGCCAAGAGAATCACATTACCATCGGTAGGAGCACTACCAGTTCTTACCTCTAAGTGATCGTCATCACAGTTTTCCCTTTTTTTACCACGGTAAATGATAAATTTGGGACGTTCAGTAATGCGAGTGTATTTAGTTTTGTCACCTATTCGGTAAGGCTTATCCTTAATTTCGTGATAGATAATGGCAATTTCAATATTGGTATTGAGTTCTAATCCATCTAAGTTAAGGGTATTTCTTTCAAAATCGGGTAAAAGAATAATTTCTCGACCATCATTATCAATAGCCATACCCTCACTAACGGCAACTTTTTTATCCCCGTCTTTGGTTACTTCTAATCCTGTCACCACACCCCAGCTATGGAGTAAGCGATTGTGACGCAGGCGCATATCACGATGGTAGGATTGCTCATCGTTGAAGTCTTCTTCTACTAAAAACTGGGAAGTAAAGTAATTGGGACGTTGTATATCTGTCATTATGGTTATTATAGTAGTTTTAAATTGAGTCTGGTAAAAATTATTGGTTTTAGGGAGCAGGGAATAGGGAATAGGGAATAGGGAACAGGGAGCAGGGAGCAGGGAAGAAGTAAAAAATTATGTTTAGGTGATTAGGCTAAAAAGCGCTAGATTGACTTTTATTTTCCAAAGTTTGTACCTTCTGCATTAGCAATGAAATCGTGTTATTTTGCTCCTTCACCACTTTGGTTAAAACCGCCACAATATCCATTGGACTGAGGGTTTTGTGATCGCGACTTGCTACTAAATCCGGCACATCTTCGGCAATAAATCCAATGTGGGTTTCTTGTTGATGATCTTCTTTGTAGCGAAATTGGACGGGATTGAGTCCTTCCAAGGTTTCTAGGGCGTCTTCTATTGTCAGGGTATTTATATTCTCTTTTAACTGTCGTGAGGAGTTTTGTTGTACATTGTTAGCTGTTAAATTACCTGTTACATGGACTCTACCATCGAAGTAGCCAGCATAATTATCGCCAGCACCTGTAGCCTTACCGTAAACACCATAGGCCCGGAGTCCTCTAACTGTGATGTTTGAATTTTGTGCTTCACCGTAAACCCCGTAGACAAAAGATGTCCCACGATTGACAGCGGTGAAATAGCCACCATATCCAGAAAGAATAGATTGATCTGTCGTAGCACCTTCAATTTTATCAACTGCCTCTACAGAATTCTCAGTTAGCCCTTCAACAAAACCCCCAGGTTTCACAGACTCAGGACTATTTGCTAGAGTAATGCCTTCCGGGGGGGAAATCTTATCTTCAAGGGCATCATCTCTGGTGTTATCAAGCTCCTCTTTAACGATAATTTCTTCCTGATTTGTTTCATCGTCACCTTGTACTGTTAAAAAACCATCAAAATGACCCCTAACACCGTAGGATTTAGTGACCTTATTTACTCTTTCCGTTATGGCGAAGATAGCACCACATAATCCTGTTGCTTCGTAGTTATTATTTTTAGGGCTAGGAAGGCGATTCCCAACGAAAACTCCGCCTTGGTAGCGGATAAAATTATCCTCTAATGTCTTCCACTTTCCGCCGCCACTAATTCCAGTTAAACCAGAACCATCCCCTTCAAACTTAGTGGCTTTAACAGTTCCATTTACCTCTAATTTTTCACTAGGATTAGTTGTGCCAATGCCCACCCTGCCACTAGTGTCAATCGTCATACGATGTCGATAGCCAGTAGCCAAAGTCAATGGGTGGTTCGATTCCGTTCCAATTATCCCTCTGGCTCCATTCCAATTATTATGACTAAAAACACTGGTTACTACCCCACCACCCGACCTGACATTGAACCGAGCATGTCGTGAACCTAAGATGTCTAAAGCTTTGTCCCAACTCTGAGGATTATGAATAGATGTTGTTCCAATCCCTACATTGCCATCATTGTAGTAAATACTGTTATTCTCCCCATCAGACCACTTGGTTTTACCACCAGCAAGTTTCCGTGAATCCTCAACTGTACTGACGTTACCATTGTTGTCTAGGTTCACCCGTGCCAAGAGCATCACATTACCATCGGTAGGGGCACTACCAGTTCTTACCTCTAAGTGATCGTCATCACAGTTTTCCCTTTTTTTACCACGGTAAATGATAAATTTGGGACGTTCAGTAATGCGAGTGTATTTAGTTTTGTCACCTATTCGGTAAGGCTTATCCTTAATTTCGTGATAGATAATGGCAATTTCAATAGTTGTATTGAGTTCTAATCCATCTAAGTTAAGGGTATTTCTTTCAGAATCGGGTAAAAGAATAATTTCTCGACCATCCTGATCAATAGCCATACCCTCGCTAACGGCAACTTTTTTATCCCCGTCTTTGGTTACTTCTAATCCTGTCACCACACCCCAGCTATGGAGTAAGCGATTGTGACGCAGGCGCATGTCACGATGGTAGGTTTGCTCATCGTTAAAGTCTTCTTCGATTAAAAACTGGGAAGTAAAGTAATTGGGGCGTTGTATATCGGTCATAATCGTTATTCTCCTAAGTTAGATTGTTGTAATTTTCAGGAATATTGCCAAAAACAGTATCAATGCCAATCTGGGAACCAGTACCTTTTCTAGAATTAGGATCATAAGTACCAATCTGCATACTGTAAATAATTTCTAGTCTGTAGTTGGTATGGGCAGGTTTTTCCTGTTCAATGATAGCAATGGCAATATCTATTTGTCGGTTAAGTTGCTCTTGGGTTAAGCCTTTTGCTGGAGTAATTCTGACGATAAAAAAGTGGGGTATGCCACCACCAAGGTAAGTCCCTCTACCCAAGAGCGATCGCGGGGGAAGTTCTTCGGGATTGTCAACTTGGTTGAGCAGTTGGGAGTCACCAATTTGAAATTCGGCATTGGAAGTATCAGTAATAGTGACTTTGTATTCTTTATCTAGAAATAATTCCAGCAGTGCTTGTAAATTGGCTTTAGTTCCTCGATAGCGATATCTTTCTACAGTATTGGCAATGAACTCCCGTTGTTTGGGAATATCTAAATCTGCCCTGAGACTTAACCCTACCCAGCTAGATAACCAAGGTAGGAAGTCTGGAGGTGTTTGTTGAGAATCAAAGTAGGTATGAATATCGGCAATTGGCGCTTCTAAACTACCGAAAATAATTTCTTCAAAGGGTAGTAAAAATTGACCGATGAAAGGATCGCTTTGATAAATCTCTGGCAGATAGTCTAAAAGTTTACTGGGGGAACTGTCTAAATTGGTCATTAGTTTTATTATAGTCTTGAACCGGTGAAATTAACATTTTCCATGGAAGCTAAAAATGTAGGTTGGGTCGAGGCAACGAGACCCAACACCGCCGCCTCTAGCGTTGGGTTTCGCTATCGCTCTACCCAACCTACTTATTCTGAATTGGTCATTAGTTTTATTGTAGTCTTTATTCGGTGAAATCAACATTTTCTATGGGAGAAATAATATATAGCTCGCTGTTTACAATATCTAAATTAACTAATTCTTCTGGTTTAAGCTGGATAGCACTTAGCTCTTTTGTATTGGTGTAAACTAGGCGTTGCTCGTTGGCAATGGCATCAGGAGCAGGAAGAAATACTTCATCTTGCTGGTGGGTTTTGGTTACATAATCCACAAATTCTAGTTCATCAAGTAGTTGATAAAGTTCGGAAACATAAACATTGCGACCAAATTGCCAACCTTGGGGATTGTCAGGATTTGGTAGGGGATCGAAAAAGTTTTCTAGGGCGTTATTTATTTGTTCCCCGCTGGTTTCTACCTCTGCTTCGCGATTGAGGTATATAGTTAATCTGATGCTAATGGTGATGTAGCTTGGCACAACTACATGGATTGCTGTACCAATCAATCGCCGTTTTTCTAAGTGTTTTTTTACCTGATTAATCAGGAATGAGCTTGGTTGAGGGGGACTATTGTTGCTATGGTTACCGTAGTTAACAAGGTAATACTGTATCAGTAGTGATGCTAGTTGATATAAATTGCTCTGTATCAGGAGCAATAAAGCAAAAATCACTACTTGTTTACCACCGGGAATAATAATAATACTCACATGACCTGGTTGATCCACAGGTTCCACTAAGGGATTTTCTGAGTTGAGGTTACGTCGAGGGATACAGTGTGCTCTGGCAATGGTAGGATCTGCTTCTAGAGCTAACTCCACAAAATCATTACAGGTAATAGCTCGATAGCGATCGCGTACTTTGGTAATTGCTTCTTTAATCTCTGTCTGTAAATCCTGATTTGGCTGCCAATCGGGTCCATTGAGAAGTTGTAAAAACATCCACTTATTCGCTTCTGTTACCCGATTTTGCCGATAAAGGAGCATCTCGGTAAGGTAGGCAAACAATTCAATCAGGGTAATCCCAGGATCAGAAGGATTATGATTAGTCCATTGCGGTGCATCGGTGGGAATCATACCCAGGGCTTCTTGCACCAAATCATCATAGGTGCGATCGTCTAAATTAGGTAATTCTATGGCCATAGTCGTTTCTCCTCCTTACTCCAAAAAAGTTAAACTGATGCTATGGTTACCCGAATACACCAAAAAGCGTTCAGTCTGGCTAGCACCTGCTAATTCTTCAATTTCAGCCACCTCCAAACTAGAAACATGATCTACTCCCGGCACTCTTTCTAATAGTCGGTAAAAGTCAGATTTGTAAGGCTGACGACCAAAATTCCAACCTCTACCTTCAAAACCTCCCGTGAGAGGATGGAGAAAACTAGCTAAGGTTTGCTCCACTGTTTGCGCCACCTCACCAGCTCCTTCTAGGGAAGTAACTGCAATTTCCGTGGTAATATCTACACGGACATAGGGAGTGCCTACTACCGAGATTGTCACTGTTGGTTCACTGTAGGTTTGTAAGTAACTTTGGACACGATTAGTTAGCTCTAAACTAGGTAGGGGTTTAGCTTCCTGGGAGTGGGGTACAATAATTACACTCACGGCTCCCCTTAAATTGGGTTTGGTATCTAGGGGATTAGTTTTCAAATTGGCTAAGGGTATACACCTAGCTCTACTTACCTGCGGAGAAGCAAGTTTGGCTAAATCTTCGTAATCTTCCTTAGTTACAGCACGCTGACGATGGCGAACTTCCTTGGGGGCCCGCTCAATCAAGGATTCCAAGCTTTCCGCTGCGGCACCCCCTGCTGCGGCTTGATGGTTGATTACTTTGTCTACATAAGGAATTGTCGTTTTGAGTTGTACGATTGCTCCAGCGGGTTTGTTGCCAGCAGTGCCACCACCGGTTTGATAGCGACTCATACGGAGATTGCCTTTACCAGGGGGAGGAATTAACCCATTGCGTCCATCGCCGAAGGTAATCTTTCCGGTAAGATTGTCGAGGACATAATGGCGATCGCGTGGTTCTGATTGATAAAAATCCTTGACTTGATGCCAACGTACCCAAATTGCTTGAGGTCTTCCTGTGGCATCAGCAATAGTTGTAATGGCATCTTCCCCTTCTTCCAGGACAATTTTTTGCTTTTCTAAAGCCGAAGGCACTTCTGGTTCCCGGACTTCCAACTGCTGACCTGCTAAAATTGGCTGGCGAGTTGTCTGAAACTTTTGATTCTCGCTGCCATCACTAGAACCAAGGTTTTCCTGTTGGATGGTTAAGGTTTGGACTGCCATCGTGGTGTTTAGCAGTACTTGCTCCAGCCTTGGTTCAACTTCGTAGTCACCCTGTAACCATTGAACCCGCAGCCAATAACGGGGAGGTAGATTAAAGTCTTCCTTGGGTGTAAAATCTGCTGGTGGCAGAAATTCAATTAAACCGGAACGGGTAAAGTTTTCTGTTTCATCTCTTATAGTCAGCCGTCCCCATCCTTTGCCATTCCAATATTGCCAGGAAAGTTGAACTTGCTCAGTTTTATTCAATTGTGTCCCATTAGTTGCATTAGGTAACAATGGGATATGATCGTCTCCATATTTTACCTCAGTTACCCTGGGAAACAGGCTGAGAGTACGATTGGGAAAATCTGTTATAGCTAATGGTAAACTAAAACCGAGATAGCAAGCTGGTTGCTTAAGGTCGGTTTTGTGAAAAGGAATGAAAGGTGGAACAGGATTAGTTGCATAAATGAAGTCATTGTAGGTGAGCACCTCTTCTGGTTCTGCGTCTGATAGGGTTAAGGTGTGGCTCACTACAATTGATTCAATCAAGGGGGGGGCAAATGTGGCTGGCTGCAATCGATAGCCTTCTCCTACTTGTTGATAGGATGCTTCTCTACCATAGTTTCCAGCACTAATTCGCACACGAATCCAGAAACTTTCTACTCCATTAACTGTGGTGGGAGCAGGTTTTTCAACTAAGGTAAACACTACCTGACCATTTCCCGTAAAAATCTGGGGACTGCCTTGAAATCCAGCAGCAACTGTTGTTCTTAATTCTTGCCAGACTTTACCATTCCAAAATTCCCACCTCAGTCTTAGATTTCTGGAAGCTTGTGTAGGAACAGGAAGGTCATCTGGCTCACTGCTAATTCTTGCTATAGGAAGAGCACCTGGTTCACCGGCGGGATTGATCAAGTTAACTTGAAGAGTAATTTGAGCATTTTCTTGAGAAAAAACTTGACTATTAGCTAAATATAAGGTATCTCCAAGCTTGGGTTTTTCTCCAAACGGGAAAAACTCTTTAGTTAAATCAACGGGTACTTGATTAAGAAAAGCTGTTTCGATTAATAGTTCAGTGGAATGGATAGTAGCTTCAAGTTTGATATCCGCAATCTTAGGTAATTGATTGACAAGAGTAATGGGAGTAACTAACCGACAGCGAAGCCAACGACTAGTTACTAAATTAACAGTAGTTAAAGGTAAAGCGGTAAGATTACTAAATTCAATTTCGCGATCGCCACTTTGAGTCAAGCCTTGAGTTCCATCATTGCTCGGTGTCAGGTCTTGCCAATCAGCGCCATTTTCGGTTTCCTGCCAAATTTGCCATGTTATCTCTCCTGTTCCCATCAGGGCTTCTGATAAATTAATCTTTACTGTAAACGTACCAATGTCAGCAAACCCCAAAAGCTTACTATGTCCAAGATAAAAAATATGTTCAATGGGCTGATTTCCCCGAAAGACATAAACACCTTCCGCTCCTTGTTGAGTCAGAATTGCACTATGATTACTGTATAAATCCTGCTCTGGATCTCGGACAAAAATAGACTCTAACTTAGCAGCGGTTACGATTAACTCTCGCTCCGTTTCAAAAATAACCGGGTCTTTTTCTCCTTCCCCTGGAGGTGCAGCAACCTGGGTTCCCTTTAGCACTACTGCATCAATTGTACTTCCCCCAGCCAGAGAAAAGGTCAAAGGTACCCGTGCCGGTTGAGGGGGTAAACGAGAAGCACCTAATAAATCCAAAAATGCTAAGAAATTCTTATCGGGAACTTGATTAAGTCGCTCAATAATAATCTCGGCAAAACGGGCAAAAATATTAACTAAAGCAGCACTAGTTCCTTTAAGCTCTTGGTTTTTTTTTGTATATTCTTTGATAAGTTGCTGTACCTGTTCGGCAATATCCTTTGCCGTCCTTTGATCAATTTTGGGCGCTAGTTTCCCCATTAACCTCCTCCTCCTTCTAGATAAAACGGATAAACTAAGTTAAAAACGTTATTAGTTGCCCGTACTTGATAATCGATAGTAACCAGCATCTTCTCCCTCTCTTGAGATGGAGATTGGACTCGCACATCTAAGACATCAATACGAGGTTCAAATAACAGCAACGCTTCCTGAACAGCTTGGGATACTTTGCCAGCAGTGGACGGTGAGTTAGGCTCAAAAACTAAGTCGTAAATGCTGCAACCAAAATCGGGACGCATAACTCGCTCACCTTTGGCAGTACCCAGGATAATTAAGATTGACTGGCGTACACTCTCCTCATATTTAGCAAGTTGGAAATCTCCCTCAGTATCTAGACTGACTGGAAATCCTACACCTACACCTAAAAATGGTTTAGACATCATGCCCTCCCTTTCATCCAATAAAAACTGTACTGACTGCTACCACTTGACCCACTGGTGCATCTACCGGATCGTTACAAGTTTCAGCAATATCTCCATTCCTGGCTGCTGATTTACCGTTGATCTTTACAGTTTGGCTACCAATTTTGACCGTGCCTTTATTCGCCGGGGGATTTTGAAAGCTAGTGCCCGGAGGTGTCGGAATATGAGATGGAGTATTGTCAGCAGTGCTATCTACAGTTGCTGCTGGCATTCCCATAATATTGACATCACTGCTGAGGTTGTCGTTGATCATACCAGAAAAAGGATGAGGTAAGGGTGTCGGTACTGGTGGTCCTGCCGACGGTACCATGACAATGTGAGTATCAACTGCAATAATTTGGTCGCCTTGTTTTGCTGCTGGTTGTCCCATAGACATCTCCAAAAATAAAAATTAAAATCAATTATCCTACATAAATTCTCAATTATTCCCCTCCTGGGAGGGGTTAGGGGTGGGTTCCCTACTCCCTACTCCCTACTCCATATTTTCTAGAGATAACTAATTGAGATTAATAGTTTGACCTTTAAGATTCATGGTGCTGCTGGCTTCAAGATTCATTCCGGCGCCAGATTCAACTTTGGTGTCTGCTGTAGATTTAATTTCAATATTCTGTGCTTCTAGCTTAATATTGCCCTGTACTGCTGATAAAGTTATGTCTCCATCGGAGCTAATAGCAATCGTGTTACTAGCAGTATCAAAAACAATGCTATTTTTTTCAGTTTTATCAACAATTTCAATAGTTTCTTTACCCTCTTCATCATTGAGACGGATGACATGACCGCTACGAGATTTGATGAGCCGGATATTATTTTTGCCGTCTTCATTAGTTGTCGGTGGTGGTTCTTTACCATTCCATAAAAACCCGATAATATAAGGAAAACGCACATCCCCATGTTCAAAAGCGACTAAAACTTCCTCATCTACTTCAGGCAAAAAATAAATCCCTCTTTCATTTCCTGCCATTGGTGCAGCTATTCGTGCCCAGTCGCTCTCATCTTCATCACTCAACCAGGGAAATTTCACTTTGACTCTCCCTAGTCCTTCTGGGTCTTCATTGTTGGTAACTACACCAACCACAACACCGTAAATACGAGAGGCGATCGCTTCTCTTTCTTCATTATCCATCAACAGGTCAAATAACCTCATGTTCCGTTCCTCCGAACTGTAAAATGGGTACGATATCCAGATTGACCTTGATAACGATTCACAGTAGCAGTAACATAATACTGACCGCTAAAGCGTTTCCCTACCCCGTCAATTTTGATTACTTTGCCTGGCCGTAAATCTGTACGTCCCCAACAAACTCCTTCACCAGTAATTAATCCTAGTGCGAGATTATTAAAGCGAGCTTTGGCAAATTGATCTGCTTCTGCTTGAGTTAACACTGGGCGATCGCTGACTGTAGCAACTGCTGTACCGAAAGCATCTTCAACAATAGCAGCACCGCTACTTTGTCCCCCCATAGTTGAAACCTCATCCCCTACTCTTGCCTGTCCGACAATTTCTTGCTTTTCTTTAGGATTCCAGCCTCGTACTGTTAACTCACTGACTTGACCCATAGAAGACAGACGGGGATAAAATTCCATCAAATCATCATCAAAGCTAAGAGTTAAAATTTCGCTCTCTGCATTGCCTACAGGTCGGAAAAATAGAGTTTTATCTTCAACGACTACCTCATAGTTAATCCGCTTTGCTCTCTCTTGCAAAAACTCAATGTCCGTTTGCGACCTTTGTAAAAGATAATCATGCACCACTTGGCTATCTTCAACTTGAGCCGTGAGTCCTGCCTCCTGGGCAATTTGGGTAGCAATCTCACTATCTTTTTGCTGGACAAAGGTTTTGGTCTTGCGGCCTCGCTGGAGACGATGGCGACGGTCATACCCGCGGACAGTTAAACTAGGTAGGCGATCGAAGGCGAATTCTGGTTCTATACCCGTAATTTCACCAATAATCAGGGTTTCTAAATCATTAGCATAGCCAAGTTTAACTTCAACGACATTGCCAATGGCAAAAAGTTCTTCGTCATCAATCCAGATAGTTTCTTCTTCCTGGCTATCTGAACCTGTAAGTTCCAGTGTAAACATTCCAGGTAAGTTAACATCATGGTCAACGGTAAGGCGTTGGACGTGCAATTTCGCTTCAACAGGCAAAGGTGAGCCGTTGATAATAATCTCAAAATCAGGAACAAGAGGGCTTTCGCGATTAGCAACTGGCATAAATTATTTCCCTCAACGCAGTTTTGGAATAATTAAGGTGCGACCAATCTGCATTTCTAAGTTGCGTGGATCGTCAAGCTGATTAGCTTGAGCAATAATGCGCCACAGTTTTGGATTGTTGTAAAATTGGGCTGATATATCGCTTAAAGTGTCGCCACCCTTGATAATACGGGTGGTTAATTCCGGATCTGTCTTGCGTTTGTCTACTAACGGAGCGAGAAATTCTAAGACAGTAACGCTTAAATTGGCTCTGAGGGGTTTACCATTGCCTTTAAAAAGGGTAAATTTTTGGGTCAAACTGGTAATTACACCCACAAAAGGGAAATCAGAACCAACAGGAGCATCACCCCAAGAAATTTCGCAAACTGACGGATGCTCTTCATCTCGCGGAATGAGAGTCAGTGCAACAATGTTGTTAGTTTCTTGTCGTACATCCTGAAAAATAAGGCTTTCAGTGACATCAAAAAATAGTTCTAAAGTTAGAGGTGGATTAGTTTTTGGTTGGGTTGCAGTCGCTAAACTGTTGGGATTAACAGAAGTATCCGCTTTTGTTTGAACCGTACTTGCCGATAATTGGTTAGTAGCTTGGGTAAGAGGCAAATCCGGCTCCTTTTGGAAGTGAGGTTCAGCTTCAACCCTAGCTCCTAGATTACTGGCATTAACTTCTGAAACAGTTGCTTTGCGACTAATCCGAAAATTATCAGTGGATAGCTCTTCATTTGCTTTAGTTTGAATAATCCCTTTAACCAGAGGTGGATTAGTTTTTGGTTGGGTTGCAGTTACTAAACTGTTGGGATTAACAGAAGTATCCGCTTTTGTTTGAACCGTACTTGCCGATAATTGGTTAGTAGCTTTGGGAAGAGGCAAATCCAGCTCCTTTTGGGAGTGAGGTTCAGCTTCAACCTTCGCTCCTAGATTACTGGCATTAACTTCTGAAACAGTTGCTTTGCGACTAATCCGAAAAGTCCCAGATGTTTCAGGGGAGGCAGGTAGGGAAGCTCTACTGGTTTGAAGTTGAGTTTCAGTTACTGTAGGATGAGAATTTGAATGAGTATCTACTTGCCGTTTTCCAGAATCAGTCTTTGGTACGATTGAAGTTAGGTTAAAATCTTCTGGTTTAGTTTGAATAATCCCTTTAACCAGAGGTGGATTAGTTTTTGGCTGGGTTCCAGTCGCTAAACTGTTGGGATTAACAGAAGTATCCGCTTTTGTTTGAACCGTACTTGCCGATAATTGGTTAGTAGCTTTGGGAAGAGGCAAATCCAGCTCCTTTTGGGAGTGAGGTTCAGCTTCAACCTTCGCTCCTAGATTACTGGCATTAACTTCTGAAACAGTTGCTTTGCGACTAATCCGAAATGGTTGGTTTGTTTCTCCCCTACTTGTCTTCACAACAGAAGTGTCAGATTGTGGTTTTTTTTCCACTGGTTTTGTCATTACCGTTGCTTTCTGGGTTATAGATGGCTGTAGGGGATTTGTGTCAGCTTTACCTAATTTATTAGAGCTTCTCCCTTGAATATCCCTACTATTCTGAAACGGCCTTGATTGAGGCGGTATAGAACGTTGAACCATTTCTCCCATTGCTGAGTGAGCGTCAGGAGTTGCTGGAAATTGCTCATTAAGAACCTCCGCTGATTCCGTGCGCTGTCGCTGCAGACGTTGAATTATTGCTGTTGGTTGCAAAACTCCAGATCCATAGCGAAATTTTACCTGTTCCGGTAACCCTAACCTTTGTACAAGTCGTCCAGTCATTCCTTGAGTAGCTTGGTAATGGCAATGTAGCTGCTGGGTATTAATTACCCCAGCAGGTTCAACCACTCGTCGCTGTATACGTTTGCCCAAGGTTAAACTACTTGGATTATTAGAAGGGTGTAAAGGATAATCTTCCATCTTAAAAGTACCAATAGTAAGCTGTTGAATCGCGATCGCTAATTGTCTTAGCCTTTAGGTAAACTCTATCTGCCCGGTTTGGGCATTCAAACGCCTATTGATCTGGGCAACTTCCTCAACCCACCGTCTCCTTTCCCTGTGTTCCATTACCATTATTGATTCATAGTGCCAATGGAAGTGATAGGCTAGATAGGCTACCTCCTGATAGAGTTGGTTCAGAGGGTAGCCTAAGATTCCCCCGATAGATCCAGCTCCACAGCAAAATCCTTTTCACAGTGAGGGCAGATAATTTGGAGTGTTCGCGTTCCATTGCCATTAATGCGATTGTACAAATCCTGTAGATAGGATAAGTCAGAAGCAAATAACCCTTCAATTACTTTAGGATTAATCACTTCTACGGAACCTAGTCTGGTTACAACCCGAGATAGCAGAATGATAATTAAATAGGCTGGGTTAGATTGTACACGAGGGTCTTTCAGGGGCACAATTTCATCGGCAGCAGTTGCTAGTCGCATTATTCCTTCCCGATGTAGATTCCCCTCTTTGTCTACATAACCTGCTGGTAATGTAAACTCATACTCAGTTTGCAGCATGGTTGTTTGCTCAGAAATACTCATACCGTTTCACGGAATTCAAAAGTCAAAAGTCAAAAGTCAAAACTAAGATTTTATAGACTCATAAGAGGGAACAGGGAACAGGGAACAGGGAACAGGAAGAAAGAATTGATAATCTCTGGATAAGATTGGAGATATATAATAGTAATGTGCAATTAATTTTGCATAAGCACTTACCTAAAAATCTTGTTATCATATCATATCAAATCCGCTTAATTTGGTAAAAAAAAATGTTCTATTTTCAACCATTAGCAAGTCTCCCCACACCTCCCACACTCCCCACCCTTCCCATACTCTTTTTATGCTCGCTCCAGACGTTCACAAGTTACGGTTAGGCTATCAATAGCAACATCACTTCCCTTGGCATCCAGGCTTGGTGCTTCATACTTACTCGCCCAGGCATGGAAGAAGTTCCAGCGTACTTTTTCCTTTCCTGTATCATCAAGCAGAATGATGGAACCATTTTTACGTTCAATCTGTCCATTGACAGCAGCTAAGTGCCAGTCATAGAGTTCACGGGAATCTGTTATTCCCCATTTAAGAGAAATGTCAGGGTAACTTGCTTTTCCTCGCAGTTTACGCACTGTAGCATCGTCTCCACCTTCACGATATTCAACGACTTCCACTTCAGAACCAAAACCACTACATTCAGAAAATCCTGCCTGAACAATGCCATCAATCTCCATGAGGAAACGATAGTTTTTATACGGATCAACTCTTGGCATGACTAAATCTCCTTATTTTGTTGGTTCAACAGATTACTACTCGCCAGCCGTTTGCTGGATACGGAAGATAACAAATTCCGCTGGCTTGACAATTGCTACCCCAATCAAGGTAACAACTTGTCCTAACTCCCTGACTGCTTTGGGATTAGTTTCTGCGTCACATTTAACGAAGAAAGCTTTATCCGGTGTTTCTCCAAATAATGCCCCACTGCGCCATTCATTTAACAGAAAGTCCCCTACTGTCCGTTTAATCCGTTGCCACAGTCCTAGATCGTTAGGTTCAAAGACAGCAAACTGCGTCCCATCATTAATAGATTCCACTAAGTAATTGAAATAGCGACGGGTACTGATATAGCGAAAATCCGCATTAGCATCATCTGCCATTGTCCGCCCTCCCCAGACTTTAATTGTGCCTTTGAAAGAACGAATCACGTTAATCCCTTGTGGATTTAAACCATCCTGCTGTGCTTTACTAATGGGACGACTGACATCGAGAGCATTAACAATAACTTCATTCGCAGGTGCTTTAAATACCCCCCGCGTTGCATCATTGCGAGCATATATTCCAGCAATATGACCACTAGGAGGTATAATATCCGGTGCTTCGCTAACTGGATCGAAGACTTTAATCCAAGGATAGTAAATGGCTGCATAGCTAGCTTCCTTACTCCGTCCAACAGGACGAATACCGCCTGCACTACCTGGCCCTTGGGTTTGATCGCCATCTAAAATAGCCACTCGGTCTCCCATTTTAGCACAGTGAGCAATGATGGCCGTGTGTTGAGCTTGAGCTATTGCTCCAGGTACAGCAACAATTGTAATTTCATCAACTGCTTCAAACTGCTCTAACTCATCACTAGGGTCGTTGAGAGGAGGGGCAGCAGGAGTTGGACTAGGGTTGTTGGGAGGAGGGACAGGAGGAGCTGCTTGTGAAGGAGCAACCCGCAGCACATGACAACGAGTACCTCCATTGAAGAAGAAGCCATATACAGCATGGGCTAAGATTTTATTGCCCTCTTGAAAATCGCCAAACTTAGTTTTGAACTCTTCCCAACTGGTAATTAATATCGGTTCCTTTTCTGGAGCCAAAGTATACGGGATTGGTTCGTTGTTGGCGTTAAACTGTCCTGGTTGAGGTGGCATTGTCACATTAGGATCTTAACTTAAATGTGGGTGCTCCCATGGTGTATTTTTTACTTCTAACAGCTTTTCTAGTTTTCCCACTCGATCAAGGGCGTTGCACAGTGACAAATGATTTTAGATTTTTGATGAACAGGATTTTGGATTAATCAATTGCTAAAATAGACATCTGGTAAAAATCCAAAATAAAATCAATTCTCACACATAAATTATCAATTATTTCCCCTCCCCCTCCTGGGAGGGGCGAGGGGTGGGTTCCCTACTGCCTACAGCAAAGCTGCCTACTGCCTCTTTTTTGGAGATTTTTACTCAAAGTCTAAACTAATTTTTGGCCTAATCATTCCATAATGTGCAAACCCCGATCAAGTGTGATCCAAGGTGTAATAGTTGATTCATGGCGACCTAGTAGCTTGGACAGTTCTGGGCGAGTCGATACTAGACTGGTTTTTAGCCAGTAAATCATCTGTATTCGTTCTCGTTCTCTAGCTGTTATTGATTTACCTAAATGCTTTTCAAGTTGGGAAACTGTTTGATTAATTTTAACTTTTAAGGGACGAGCTATAAATAGAAACCGCGATCGCTCTATAGTTTTCTTGACTATTATAGGTTTTGTTGCACTAATATCCTGAAACTCTTACAGGGCAGCACTTTCTCATTTATAGATTTTCTTGATAAACCCTTGTGTTATAATGCTTCTAGCACTTTCATGCAACAAAGCCACTATTATATCTTAATTAACTTATATTAAGTGCAGCTTCATAGAGCATTGGTATGACTTCTAACTTCTAACTTTTGACTTTTATGATTAATTGGATACCCTATCTAGAATCAGTCTGT
Organism: Okeania sp. SIO2C2; assembly: GCF_010692625.1. Lineage (NCBI taxonomy): Bacteria > Bacillati > Cyanobacteriota > Cyanophyceae > Oscillatoriales > Microcoleaceae > Okeania > Okeania sp. SIO2C2. Next base: position 39,358 of record NZ_JAAHGM010000048.1, read on the forward strand.
CGGGACTATGCCAAATGGTGGGAGGTTTATACTCTGACGGATGTGGCAGGAAAAAAGCCTCTGGAGCAACGGCAAAATATTTCCCCACTGTTGGATTTAGGTTTGATGGTACAAACTATTGCGGAGGAAAAACAGAGGGAACCTCCAGAAGAGAAAATTGAACGGTTGACGGTTTTGGAGGGTTTGCGCAAATATGCTCCTAATCATGTTTTGTTGGTGGGAAGACCAGGTTCGGGAAAATCTACTGCTTTGGCCAGATTGTTGTTGGAGGAAGCGGAGAAATTAAGATCCTCTATTGGTCTTCCCTTGGGAAGCACGGAAATAAGAGAAACTCCGCTGTTGGAGGAAGCAGAAAAATTGAGATCCCCTCTTAGTCCCCCCTTGAGAAGGGGGGAAACAAGAGAAACTCCTTAATGAATCATGTCAGCAAAACCGTTCCCGAAAGCGCTCAACAATTAGGTAAAGAACAAACCCCCATATTCGACTTTTCCCAGACAGAAGATTTTCCCGTAGCGTTATTGCGTGGGGGTAAAGGTTTACCGGAAGGGGGATGGGAGGAAGTTAAACAAGAAACACAAGCGAAAATTCAAGCGGGGCGTGATATTAATATTAATACTGCCGAGCGTGATATAGATAGGGGAGATAAAATAGATATCGATCTTTCTGGCAGCAGCGGAGTCACAATTCATGGAGGTATCGGTTCAAAATAAAACAAGCTAGTCGTAGGTTGGGTTGCTCACACGGATTATGCCACGGATATACGGATTAAGAGGAAAATTGCAAACACAGGCTAGTCGTAGGTTGGGTTGAGGAACCCGAAACCCAACAAATTACAGCGCTTTTCCAATTGATGAACCATATTGTCATAACCAAAATCCTGTAGGGGCGATTCGCGAATCGCCCCTACGGCCCGACTCCTCCCTCGTTATCTACACTAACCAATTTCTTAATTTTGCTGATAATAAATCAATTATTGAAGTTGCCAAGATTAAAATAATTAAAATTGCACAAACTTTTTGATACAAAAACGAACCAAAACTTTGATAAAGAGAAACTCCTATACCACCTGCACCTACTATTCCTAACACGGAGGCAGAACGAACATTTGATTCAAAACGATACAAGACGAAGGAAGTCCATAAAGGCATTACTTGAGGAATTACTCCAAAGATAATTTCCTGAATTTTACTAGCACCCGTAGCACGAATACCTTCAACAGGACCAGGTTCAATTGACTCGACTGCTTCAGAAAAAAGTTTTCCTAAAGTACCTGCTGTATGTACAAATAAAGCTAAAACACCAGCAAAGGGACCTAAACCAACAGCTACTACAAATATTAGAGCAAATACTACTTCATTAATTGCCCGCATGGCATCTAAAATTCGACGAATAGGCTGTACAATCCAAATTGGACTCATATTTTCTGATGCCAAAATGGAAAATGGAACGGCGAAAATTGCTGCTAAAATAGTTCCCCAAAGACCCATTGAAATAGTAATTATTGTGTCTTCTAAATAAATTTTCCAATCAGAAAAATCAGGGGGAAAATATGATTGAATATACTCAACCATATTACCGCTTTTTTGGAATAAAGTTAAAAAATTTATTTCACTTTGTAGAGCAGAAAAAACCAGAATAATTGCAGCACCCAATACAAACATTATGCGAGTATTAGTAACTCGTTTTTTTTCTTGGGCTAACATTTCTATAACTGCTGGAGTAGCTATAATAGTTTTATCAATACGGTTAAAATTATTAGTTATTTTGTTCATTTTTATTTATATCTTTCTACACATAAAATTAAATTATAAATTCAGAATTATTTTTTTCTTTTTTCTTCTTCAGGACTTACGCACGGACACTCAATCTAAGGCGAAGAGGGCGAATGCCATTTGCGCTCCGCAAAGCTCCGCTAACGCCCCTACAGATGGTGTTTTCAAGGTGAATTTGTGTAACCCCTGTTCTTCTTTCTTCCCTCCTGACTCCTGACTCCTGACTCCTGACTCCTAATTAACTAAACTAATTCTCCATGACCTTTCAATATTAATTCTTCTGCCGCTGCACCATAAAGTTGGTCTAGTTTACGATCGCTCAGATTAATTGTTGGATCGTCAAATACAACTTCTCCATTTCTCAGAGCAATAGTACGTTTAAAATACCGACGTACCATTTGAACTTGATGTAGAGAAGTAACAATAGTAATATTATTTTCTCGGTTGAGTTTGCATAATAATTCCATTATCTTCCGAGCAGACTCCGGGTCTAGGGAAGCTATGGGTTCATCTGCTAAAATAATTTTAGCTCCCTGCACTAAACAACGAGCGATCGCTACCCGTTGTTGTTGTCCTCCAGAAAGTTGAGCAGCTTTTTTATAAGCTTGTTCTAAAATTCCTACTCTTTCTAATGCAGCAAGTGCCTGTATTTTTTGCTCTTTTGTAAATAGACGTAGTGCCGAATTTGCAAGAGACATTCGCCCCAAGTTTCCTACTAAAACGTTGTCTATTACTGTTAGTCGTTTGACCAAATTAAATTGCTGAAAAATACAACCTATTTGGCAACGTAATTTTCTAATATGTGAGTGGAAAACTCCATCTGTTTGTAAAGCTGTACCAAATATATAAACAGTACCTTTATCTCCTTGCTCTAAACCATTTATAAGTCGTAGTAAAGTAGATTTTCCCGAACCAGAAGCACCAACTAAACCTACCATTTCTCCTGCTTCAACACAGATATTAACTTGCTGCAAAGCAGGTTTTCCTTTAAAATTTTTATCAAGATTCTTAACTTCTATAGCGCTATATTTAGACATTTTTACTATAAATTATGAGCAAAACTAATATATATTAGAGGTTGTAGGTTAATTTTAGGTTATCTTTCAGTAAAAAAAATTATTGTAACTATTCAGCTGAATGCTGAATGCTGAATGCTGAATGCTGAATGCTTGCATTGCTATACAATACTATGTCAGACAATTATCTAAATCTATGAAGTTTATTTCTTTATCTTATTTGTTTTTGTTGCTAACTTCCCTATCCAGAAAATTACTTAAAGTCATAGTAATGTTCTGCTTAATAATTACCATTGCATTGATTTTTCCTACCCAAGCAAAAAGCGACAGTTATTTAGAAAATTCTATTCATCTAAATTTAATGTACAGTCATCTAAATTTAATGTACAGTGGCCCAGTTTATAACTTTGGTGGTGGTGGTCTTGATATAGACTCTGCAATTCAGTGGATGATTAATCAAGTCCGAGGATGCAATTCTTGTCGCAAGAAAGTAGATGTGATTGTAATTCGTGACTCAGGTAGCGATGCCTATAACCGACCAATTCTAGATATGGATGGGGTAGACTCAGTAGAAACTCTAATAATTTCTCATCGAGAAGATGCTCAAAAAGAGAAGATAATAAACCAAATTGAGAATGCCGAAGTAATTTTTTTTGCAGGTGGTGACCAGTGTCAATACCTGCGGAATTATCGAAATACGAAACTGGATCGAGCTGTTAATTCTGTGATTGCCAAAGGTGGGGCAGTTGGCGGAACCAGTGCTGGTGCAATGATTCAAAGTGATTTTGTTTTTAATGCTTGTTCTGAGACAGTCACCAGTAAAACTGCACTAAATGACCCTTATGAAGATATTTCTCTGGACGAAGGTTTGTTTCACAGCCAAAATTTTCAGGGAACTGTTATTGATACTCACTTCTATGAGCGCGATCGCATGGGTCGGTTAATGACATTTGTTGCTCGTTTGCTCAGAGATGGAATATCTGATACTGCTTTAGGTATTGGTATTGATGAAGATACTTCGTTAATTGTGGATAAAAGTGATTTAGCTGAAGTAGTTGGAAATGGGTTTGTTTATTTTGTCTTGGGAGACCATTTACCAGAGGAATGTAACCCTCAAATTCCATTAACTTTTAGTGGGTTCAAAATCTGGAAAAAAGGAAATGGTGAAACTTTTGATTTGAATCATAGACCATCAATTGCTGATTATCAAGTTAGTGTCGAGAATGGAGAACTTGATTCTAGTCCTTATTAGAAGAGGGAGTAGGGAGTAGGCAGTAGGGAGTAGGCAGTAGGGAGTAGGGAGGAACAATTGATAATTTCTGGAGAAGAGATGGGGAGATGAGAAGTATTTTTCAACCTTTTTCCCTTATACCTTCCCTCTACCTCCTGACTCCTGACTCCTGACTCCTGGCAAAAAAACTGAATCGCCGACAAAAATATGATCGAGGGTTCTATATGTATTCTGTGGCGAAATGCTGTTTTTTGGTTGAATAAAAAGTCATGCATAGGGGCGAGTGACTCCCAATAGTAAAATACTACCACGATTTTTTTGGGGACGCAAGGGGAAATACCTTGTCGTTTTTTTTTGAGCTTCACAGGATGATAATTGGATTGAAAAGTTAATATAGCGCCATTCGGAGCAACTGCGGTAGCTACATCGCTTCTACATGAGTAAATATATGGATGTGTTGATGAGGTGAAAATTTTTCGGTGTCACTACTTCTTTTTGGAGTGCTGCACAGGATGATAACTTTTCTAGTGCTTTGATGGTGTGAGTATCCCTTCTATATGTATTCAGTGACGAAATGCTGTTTTTGGGTTGAATAAAAAGTCATGTGTAGGGGCGAGTAAACCCCAATAATAAAATACTATCACGATTTTTTTGGGGATGCAAGGGGGAAATACCTTGCCGTTTTTTGGAGCTTCACAGGATGATGATTTAATTTGGTTGTGAATATAGCGCCATTCGGAGCAACTGCGGTAGCTACATCGCTTCTACATGAGTAAATATATGGCGTTGCATAGAGTGCGGGATGAATTTTAGGCTCTCAAACACAGGAAGTTTAACGAAGTCAGAAGTCAGTAGGGGCGAATAGCCATTCCCCCGTACAGAAGTCAGAAGTTAACCCACCCCTCGCCCCTCCCCCTCCCAGGAGGGGAAGTAGGATTTGAGCTTCGCTGCAAAAACAAAAATATTTCCCCTTAAAAGGCGGGGTTATGGGACCCAATTATTTTGATAAAAAACAAAAAATGGGATTTACCTTCTGCCAAAAATTTCATCCCCTAATTCAGCAACGCCTAAAATTCAGGCAACTCAAAATTTTCCGTTCTTAATTCATTCTTTGATTGTCAAATTATCAGAACTGACGCATTATGTTTAGCCCAAAAAATTTCTTTTAGGTATCAATATTATAAGGTATAGTAATCTATATTATTAAAACTTTGCTTATAAGTACCTATGATCGATTTACATCTTCAAGTCCAACTACAAAAAAGAAAAAATCCATTTGGAAGTAGTCGAGTCGATCATCCTTTTCAGACACATAGCGATGCGGATAATGTTTTTAGTAAAGAATTTCACAGAATACAATCTACTCTCAAAGATATTAAACAAGATATTAATCATCAAAGCAAAGGGGTTGTTGTTGTAGGGGAACCAGGGTTTGGCAAAACTCACCTGATGATGCGACTGGCAAATAGCAGATTAAAAACTAATCGACTCTTATTTATCCGTCAACCGAATAATCCTGATGCTATTATTTATCATATTTATAGTCGTATACTTGAATCGCTCATTAGATGTATACCAAAAATTAACTATACTCAACTAGAATATTTGATTGCTAATAGTTGTGCCAAAATTTTTCAAGAAATTATTATAGAAAATCCAGATTTGTACCCAAAAAAAGAAAGTAAAAAAGACCAGACAATTATAGAATTAGTCAAAAATGGAAATCTGGAATTACTCTCTTTTTTATCATCAGATACTCAAGCTAAACGAGAGTTTTGGGAACATATAGAAAATCGGTCTTATATGTGGTGGAGTACAAATTATTCAACGGCAGGATATGCACCAGAAATATTCAAAGGAATTATCAAGTTTTGTGGATATAGAGCTATAGATTATCGTCGCATCATTCGAGAATGGTTGGCAATGAATGATGTGCCTCAAAAATTATTAGATAAAGTTAAAATAGCATCTTGGAATAAAAGCATCAATCGGGAAGAAGTATCTTTAGAAGCGTTAAAAGTATTAGGTTATTTATCACTTTTAGACGAACCTTTGATTATTGTATTTGACCAATTAGAAGGTTTAGGTAGGGAATATAATCAGAATCTTTTGCACTGTTTTGGAGAAGCAATTAAAGAAATTTTTACTCATATTCCTAATAGCTTGATTATCCTAAATTTATTCCCAGACCGATGGGAGCAGTTTAAACAAGAATTTGATGATTCTATTGTTGATAGAATTTCTCAGTGTCAAGTATTCTTAAATAAGCCATCTGAAGAACAGCTAATAACAATTCTCAATGAAAAATCTAAGTCTATTAATCTGACGATTGAACAACTTTTCACACCACAGGAAATTCAGAAGATATTAAGTAAAAATTCTATACGCTCAATTATTAATTCTGCTGCAGATTTCTATAATTATAAAATTCATAATATTCCCCTGCCTGATTATCTGAAAATTGAGACAAACAGTCAAATAGCACTACAGAGTAATTCCAGTTTACAAAATTTGGTCTCAGATATTAAACAAATTAAAGAACTTGTTCTGAAGATAGCTGAAAAACTGAATATTGAATCGAATCTAGAAACAACAATTGAGGAAAATCATCAAAAATCTGTTCATCAGGAGACTCAAGCTGATACAAATAAAATTATCGGAGATTACCTGAATCAAAAATATCAGCAAATAGAAGAAGAATATAGTGAGTCTCAAGTTATTACAAGTAGTGATGACCGGGGAAAATTGGAGAAAATTTTTGAATCTTTGAAAATAATTCAACCATCTCTCAAGTTAGATTTTCTGACCTTTGATAGACCTAAAAAAATTCCAGACCACCTGGTTATTCAAACAGAAACTCAAGGTTATGCTATAGGTTTTTTATATGATGGAGGTAACGCCTTTTTTTCTCGGATGACTAACTGGAATGAATTAGTAGCCAAAAATTCTCACCTCAAGTTTTATCTATATCGAGATGCTAGAGGGTATCAAGTTAGTGGTGAAAAAAGTATCGCAGAATTAGATAAATTTAAAAATACAGATAATGGCGAATATATTGTTTTGATCAAAGATGAACGTATTACTTTTGAACTTCTCTATCAAATAATTGTGGATATTCAAAATCAAGATTTGGAAGCTAAGTTGGATGAAGCATTATTAATTCTTTTAAAAAGATACTCACATCACTCGTTATTAAAAATAGCCATAGAAGCGATCGGAACTTTTGAAGTCTAGCTTGATTAAAGAAGATTTTAGATCCCCTGAACAAAGTAGAGTTTTAAATCCAATTTCTGAGGTCTTTAGGTATTAGGTAAACTTTTTTTCATATACCACCTATGATATCAAATCCGGTAGCATTGTTGTAATTAGATTCATAGTGTGGGAACCCACCCCTAATACCAAATTATAGCGGTTTTCATTAACATAGAATACAGCTATTAGGTCTGTAATTATTAAACTTTAAACATACTTATATTTTGTTTGTAGTCTACCTTTGTGAAAACCGCTATAATAAATATTTGCTACAAATAGCTAGGATATTTCTGAGGAGTCAACCCACCCGCGTGCCCAACCAACCCCTGCCCCTCCCAGGAGGGTAACTCAGGAGGACTGAGTCACACGGGAATAGCTTCAATACCATTTTTCAGGTCGCAAATCACTCTTTTGTCTTGGTGCGCTACCAGGTGCGACTAGCGTCGTCGCGGGGTCCCACCGCTCTCTTGGTCGATGGTCGGCCAGCTCCGAGACCCTAAGAGTGACAGACCCGCTCCGAAGTACGCCATCCCACCCTACGGGAAGCTCCGAAGATCGACCACTTTGTCAAAGGACATATCCTGCATTTGTCTTTTTATTCCTGTTACTATTCGAACACATTCTTTTTTCACCCTTGGTATAACCCCTCCTGGGGGGGAAGATGGGGAGATGGGGAGATCAAGAAAGATTTGGTAATGGCCCTGTGATGGAACATTTTTTTAGACCAAGTCCTAGCGGATTTGATATGACTTAGCACTTTCGGAGCATAGTGACAATCAATTTTATGAGCGATCGCTACTAATAAAAGTATAAATATAAGTAAAAGCGATCGCTAGTACCTATAAAATATTACGCTGAGGATAAAAAGCTGATCATATAAAATTTTGGCGTTGGTAATTTGAGGTATGATATCATGTCCGGATAAGAGCTTTATAGAATTCCGTTCCCTTTACGCCACCAAAAAACTTTCTCTTTCTACTCCTTCTAATCCTTTTTCTTCTTCTTTATTCTCTCCTGACTCTTGACTCCTAAGTAATTAAGATTAATATTATACACGCGCTTTACCAACGCCAAAATTTTTAGTTATTCACATATTTGGCTTTTTAAATAGCTACAAAATAAAACTCAAACAGTCTTAAGTATAGTCTCCGACAATGATGTTGGAATTTTTAATAATGTTCTTTAAATAGACTAATCGAGTTTGATTAGGTATTGGATATTTAAGGTTAGGGTCAGGACCGTTATTCATATTTTTTGATAGTTATAATCTTCTTCAAAGTTTAGCAATAAAAGTTTTTATAGCAATTGTTGAAATGGTATAAGTATTGAATAACTTTTGTTATTTTGATGGTGACTTTTGATAAATAGTATGAAAAAAAGAGTAGTTCATAAGTGGAGCGACTCTTGTCTAAACTAATTATCTTCACTATGTTTCAAAGATAGTGGGTGGAGCGGTGTAAGAAGGCGATTTTTCCCAGCACCATTCTCCTAAATTGGCTTGAAAACTCTACCATCACGAGAGGTTTCCACAATTGATTGAGCTTGAATATCCAATATAGTAACTGCCATTAGTGCTCTTGATATCATGTCCGGTAGCATCGGAGCGTGTATAGAATTAAGTTTCAATTGAAAGAAATCCTTTAGCATAGTAGCATAACTGCCCTCTGCTTTACTTCCACCAAAGTATAAGTATTCAAGTCGAGACTGTAGCAATATTTTATGAAATTGGTATTATATAGCAATCCTAAATAGGTCGTGACAAATCAAAAAGTAAATAAAAAAACTGAAACTCTTACCTGTTCCCTGTCCCCAGTTAAGTGTTCCCTAAAAAGCAGTAAGATTTTTGACACGAATAAAATAGGATTGCTATAGAATATCTAAAACAACAGAATATTAATAATCAACCCTTTGTCCTAGATCACTAAACGCCTTCTTCCTTCTTACTTCTTCCTTCTGCTATAAAATTGAACTAAAAACCTACCACCTTCTTCAATAATTTACTTCAAAACATACTTACTTAATACAGAATAGACTTCGTTAATATTCACGGAACGATTAAATTCATGACTAATTGGTTCTGATTCACTACCTACCCAAATCTTTAACTCTGCATCTAAGTCAAAATGTCCTGCACTTTCTTTAGAAAACTTGGTAATTTTTGAATAGGGAATAGAAAGAAACTCAATTTTATGTCCTGTTACTCCTTGTTTATCTACCAAAATTAAACGCTTATTAGTAAACACAAACATATCGCGAATAATTTGGTAAGCTTTTTCAATTTGTTCTCCATCTACTAAAATATCGTTGAATAACTTATCTAGTTTTTTGGAATCAATATTAACTTCGGCAGCATTTCCGAGTAGGCCACTAATTAAACCCATATTTTACTCCTTTTAAATAATTTTCAGTAGTCATCTTTAAACCAGTAAACTTAAGTTATAGGATTGATACTCAAGGCTGAAAGCTGATAGCTTATTAATACTGTAATTAACTATCAAATCATTAGAAATCTCCATAAATTACATCAACCTTTTCTGAAATCCTTGTCGGGGCGTTACATGGAATGTCCCTACATTCTTTTTCGGAGATATCTATTAGCAGAATATCATTTTTCTTTTCTATCTTAACAAAATCTGGAGTGATATCAAATCCCCTCGGTTTCGGTCTAAAAAAATGTTCCATTACAGCGCCATTGCCAAATCTTTCTTGATCTCCCCATCTCCCCATCTTCCCCTCCTGGGAGGGGTTATACCAAGGGTGAAAAAAGAATGTGTTCGAATAGTAACAGGAATAAAAAGACAAATGCAGGATATGTCCTTTGACAAAGTGGTCGATCTTCGGAGCTTCCCGTAGGGTGGGATGGCGCCGTTCGGAGCGGATCTGCACTCTTCGGGTCTCGGAGCTGACCGACCATCGACCAAGAGAGCGGTGGGACCCCGCGACGACGCTAGTCGCACCTGGTAGCGCACCAAGACAAAAGAATGATTTGCGACCTGAAAAATGGTATTGAAGCTATTCCCGTGTGACTCAGTCCTCCTGAGTTACCCTCCTGGGAGGGGAGCGCGGGTGGGTTGACTCCTTACGAAATATCCTAGCTATTTGTAGCAAATATTTATTAATTTGATATTAGGGGTGGGTTCCCACACTATGAGTCTAATGACACCAATCCTACCGGATTTGATCTGAAGCGATCGCCATTATTCTGATGAGAGTTTTTTGACTCAAGTAGATCCATCGCTTCTAACTAACTTAAGTTACTACAGAAGTTAAATTGATCGCGCAATACTACACTATTTCATTTCTACCACATCATTACAGCAGTTTCACCACTTAAACCAGGAAAATACAAACGAACTCTGAGAATATAAGTACGACCTCTCAACAATTTGTGAGTAATGAAAGCATTATATTCAGTACCACTATCATCATCTCCATTCAAATACCTTGGGTCGCCATTCTCTTCCTCAAACAAAACCATTACAGTGTCTGCTTCACCAAAAGTTTGAAACTTGTAATCTCGCGAAATTTTTGGCTTCACAATAAAATTAACCTGTTCTCCAGGGGATAAAACCAATGGCACTGAAATAAAAGGTTTAAGCTCAATTTAATCGTTTGATTCCAGCACAGGATAAAACTTTTGCATCCAGTCCTTATCCTTTTGTGACAAACCAGGTTCTGGAAAAATTCCTTGTTGATTATAGGATCCAGGACTATCGATCAATTCTGCTTGGAACTGATAGTGCATAATTGAGTTTGGGTCCCACTCAGACCCTGCAACTTCATTTGTTGCTACTTTACGCAAAATATTATATTCTATCGTTTCTAACGACCAATTGTTCGGAAGTCTACTTAAAGAAGCTCTGACTGCATCTTCTTTCCACTGAATACCTGCTTTAGGATTTTGATGCTCGTGTGGTAATGCTAGTGTATGTCCCACTTCGTGAAGTGCAGTTTCCTTACCATAGCCATCATCAGCTAAAGGCCAACCAAAATTCATAGTTCTTTGGTTTAAAGGAATATTCAGCACATCAGTTCCCAGATAAGACCAAGACCCATCACCTTGTTGGAAACCAATGCGAACTTCTGCATCTGTGGGAGCATCAACCTCTTCAAATCAGACTTCTGATGTCTTTATGAAGACGCTCAAAACTTCCTGAGAAACAGAAGCGGTTTGAGATTTAGAAGCGGTTTGAGATTTAGTTATAACCACGATGCAACAAAGCCGTATCAGTAGCTTGAGTTTCAAGCGAATTTAAGCCTGTGGAGAAGATTAAGTTGCAGACTGAAGAGGATGAGAAGGAGAATTTTTTTTTTGATCACGCTCTTATCCGGACATGATATAACTTCTAAGTTGCCCGTAGCGCTATACCTCTACAGATGCCGACGCGGGGTCGCACCACTCTTCCATAAATGTAGCAATATTTGATAAAATTGGTATGATTTATTTTCTATTGCCAAAAAAAAAGGATATGATTGCATAAAATACTATTTATACTTAATAATAGCTAATATATGGAGAAAGAGGAAAATTCATACCCTATCAACTTAAATTTTGTTCTCAAAGCTATAAACCGCAAGCTACTCGAAATTGATTGTCCTCCTCTAAATAATATAGAAAGGATAATTATCCAAGGCATCTGGAATTATAAAACCTATAATCTAGTAGCTGAAGAGGCTGGTTATAGTCCAGGTTATCTGAGCAATGTTGTAGCTCCTCAGCTATTGAGACGAATTTCTGATGTTGTAGGTCAGAAGGTAACCAAAAAAAATTGTCGGGCAAAGCTTGAAACATATTTTACCTCAAAAGCAACATCAAAAAAAACCATTGCCAACAAAAATGCTACAACACTGTGTACTAATATTAGGCAAGTGATGTCACCAAGATTTCCTAGTGGAGCCATATCTCTAGATTCCCCATTTTATATACAACGATCTGATATTGAGAAGCAAGTATATGCAGAAATTGAGAATTCGGGGGCTTTGGTAAGGATAAAAGCGCCACAAGAAATGGGCAAAACCTCCCTGCTGCTGCGTGTTATGGACTATGCAAAACATTTTTTAGATTATCACGTTGTTAACTTGGACTTACAACAGGTAGACCAAGATATTTTTAGTAATATTAATAGGTTTTTACGCTGGTTTTGTGTTAATATCAGTCGCCAACTAAACATAGAATCAAGGTTAGATGATTATTGGGATGAAGACATTGGGTGTAAAATTAACTGCTCTCTCTACTTCCAGGACTATTTACTAGATTCAATTGATTCGCCCATACTTCTAGCTTTGGATGAAGTGAACCAGATTTTTGAGCATCTGAGAAAAATTCAAATAAATCATATTGCTTGTGGAATGTTAGTCTGGAATTTTGTCAAAAGATTAGCAGTGAAAATAGGAAAAACTATTGCTCAAGTCAAACATTAATTACTCTCAGATTACCTGCTCCAAGAGCTGAATAAGCCTACAATAAAATTCAGGGCTATTTTGATTTGATAGAGGTTTTTTACCTTTGTTTTAACTATGGAAATTGTCTTGACGCGATCGCGCTTGATTTTTTTTTCAGCGTTAGCGGAGCTTGGCGTCAGCAATCGTTCTATTTACCATGCGCTATTATATATAGTGTCTTTGCGTAAGTCCTGATAAATTAAGAAGACATTCAGAGTAGGGACGTTGTATGTAATATCCCTACTTTATGTTTAATACTAAGGTTCGTGGGAGAGCGATATAGCTGCCGCACTTGCTCCGCCAACGCCGACTTAAGGGTTTGAACTAGAATATTTTAAAGTTCTTGAGCAGCCAACATAAATAATTTATTTACTTCTCAATTGCATCATAGATATGCAATTCATAAATTAATCAGACATTCACAGTAGGGACGTTGTATGCAATATCCCTACTTTATGTTTAAAACTAAGGTTAGTGGGGGAGCGATATAGCTGCCGCACTTGCTCCGCCAACGCCGACTTAATAGAAGTAAGAAGTTGGGCAATTTTTGTTTCTTTTTGTAAAGAAGTACCAAAAAATTATATCGAGTAAAATATAATAGGTGCAGGTGCATTGCAATAGTCATCCATTGTAAGACGAGGAGCGATCACTACCTTACTCGATCAAGCTAGAAATTAAGGGCTATCAACAGTATTAAAATAATTGGACAAAGTTTTACATAAATAGACAAATACTCTGTGATATACTAGATTTATGTCTAACTTATTAAACTATTAAAAGAGGTGGCCAATCAATTGAAATGCAATCAATTAAGACTAAATTAAAAGTTAATAATAAGCAAAAAACACTACTTGCCAAACACGCAGGTGTGGCTCGTCATGCCTATAACTGGGGATTAGCGACTTGCATTACTGAATACCAATCAACCAAGAAACCACTGAGTGCTATCACTTTACATAAACGTTTGGTCAGGGAAGTCAAAAGTCAAAATCCCTGGTATTATGAAGTTTCAAAGTGCGCTCCTCAACAAGCATTAAGAGATTTAGAGAGGGCATTTAAAAAGTTTTTAACTATTCCCAAATGTGGATTCCCTAAGTTTAAGAAAAAAGGGAAAAAAGACAGTTTATATTTAGAAGGAAGTCTTAAAATTATTCAAGGCAACTATATCAAGCTACCAAGGATAGGAATAGTAAAAACATACGAAATATTACCGAATTGCAGAGTAAAAAACGTGAGAATCTCCAAACGTGCAGGTAATTGGTACATTAGTTTTAAGTATGATCATCAACCAAACCCTAACCCAAAACAAGGAGATATTATCGGTGTAGATGTTGGTATAAATGCTCTAGCAACTTGTAGCGATGGAAGAAAATTTTCTAATGTTAAAGCGTATAAGCAAGCCAAAAAACGACTAACTCGTTATCAACGGCGTGTCAGCAAAAAGAAGATTGGCTCCAAAAACAGAGCTAAAGCTGTAAAAAGACTAGCCGAAGCTCATAAAAAAGTAGCTGATATCAGAGCAGATGCACTACATAAACGAACAACATGGTTAGCTAAAAATCACAGCACCATAGTGATAGAAGATTTGAATGTAAGTGGAATGCTCAAAAACCACAAACTAGCAAGTGCGATAGCAGACTGTGGTTTTTATGAGTTCAGACGTCAACTTACATACAAATGTGAGTGGTATGGAAGCGAGTTAGTAATAGCAGATAGATTTTATCCAAGTTCTCAAATATGCTCTGAGTGCGGGGAAAAACAGAAAATGCCATTGAGTGCAAGGACGTATGAATGCAGCCACTGTGGTTTGACTGCAGACAGAGACTTGAATGCAGCAGTTAACCTAGAAAACTATGTGAATAAGTAGCTTGAGTTCCAAGCGATTTGAAGCCTGTGGAGAAGATAAGTTGCAGACTGCGGTCAGTGGTCTTCAGTGTTTGCGCAGCATTCCGTAGGAAAACAGGAAGCTAGCTCCAAAGCTTATGCAATCACGCATGGGTAAGTTTGGGTAAGTTTAGTAGAACGGTATCTAACTCAAAAAAGTCATAAATCTTTGCTTTCCATCGTCTACATAATAGACGAGTATACCACTTAATTATGATGATAACTTACCAAGTCTCGTCCCTGTTTTGCACACAATCCTAAAATTAATCAAAAATAGGAGAATTTTATGAACGAGCGTCGTCAAAAATCTTATTCCGTTCGCGTTGAGGCCGCTGAATTAGCAAGAAGTCGCCAACATCCAACCCATCAAGCTAATGGGGACGAAGAGCGCTACGCAGGTGATCAGTATTTCATGTCCTTTACCAAAGGTTTAATCCATAACCCCAACACAGGATTGCTACAAGATCCAAGAGACTTTGTAGAATTTCGCCGAGCGATCGATGATGGCTTCATCGATCCTTTTACTGATAGA
>NZ_JAAHGM010000049.1:0-54224 GCF_010692625.1 Okeania sp. SIO2C2
AGACTAAATCCTGAGAAATATGTGCAAATAATTAAGACTATTTGTGGCCTGGGCGCGATGACGAATAGGTACATTTATTTTGTAGTATTAAACCAACCTTGATAGAGATATCAATTCAATAATTGATCTGACTATTATTGAGCTAGTTTTGAATAGTAAGTATCTATAAAACTGAGTTGACCGTGAAAATTAACTTCTATTAGCATTTGCGTTGGCGGAGCAAGTGCGGCAGCTATAACGCTTCCTCAAAGATAGTTATAGTAAGTGTTCGACTATTTCCGGAGATGTCTATTGATTTTTTGACCCTTTCTTCGTTGATTACTTTTGATTTGAGGTCGAGTATTTTTTTCTGCCCAATCAGAAAATATACTGGGACGGTCATATACAGCAAATTCATCAAAAAATACTATTTTTTGCCTATTTTCTAACGATTCCAGTTTTGTTTAAAGTATCTACAAATTCTCTTTGCTGATCTTTATCTGCATTTTCATTATCTCTATGTGCCTTCTGATGTGATCAATGAAGCTCTGCTAAAATTTCATACATATATTCTGCTATTTTTTAATTCTACTCCCCATTTTTTTTGAATCACACTACAGATGATTTTTCCTGTGCAAATATTTCTATCTACCCCATGAACTCTTGGTTGTGAGGGCAACAGCATTTCCTTCACTTGTTGTTTTTGTTCTTCCCTCAGTCTAAACTTGATTTTGTGTTTTATTGATACAGTCAATCCCAATAGTCCATTTTCAATATATTTATCTATCCATGTTGTTAATGTTTGATCAGTACAACCTCATAATTCTGCTACCTCTTTTCTGCTTCTTCCTTCATACAAATATTGAATCCCTAATCATCTTGCTATGATGTACTGCTTTTGGTTTTTGTAGTATAGTTTAGGCCATAACTCTCCATCTAGTTGGCGATAACCTAACTGCAAAGTTTTGTTTTTCATAGATTTCTGTGCAGATCATCTTTGTGTTATCAGTGTAGCATATTTGTCTGGGTTTTTAGGTAATCTTCTAGGGGGAAGGGAGTAGTTCAATCTCCCCTACTCCCCTACTCCCCACCCCCAAATATATGATAAGTATTCAACCGGATTTGATATAACAGGACTTGGGCAAAAAAATGGCCTGTATCATTGCCAAGCCAATATTGAGTAATCATCATCTTGTAGGAAAATTGATCGAGTGGCGATCGCTAAAAAGGCGTTGGTAAATTCAAAGATAAATCAGGCAGGAACAGTTACATCTCCAAACTTGAGATAATGAATTAAAAGTCTTATGGAATGCTTCAGCATCCCTACAGAGAAAGGAGTAGCACAATGTTTTCTGGTGCAGTCGAGCGGGGGTAGTGCCGTAAACTAGTATTTTCTCCTTCCACCCTCCTCATTTAGGTCTTACTGATAATTTGGTCTTGCTCAGGAATAAAGACTTTATAAACAGGATTCCCATCACTGACCCAGAAATAGCATTGCCAACAAGCGTTAGCAATCGCTTGCCAGAGCCAAATAAAAGTTTCAGCACTACGGTTTCTGATGACCCAACCGAGAATCCCTGGCCGAAAATGGTCTACCACTGTCCAAATCCAAACTTGATTTTTTTTTTGAGACAAAAGTTTGTAACTCATCCAATTCTCCAACTTCTGGGATTACTTCTGAGTCATAAATATCAGGTAAAAGTTTTCCTACCTGTCTGACCCAATTAATAATTGTGCCATGGGCAACCCCAGTAACTCAGCTAATCCCCTGGAACCCCATACCATTGACATAAATTTCTCTTCATAAAGCTTTGGTATCCAGGCTATATCCAGGTTTGTTATAGACTTCTATAAACTGGCGACCACATCTAACAATAGATAATTTTGCTTGTCTCCTCGATGACCATTTTTGCGGATATGTTTACTAGCACACTCTGGGCATTGCATAGGCTAACTTTAGCTCCAGCACTATCTACATATTCCATTTTGCCCTACCCATCCTATGAGTAGATTACTCAGTTCATCTTTCCATTTACCAACGCCACTAAAAAATTCTACCAGTTATTTCCAACTTAAGTAGTTGCTTTTCTAACTCGGTCTGCATAGTCTTGAGGACGAAATTTCCTAAAACTTTGCAAAGCAAATTGTCGTAAATTTAGGGGTAGGTAAGATAATACTAAAGCAAATCTAGTCTTGAACGAAGTTCCTAGTATTTGGCTTGATTCTTGTAATAATTTTCTCCCTTTAACACTTTCACCCTTTTCAATTAATCTAATTCCTAGATTCTGTTTCGTATCTGCTAACTTAAATAAACGTGATTTTTCCAACTTCTGATCATCAAATTTATAACTATTAATACAGAAAGTTTTAGCAGATAAAAAGTGAATATCTTGTTTTAAACTGGTTTGACGGTTATGAAAACGATATTCCATGAGATATTCTGGAATAAAATATCCAACTTTTCCGATTACTGCTAATCTGACCAGCAAATCAAAGTCTTCACATCCATCTGCTTCAGGCCGCATATAATCAACTTCTTGTAGGCAAGAACGACGAAACAAAGTTGAACCCACCTGCAAACTTTGGTATTGAAATGTTTCTTTAAGTAAGTTAGGGATAATTCCTTGCTCCAACTTATCCTTTCCCCACTTAGCTGCATTTTCTCTCGTGGCAACTTCTTCCCGTTCACTTTTTTCATTAATAACCCAATGACTTGTACAGACAAAATCTACATTTTGCATCTCATCTAATACTGCCACAGTTTTCTCTAAAAATTCTGGAGTCAAGGCATCATCATCATCAAATTTGATAAAATAATCTCCTGTAGCAGCATCAAAACCAGAACGCATATTTTTACTACGTCCAATATTTTGAGGATGCTGAATATAGTGAATTCTAGAGTCATTCCACTGACTAACTACTTCAGCAGTATTATCTTTTGAGCCATCATCAGTTATGATTAATTCAAAATCATCATAAGTTTGGTTCAAAACACTATTTACTGCATAAGGAAGCAAATTAGCTCGGTTATAAGTGGGAATACAAACGCTAACTTTTGTCATAATAAATTATATATTTGATGAAATAATTTTAATAGATAATTAACCTGGTCTTGAATGATAACTAATGGTAATTTTTTTGGCTGATTGTTACTTAATTCATTAAAGATTCTGTGCCGGGAATATGACCAAATATTCGCTCTGAATATTCAAATATTTCCCGATTAAAAAACTTCTTGTATTGAGGATTATCGACTACTTTTCGCCATCGGTTTAAGACATCCATTGATGTTGCTTTGCCATCAAATTCTTTTCCTTCAAATGAACTACCTCCACCAAAACTCGTTACCATATCAATTCCTGCATCAGAAAATTCCATTTGGAGTTTATCCGCAATATTTCGCCGATATTCAACATCAGCAAACCATTGATTATAAATTGACACAAACTTTGTTGTGCTTGAGATAATTTGTTTCTCCTAAATATTCTTTTGCATAATCTAGCCACAAATCAATCATGGTTTTATTCGGAGAATTTACTGATAAAAAATATGCCACCTTAGAAGATATCTTTAGTCTACTTGCAAGCAGATTAAAAGGGTCTCTAATAATAAGTAGATCGTACCTAGTAGCACTTTTTCCTAAGTATATATCGTGGTTACGTTCAAATTTATCATTTGCTATCTGCTCCAGGGGAAAATCTTCATAGCTGTAAATCAAACAATCTCTTTTAATAAAATTTCCTTTAGCTTGTTGGCGGTTATGTTCTATTGCCCATTTATGTTCTGGAAATTTATCTCGTAGATTTTCATACTTGTACCGATAGGGGTTTTGATTAGCTAATACATTATTAATAAATCCTACATCACCATTCTGTTGACTTTTCACCCAGTTAATAATGGCATGATTCCCACTGCGTTTCATACCTGCCACTCGAATTTCCTTTTGATTAACTATTTCTGAAAGTTTGTGTTGTTGGGTAATAATTCTGATAACATCTTCCAGATTATGTGCTAAAAAACGCTTACCTTTCTTCAAGGCTAGATTTGGTTTTTTTAATGCTTTAACTATATTTGACTTTTCCACCATAAAATCTATTTGTAAAATTAAAATATTCAAAATCTAACTAAAATTAATAATATAGTAATTCCCAAAAAGTGGCAGGTACAAAATTCCTTGGTTTTAGGGAGTAGGGAGTAGGGAGTAGTAATTCTCGTTCCGTAGGAATCGATAAAGAAGAAAAACAACTGTACCTCATTAGCTTGGGAAACGCTATATAATATTGCCATTAAATATAATAAATTACCTGTATATAAAGAAAAATCTAGGGGAACTTACAAACTTTATGCAAATCTTAATGCTTTCCTCCACCTTTCCTTATCCTCCCAGTCGAGGTGGTACGCAAGTTAGAACTTTTAATCTACTCAAATATTTGAGTCAAAAACATTCTGTTACTTTATTAACACAACTGTCTCCAGATGTCAATGATTCAGAAATAGATTCATTGCGATCTTATGTAGAAGAGTTGGCCGTATTTCCGCGCCCCCAAGAACCAACAAAAGGAACATTAGTAAAACTAAGACGTTTTAGTAATTTTCTGATTGAAGGTACTCCACCAAGTGTTCTTTCAATATATTCGCCAACAATGCAAAATTGGGTGGATGAGTTTGTGGCAGCAGGTAAATGTGAGGCCATTACTTGTGAACATTGTGTGAATGAAATTTATATTCGCCCTCAATGGCAACAACAACTAAAAACTCTAGTTAATGTCCATAGTTCGGTTTATGGTACTTGTAAGCAACAGTTAGAAACTGGTACAGCAGAAAAACCATTGCGAGATAGATTGAATCTTCCCTTACTGCTTCGTTATGAAAAACGCTACTGTTCAAAATTTTCCTGTATAGTCGCAACAACTGAGGAAGATGGGAAACAACTGCAAGAGTTTAACCCCAATAGTCAAATATCAGTTATTCCGAATGGAGTAGATTTTACTCAGTTTCCCTATCGAAGTAAGGACCCAGGGGGACATCAATTAATTTTTGTGGGAGCTATGGATAATTTTCCTAATATTGATGCGGTTCGCTTTCTGACTTTGGAAATATTACCAGAAGTACAAAAACGTTATCCTGATACAACTTTAGCTCTGGTAGGGGCAAGACCAGTACCAGAAGTGCAGGAACTTTCAACTCGCCCAGGAGTAAAAGTTACAGGTCGCGTACCTTCAATGGCAGAATATTTACATCAAGCGACTGTTTGTGTGATTCCGATGCGTACTGGTTTTGGAATTAAAAATAAAACTTTAGAAGCAATGGCAGCAGGTACGCCTGTTGTGGCCAGTGACCGTGGTTTAGAAGGTCTAGCAGTTGATGGTGCAAATACACCACTAAAAGCATTAAGAGCAAATCAAGTAGCAGAGTATGTAGAGGCCATTAGTCGCTTATTTGAGGATGGGCAGTTGAGACAAACGTTGTCAGAAAATGGGCGATCGCTGATAGAAACGGAGTATACTTGGGAAGTTCAAGGTCAGCGCTATGAGCAGGTATTGCTAGGATGATGAAAAGGAAGATTCAAGGTTCCAAAGCCAGTTACAATCAAGCTAAGTTTCCCAAAGTTGCTAAAACAGCTCAGAAATCTTATTATCCTAGAAGTAAGAAAACTCTACAAATTAGCCGGATAACTTCTGTCCCTAAATCTAGGCATCAGAGGAAATTATCTAAATCTCAAAAGTTTTCTTTAAAATCCTTACCTTGGAAAAAATGGATTGTTGAATGGGCAGGGGTAAGTTTATTATTTGGTGGCTCTGGTTTGATGGCAATGGGGGCATGGATTAGTGTAAAGTTAATTTCCGATCCGAATGCTATAGTCTGGTTTAATCAATCATTACCACAGTGGACTCAATTTTATATATCCGGGAATAAATCTTTGCAAACTCTTGAACAAATTAAAGGTAGTATCAAAGAGGGAGGATTTAGTACTGGAGAAACTTTTTCTCTTCCTAGTACAACAGCAGATTCTGTTTTAGATGTATTAGTGCCAGTAATGAAGCAAATTGATTCAAGAGCTTCTTTGCCCTGTGAAACTCCTTGTCGGGAATTAGTAGAGTTGCGAGTCTATCAGTCAGTTTTATCTGTTAACCAAAGAGAAGGCAGTAAACCATATTTTCGATTAGTTAATACTTTACCACTCCAAGGTCCTGCTGAATCTTTTGTCATTTCATCTGTTATTGAGTCTGTCTCTGCTCCCCAAGGCTCAAATCAACCTTTACCTGTAACAACAGTACGTCGTTTTCAAGGCAAAGTTCCCACTGCTGGAGTTTGGTTTACTGTCAGTGGTCAAAGATTACAAAATAATAAGACTATTCCTTATGGACAAATTGTCAATTACAACCCCAAAAAAAATTACTTGAGTTCAATGTTGGAATGGAAAAGTGCTGCTGGTCAAGCTCCCATCTGGCAGGAAATGACTGGAGGAGGAGATCCAGAGTTGGTGGTTGAGCAAACTGTGGGATTAGATCCTGATTTTGATATTTATTGGATTCAACCACGAAAGTTTATACTTAATCCGATTGAGTTAGAGAAAATTTCTCTTGACGAAATTCCTATTGCAGATAGCTATTATAAAGATACCTTGAGATTAGCTCGTAATGGTTTATGGTCTGGTGCTTTTGCTTTAATTCAACCTTTGCGAAAGAATTTAATGGATGAATCTCAATGGCCTGAAAAAGCACAAGCTCAATTTGATTTAATTAAATTTCATGCCAAGATTACAGAAGCTCAGGCGATCGCTTCTTGGGCAAGTCCAAGTCAAAAAGTTTTGGCTGGTTTAATTGATGGTCGTTGGCAAGAAAGTCTAAGTGTGTTTGAAAATAATTTGAGCAGCACTTATGAGATTGGTAAATTACTGCAAAATGATACTGGTCGTCTGCGCAACCGAGTTGATGCTGCTTTAAGGGTAAATCAAGCTGAAACTAATGCTATTGCTTGGGGTGCTTTAATTGTGGCAAGTCAAAAGGGGCGAAGAAGGGCAATGTCCTGGTTAAATAGGCAACCTCAGACTAGCAAGGAGGCAAAGGAAAAGATTGGGAAGTTATTGGATCAACTAGATGCTGCTTTTGCTAAGAAGGAGACTATACAACAGCAGAGAATTCAGCGAGGAGGGTTGTTATGAAGTCAGAAGTCATTTCAGTTATCAGTTATTAGTTATCAGTTATCAGTACCTCATGGAATAGGGAGGCTACGAAAATACTGAAGTTGATTTTCTCTTGGTCGATTGGATATGGCGCAGGTTTCTGAGCCATCCCACCCTACGGGAAGCTGCGCTAACGACCGCTTTTTCATCCCCTTTCCAAGGCAGGGCTAATTCATTGTCACGCTTAGAAAAATATTGAGGAGTACAATGATTGGTGTCAAGTATTGAGTGAAGCCAAATATTCTCTATTTAGGGCTTAGATAGAAATGAACTTGTTACAAATCTTGGCCCTGTTACCAGATTTTCGAGCTGCCAGAGGGAGACGTTATCCATTATGGTTAGTATTACTGTTAGTAATTATGGGTACAATGAGCGGTTGTTTCTCCTATTGTGCCCTAGAAGATTTTCCTCGTCGTCATCACCTGGCCTTACACCAACAACTAGAGCTATCACCTTTGAGTTTTCCTTCTGATTCTACATTTCGGCGAATGATGACCAGAATTGATTTTGCTCAGTTGGCTCAAGTATTCAATCAATGGGCTAAACAGCAAATCACAATTCAAGAGGCCGAATGGTTAGCAGTAGATGGTAAGAGTATTAGGTCTACTGTGAGTGATTGTAATAGTTCTTACCAAAACTTTGTCAATGTTGTTTCTGTGTTCAGTAATTGTCAAGGAGTACCTGTACCTGTAGAGCAATTTCACAATCAAGAAAGTAGTGAAATTGCTGTTGTCCAAAGCATATTGACTAGCTTAAACCTCAAAGGAGTGGTTTTTACTTGTGATGCCTTACATGGTCAAAAAAAACAGTCAAGTTAATCATTGACAGTGACAATCATTACAAGGGTAGCACTCAAAGGTAATCAAAAAAAATTGTACCAACAGGTACAACTAACGACTAAACAAACACAACCAAGTAGTATTGATATATCATAAGACAAATGCAGAAATCCTTTGGTTTGTAGAACAGTATCTGTGTTTAATCATCTGTTGGGAATTAGCTCTGAGTGGGAGGGAATTAAGTCTTTGATTAAAGTAGAGCGTCAGGGTAAACGAGCAGGTGTTGATTATGATCAAACAGCTTACTACATTAGTAGTCTAGAGTTGAGTGCTGCAGAATTTGCAGTAGGAATTCAGGGACATTGGGGAATTGAGAATCGACTACATTGGGTTAAAGATGTAGTGTTTGGAGAGGACAAGAGTCTAATTCGGCACTCTCAAGCTGCAGCTAATTTTTCTGTGATTCGTCAGTTGGCGATCGCTATCTGTCGCCTTCATGGCTATTCTTCCCTCACTACTGCTATTCGTACCATTGCTCACGATTTGGAGCAGATTTTTCTGCTGTTGTAAATCCAGAACTGAAGTCGCCCTCGAATTGAAATGGGTTCAGACAAGACCCTTGCTCTGAGCTAGTTTTCCATTTCAATCGTTCTGGTGTTTGCGATCGCTACTTTCATGCAACAAAGCCGTTTAAGAGTGATAATTTCGGGAAAAAACCATGAAATACTTGAGAATATGGCCAAACTTGTACTCCTCCTGGTTGTTTGCGATCGCGACTGACTCCGTAACAATTTTTTCTGTTTAAGAGTGATCATTTCGGGAAAAAACCATGAAATACTTGAGAATATGGCCAAACTTGTACTCCTCAATATTTTTCTCTGGCGACAATGAATTAGCCCTGCCCTTAAAAGGGGAAGCTATTTACCTTACTTTTTGGTCAGGAGTCAGGAGAAGAGAAAAAAGTATATAGATACATTTTTGGTAGTAGTGTATTGTAATTATTTTGGTTATGGAGCATGAGAGTGGGAGCATCTTGCTCCCTTAAAGGTGTTGAGCATTTCCATCTATCTGAAGTCTAAAGTTAAACTTGCAGTACGGAATAAATTTGTCCATTTGAGAGGAGCGAGAATGTCCTAATAATAATGGCGACTGCTGTAATATTTCTATCAGGACTTAAGCAAAAGCACTACATATAGTAGATAAAAACTATAGCACTATGGTATATGTAGTGTTTTTGTTGGAAAAATGCGTAAGTTCTGTCTATAATATTTCTAATATCAAGTCCGCTCGGGTTCGGTATAAAAAAATTTTCCAACTGATGCGCCATTGCCACATCTTTCTTTATCTACCCATCTCTTCAAACTTCCCACCCTCTTTATCTAATTACACGGGGTTGCACATTATGGAATGATGCTGCCAAAAATTGGCTCGGACCTTGACTAAAAAAACCATTAACTAATCATTTTAGTAATTCCCCAATTCCAAATTCAGGCATCCAAAATCTAGAATCATTCGTCACTGTGCAACGCCAATTACACTGATGTACCGGATTTGATACATTACTATGAAGGGCGACCAAACTTTTTAGTTGGGTTTCCTCTGTCAACCCAACCTACTATTTATATTATTCGTGGGTTGAACCGTCTGGCATTATTGCGCCTTTTAGGTTAGCTTTTTCCAATAATTCTCCACCTAGTTTAGCATCAGTTAAATTTGCACCAGATAAATCAGTAGAATATGTTATAACTGCTCGTAAGTCTGCTGAAATTAAGTTAGCTCCTCTGAGTTTTGCACTATTAAGATTTGCATTACGAAGGTCAGCTTTTGTTAACTCTGTTGCATTTAGTTTAGCTTCTCGCAAATTTGCATCTCTTAAACTTGCTCCACTCAAATTTGCATATCTTAAATCAGTTTTATCTAATATTGCTCCGTCTAGATTTGCTTCTCTTAAATCTGCTCCACTCAAATTGACTCCCCTTAAATCAGTGCCTGATAAATTTACTCCTCTTAATGAAACATTAGGAGCAAGAAAATAAACACCCAATTTAGTATAATTAAACCCTTCAGGAAAAACAGTTGCTTCGCTACAAAGTGCTTGGTTAATTTTTACCATTTGTACGTTTGCTCCTTTAAGGTTTGCGTTTAACAAATTAGCTTTACTTAAATCAGTTTGACCCAAATTTACATTCGTAAAATCTGTATTCCTTAAAAATAAGCCACTAAAATTTGCTTTTGTGAGATTTGCACCACTGAAGTTGCTTTTGTTTGGTGTTTTAGCTTGGCTAAAATTAATTCCACTCAAGTTAGATTTAGTAAAATTTACCAAACATAAATAAGTTTGACTAAGATTCACATTTCTAAACTTTACCTGTTCTAGATTTGTAGAAACCATTCTTGCTTTACTTAAATCAGTATTAATCAACTTAGCTTGACTGAGATTCGCTGAACTTAAATCAGCTTCACAGAGGTTAGTATTAATCAACTTAGCTTCACTTAGGTTTGCCGAATTTAACTTACTTTTAGATAAGTCAGTACCTCGAAATTTTGCACCTGTTAAATTAACTGATTGAAAACTTGCTCCACTCAAATTTGCACCATTAAAATTAGCATTACTCAAATTTAATTTTGAATCATCAAAAGACTTCCCACTCAAATCAACACCAGACAAATTAATCCCAGTAAAATCTCGTTCTCCCTCACTATATCTACGCAAAAATTCCTCAGCACTAACCACAGGTTCTTGACTTTCTTCTTCCTCCTCATCTTCATCTACCATCATCGAAATATCCTGAAATTCCATTTCATTCTCATCAATAACTCCAGGCAAATATCCCTCTTCTTCTTCCTCCTCATCTTTATTTACCACCATCGAAATCTTCTGAAATTCCATTTCACTTTCATCAATAACTCCAGGCAAATATTCCACCTCATCCAAACTTTTCACACTTGCTGCAAATCTGCGATTAATTTCTGCTTCCTCCAAAACTTCAGCATTATCAAAACGGTTAATTAATCCTTGAATAATTTTTATATCTGTCGTCCGAATACCCACTTCTCGTTCCAGACTTTCCTCGCCCGAAGCTAAAAAATTATGACTCCCCACAAAAGCAAACTTCTCATCACACACCAGAAAATTTTCGTGAGTTCCTAACAACTTCAACCGAAATAGACCAGGATAACTTTCTTCTAATTCTTGTAAATCTACCAAAGCATTATATTTTCAACCTTTGCCAATATTCGAGCGATCGCCTAAATATCCCCAACCAATATCTATCTGAAATTTGTGGTTTAAAAAATCCTTGAATTTCTTCAGTAAATGTCGATCAATACTATTACAGTTTAACTAAGGAAAAACAATAATTAATCGTGCTTGAACTGTTTCTAATGCTTCGATTAATACACCATAAATATCAGTACGGTCAAATACTAATTGATTTTGATCTTCTTCAGTATTTTGCCAATTATCCGGAGATTTATCTTGAGTTTCCGTCGTCGATTTTATGGGATTCTTTAAAGCTAATAATTCATCTAAATGTAGAGTTAAAGCAACAAAATTTTCCTGTAAATTTTCGATATCTTGTGCTTCCGGTCGATGATTAAAATTTTCTATTTGCTCGTCTAAAGTATGTTTCAACTTAACAACATATTTTTTGAGAGTAACTTGTTATTTTTCCAGTTGTGAAACCTTGGCAACTAGAGCAGATAAATTTGATTCTAGGTCAGACATAATTAACTTGTAGAGACATTGGCAGATTCATTGTAAAACATTATAATGACAATTTAGTTTGATAGTTACTGCTCTCAAGCAGAAGATGAGAAATTATGTTACTTGAACTCACAAAAAAAAATCTAGCATTTTATTTGGAAGATATTGAAACTCCTATCGGTAAAGCTATTAACTTTATTCTGCTATTTTTGATTTTATTTTCTTCAGCTATTTTTGTTGCCGAGACTTATCCAATTCCAGAGAATATTTTTATTATACTAGAACTAATCAATGATGCTATTTTAGTGTTTTTTGCCGTTGAATATTTACTTAGATTTTGGTGTGCAGATCAAAAAATCAAGTTTGTTTTTAGTTTTTTTTCTATTATTGATTTACTAGCAATTTTACCTATTTTTCCAGGTTTTTTAGAACTGAGTTTTATTAGAATTATCAGATGGTTCCGAATTCTAAAATTAATTCGATTCCTCAAATTCAAAATTTATATTTTTCGGATTAGTACAGAAGATGGAGTGATTTTTGCCAGAATATTATTTACTTTATTTACAATTATTTTTATCTTTTCTGGCTTAATTTATCAAGTAGAGCACCGCGTAAATCCTGAATCATTTAAGAATTTTTTAGATGCTGTATATTTTTCAGTTGTTACAATGACAACTGTTGGATTTGGCGATCTAATTCCTATTTCAGAAAGTGGTCGTTTATTAACCGTTTTAATGATATTAACAGGTATTAGTTTAATTCCTTCTCAACTGGGGGATTTAATTAAACAACTGATAAAAACAACTAAAAATATAGAAAAATCATGCAGTGGTTGTGGTTTTTCTATCCACGATATAGATGCCAAATTCTGTAAAATATGTGGTACAGAGTTAGGCATTTTTAAAATTAATAATGTCAGTGAAAAAAAGCAATAGAATCGATACAATAATATTACAAATGTTAGATATAACCATTGCCAAGAAGCATGAGGTACAAAATTCGTTTGTTTTAGGGAGTAAGGAGTAGGGAGTAGGGAGTAGGGATTAGTAATTTGGGGAAACAGGGGATAGGGGTGCGAACCCTCGGGGTACGACAGACGCACCTGGTAGCACACTCCTGTGAGAAAAGAAGAAAAACAACTGTATCTCAATAATTTGAGAATCCCGATATCACACTATTAAGCGGATATGATTTAACCTATTTAATATCACTAATAATACCATTTATCCAAGAATAAACTATATATAGTAGATAAAAACTATAGCACTATGGCATATATAGTGTTTTTCTCGAAAAAAATCCCTAACTCCTGTGCCTAAAATCATAGTAGGGAACAGCTCATCTGTAGGAAAAATATTTTCCCTGATTTGATTGATCATCAGGATCACTCTTAAGCAGCTCATTGCTTTCCCTACTCGATCAGGACTTACGTTAAAGAAGTACATATAGTAGATAAAACTATAGCACTATGGCATATATAGTGTTTTTCTCGAAAAAATCCCTAACTCCTGTGCCTAAAATCATAGTAGAGAAAAGCTCATTCCTTTCCCTACTCCATCAGGACTTATGGTCAGGAACTACATATAGTAGATAAAAACTATAGCACTATGGCATATATAGTGTTTTTCTCGAAAAAATCCCTAACTCCTGTCCCTACAGCGCTTTTCAAATTGATGAACCACATCTTCACAAGCAAAACCTTGTAAGGACCTTCCATGGAACGTCCCTACTGTGGTCTACCCAAATGAAAACCACTGTAAAGTAATAGTAGGGAACAGCTCATCTGTAGGAAAAACATTTTCCCTGATTTGGTCGATCATCAACATAATTCCTAACCAGCTCATTCCTTCCTATATACATGAGCGATCGTAGTTTTTTCGGCGTTGGTCATTTGAAGTATGATGTCTTGTCCGGATAAGAGCGCAAACAAAAAACTTTCTCCCTCTACTATTCTTTCTTCTTCTTTCTTTCCTCCTGACTCCTAACTTCTGACTCCTGACTCCTGACTCCTGACTCCTGACTCCTAAATAATTAAGATTAATATCATACACGCGCTTCACCAACGCCATTTTTTCGTATTAAATCATCTTCTTCTGATTACCTTAATTTAACCTACGCCTAATACTTCGCTTTAAACTTCGGAGTAAATTTTTTAATCTAGTTAAATTAACTTCCTTACGACCATAACGCCATCCCACATAAGCTTGAGAAATTTCTTCAATTATTTCTACTTCATTTATAGAATTATATTCCTTAATAGCTTGAGTATATTCAAAAGGTGTCTGAAAACGATGTTTAACTAATCCCTTACTCGCCATCAAACTCAACATTTGTTGATATATACTCTCCACTGGAGATAACTTAGCTAACCACCGACCGTAACGCCATCCTCGCCAAAATATATACAATAACCAACCCAAGAAAGCCAAAGAAGTAGCTAAAATTAAACCAGTAAATATGCCTTGCCAACCTTGAGAAAAGAGAGCAAAAAACCAACTAATAATTCCCAATACCCAACCGAATATTCCATCAATAAATCTCTCTAAAAAACCAGTTACAGGAGAAGGTAACCAACCAGCTACCCACTTCCAAAAAGTCATTAATGCACTAAAAGTTTCATTTTTTTCAATAGAAGGAGGAGTTAAAGGCATTCCCGGAATAGGATTAAAAGCAAACCATCCATACCCAGGAAAATATACCTCTGTCATCATATAAGCATCTGTATTTTTAACCACATATAAACCAGTAAAAGGATTAAATTCTCCTGGAGAATAACCCGCTACTAATCTTGCCGGGATGCCAATAGAACGTAACATTATTGTCAATACAGTAGAAAAATGGTCGCCATAACCGCCGATAATTTTTTCCCCTTCCGGGCTATTTTGATAACCAAATAAAAATGCTGATACTAAATCTTCACCTTCAACAAAAAATGGAGGTTCTTTTTGCAGTTTATAATTAGGATTTTGTTTGAGATATTGGGATAAATAAAGTGCCTTTTCATAAGGTGAAGTAATGGGATTACTTGATTGAGCAACTTTATTTTTGTTCGCTAATATCTCCTCTGTTTTTTGTCTTACCTTTTCGGCAATTTCTGGAGGAATTTGTAGATAATATTTGCTAATACTTTCTGGATAATTTGTACCTACCTGATTTAAAATAGTACGGTCTCGATAAGGAACATCAGAAATGACTGTATATGTTAAACCTTCCCGAAGTTCAAGAGGAGAACGCAAATTACCATCAGGGTCAATTGCTATTTTTTCAGTGGGGAAATATACTTCTCTTGCTTGATATAAAGCCGGAATTAAATTCGGCAACTGAGAAACAATTGTGTAGCTTTGAATTACTTCTCTAGTTTCATTTTCAAACCTATTCCTCGGCCAATTAACATAAAATTGGTAAGACCAACGAGGGCGATTTAAAGTAAAGGATTTATCGTTCCGAGAAATTTCCCAACCTTCGCCTGTATATTTATCAAAGGCTAATACTCGCCAAAAACCTTCAGCTTGTGACCTCACCCGCATGACAATTTGAGGAATTAATTGTCCGCGTAAATTTTGATTGATTTTAGTATTAAATCCATAATAATAAGTATTATCTAAAGTTCCTGGACCTGATTCTTGATTAGTTCCACTTCCTCCACCAGAATCATCTCCATCCCCTCTGCCTTGACTAATATAACCAGGGTTTGTAATAGTTCGCCCATCAAAATTTTCTACATCAAAATTAATTGGGGCACTAACAGGAAAAGTTCGTACTTGATAACCAGGTAATCTAGGTAAAAGAGCAAAAATTCCTAAACCTAATCCAATAATTACTAATAATAATATTGTTAATCGCTTGGGGGATAAAGTAGCATTTAATAAAGATATTTTCTGCTGTTTTTTCTTAACTTCTGATGTTTTACCTAAGATTCTCGATTGTAAACCTAACCTAGACCTATAATCTAAAATCAAGCAAGGAATAGCGATCGCTATAAACAACAGCAACACTGGGCCATAAGTTAAAGTTTGACTGATAGTACCTGCGACCCCTAACAAAATTAGCCCGATAGTCATCGAATAACCCAAGTCTTTCCGTCTAGGCAAGTCAAAGCTATGTAAGACCTGAAGTTGAATCAAGAATTCCCCCAATACCAGTCGCGTATCACTCAACTCAGTAACTAACCTACCCAAAAAATCAGCTAACGCCAATAACATTCCGATCGCCAAACAAAATTTAGCTGGTATGTTTCGTTTGTAGCGGTTATACCAACTCCAAATTGCCCCT
Source organism: Okeania sp. SIO2C2 (assembly GCF_010692625.1). Classification (NCBI taxonomy): domain Bacteria; kingdom Bacillati; phylum Cyanobacteriota; class Cyanophyceae; order Oscillatoriales; family Microcoleaceae; genus Okeania; species Okeania sp. SIO2C2. Next base: position 15,923 of record NZ_JAAHGM010000049.1, read on the forward strand.
ATAATACTTAATGGAGCGGCCCAAATAGTTAAAGGAAGTTCGTCTGTTGCTACCCCGGCGGCTACATCAACGGCAATAATGCCTACTATGACTAACGCCTGTACCATGACTCGCAATAGAATAGAATCTTCAGGAACAGGTTTAGGTGCTGCTTCTATCTGTCGCCACAGAAGTCCTAATATAGGAAGGTTTCGCACTTCCCAACCAAAAAAATTAGACATAAATTTTGGTAGATGCTTTTCAATAATTAATAATTAATAATTAATAATTATTAATTATTGCCTCTTCTTTCAAAGGAGAGGATTGAGGAACAGGGAAAATTTTTCTTTATTATCTTCTTAAAAGGGGAAGCTTTAAACCACAAATTTTCGTTCATAAATATTGAAAAACTTTGAAAGCATAGGCACGTCATCAAGTCAAAAGTCAAAAGTCAAAAGTCAAAAGTAATGACCTACAAGAAAATTTAGAAGTCAAAAGTCAGAAGTTATATTAATGGAACTTAAAACCTCTACTCTACAGTCTAAACTATTCCCTATTCCCTGTTCCCTATTCCCTCTTGAAGGCGAACAACAAACTTTAAAGATTGCTCCCAGTTGAGGAACTTAATAATTAACTGATATGTTTGATCTGGTTGTGGGTCCAATAACTCCACACATAGAGTACCCGCATCTAAACGTTGGGCAGTCGCTTCAACTCCTCTTCCTTGAAGTTGGAAACTTGCAGCTTCAGGTAGTTGACCTTTAACCTTTAAACACGCAGAAGAAGGATCTTCAGGAATATAATATTCAGCTTCGATGGTAAGACACCCTAGAGCGGTTTGCCATTCTCTTTTTGTTACCGACTGATTTAAATGACAAGTCAAACTTAAAGATGAGATAATTTCTTGGGCAGCGAGCAAAGACAACAACATCTGTTGTTTTTGAGTTGCAGTGTTATAAGCAGTAATATGATTGGAAATCAATTCTCCATCGCGGGTTCCACCTACAAGCACTAAACCAGCTAGGTCATTTAAAGATTTAGATTGGTTTGGGAACAAACTATCCACTGCTCTAACCAATTTACTGCCGGGGAGTAAATCAGATGGTACTAAATCCTGACAAGATTGTAAAAGTTGAGCAAAGACAGTCTCCGTTAAGGGTATATTTAACTTGCCCCACTTAATATTGTTCATCTGTGATGCCCACAAATTAATATGGGAAAACCAGTTATTTACCTCTACGTCTGGATATTCAGCATCGTAGTTTACCAGATTATTTTCCCAAGGAAATCGTGGGGGTTTAGCTTCAATCTTGGCTTTAAGTCGTTTTTGTAATACAGTCTCGAAACGATTATACACGGTTGGTACTTCTCCGGGTGTAAGTGGCTGACTTTCGTGGTCGTAGGGGTAGTCAATTTCTTCAGAATCAAGTGGGTCTAAATCTTCCCACTCTAATTCTTCCACCCTGAATTCTTCCTTTCCATTCTCAATCTTGTTTTGATTTTGCCCTACATTTGATACTTCCTGAGAATTTGGCCCTAATAACCAGTCAAAGAAATTATCCTCGAAAGTTTCCACCTGTTTATTCGTTTCGTTATTCATCAGTTGATGCACTCGCTCCGGAATTTGAATGATTTCGTAATTCCCAGGCAAGTTCGAGTAACTTGTGCCACTTCTTCTTCACCTGGTTTACTTTACGACCTAAAGTCTTCGCGATCGCCTCGTCAGAAAGACCTTTATGCTTCAAATCTAGCAAACTTTTCTGTTCTGCGTCAATTTGGTCATGTAGAGCTGTCCATTCTGTGGGGGTTAAGCCTAAATTATGCTCTAAGTCTGCTTCTAACCATTGATGAACTAATTCCCACCTATGTCCCATGGCAAATTTGAGCAAATGATACTTAAAGCGCTGCTGCAAATAATCCCTTTGTCTGGGAGTCAGGCCTAAGATAGATTCTATTTCCCCAGTTGATAAGTCTTCTAAACGCAGTGCAAAGTAGTCTGCACAGTCTTGCTGCCCACGTTCTTTCAGATAGGCCATAAGTTCTTCTATTACCACCTGGCGCAGAGAACCTATATCATCATCTGTATCCTGTCGTGCGGCCATTGCTTCTCGCACTTGTTGCATAGACCCATCATTCCATGTCTTATCTGAGTCAGTAGTTGTTCCCTCCGCTGCTTGGTCAAGATCTACAGATGTTTCCTTTGGTTGTTGATGGGAAAATGTTTGAGCACGCAGAATGATTAATTGTTGACTACGACCACCAGACAAAGGTATGCGTCTTTTGCCATAACGCTCTGTAAAGGCCATATACTCTGCTAGTTCTAATAATGTATGGGGAGTGTACATTATTGGCAGCTCAGTTTCTCGTCTAAAAGCATTTAAAGCTTCCAGATAAAATTGTTGTAAAAAGTCTTCGATTAGATTTAATCTTGCCTGATAACTTGATTGTATTTGAGGAGGAGTGATATACCTATAAACAATTGCACTTAGACTACTATGTAAATGTATTCTTCCTTCTCTAGAACCAAGCTTGTAGTAATGTAGGCATTGTCTCAGACGATGTTGAGCTAGGTTCTTTGCCCATTTACTTATTTCCCCCGAAGCTTGAATTCTTTTGCTTTCTATGCAAATTCTTTCTACTTCTTGTTTAATACGCTCTGCTACTGATTGGCAATTTTGCCTTGATGCACGAGTAGATTGCTGAAATTCATCTAGCAAGAGCTTTAAATTTTCTTCGCTAACTTGGCAGATTTCCACCATCATTGCATTAATAAATTAACCACTAATAATTTTTTTCTATTCATTACACATACACCCTGATTTCATACAATTTCTGAAAAGACTAAATAATAAATTATGGACTTAGATCAACAAATCCAAACACTCATTAAAAATTCACCTCAAAATGGCAATACAGCAGAAGTTGTTGAAGCAATTACACCTGCCTTGAAACTTTTAGCTCAACAATTACAACATTTAGAGTACTATATTTTGCAAACTGACACGCAAAATTGGGTTTTGACTACCCTTGGTCATCGTAATAAATCTGAATTAGAAAAACGTGTTATTTACGCTTTTCCTACTCAAAAAGATGCTTCATCTTCTATTGTAGAGGATAATGTCGTTACTAAACCTGTTCCAGTTGTTTACATACTTTTCCAAATGATCGCAATTGAACCTTTAGATAGCCTTGTATTTTTTGAACATCCTGGGAATTTAACAACAGCTACAGAAGTTAAAAGAGAGGATGTCCAAAAGCTGATAAATATATATCTAAAACAGTATCAGGCATCCTCTAATTCCAACTCTAGCAAAATTCCTCCGGATATTGCTTAAAATAGCAATCAGCACCTCAGCACCTCAGCCATCAGCAACTCAATTGCCGAACACTATAAGGAAAAGCTAATAGCTAATTAAAAAGCACCTCCTGAAAAAATGCTCACAAATAGACACCTAATTCTATGCACAAATTTTTAGGCTAATAGCTGATAGCTGATAGTTAGTTAAGGCATTGAAATACCCTCAAAGCTTGTCTGATATTAATTAATAGTTCAACCATCTCAAGTAAATAGAGAAAATAGAATTTAACCGAATAATTAATAATTAATAATTAATAACTCAGCTTTATTAACCTCCCCTTTCAAAGCCTTTCAAAGGGAAAAAATTTATTTTTTTCCTTAAGCGTCAATCCTCTTCCTAAAAGGGAGAAGCAATTATCCATTATCCATTATCCATTAATGAAATAGCAAAGTTAAACTCATCTGAAGACAGATTAGATTGCTTTCAAAAGATTAATAGAACTGCATTAATTAATCACCAATGTTTAAGTTTTATCCTACTCCTAGTATTAATTAACTCTTACTAACTTATTGGAAAATACTAAAAGTTAATACAGCCGACTTAAAACATAGTCAGTAAGATTAATCAAAGCCTCACGAGAATCACAATCTGGTAAAGACTTTAAATGTTCAACACCCATTTTTGCGTATTTAGTAGCTAATTCCTGAGATTTTTCAATACCGTGGCTATCTTTAATCAATTGAATTGCCTCCTCTAGATCCCCATCTTGGGCTAATTCTCTTTCGATTAGTTTTTCTAAAGTTGGCTTTTCTGCTAAGGCATATAACGTAGGTGCTGTCAAGTGGCCACTTTTCAGGTCTGAACAAGCAGGTTTTCCTAGAGATTCTGTTGCACTGGTAAAATCTAGTATGTCATCTACTATCTGAAATGCTAAACCTACATATCTGCCATAGTAGTACATATCCTGAGCTAGTTCTGGCGAGGCACCACTAAGAGTAGCTGCGGCTTTAGAACTATTAGCAATTAGAGAAGCTGTTTTATAGTAGCTCTTTTCTAAGTAAGCATCTATTGATAAATCAGTATCAAATTTATGTAGTCCTTGCTGAATTTCTCCTTCGGCAAGGTCCATAATTACTTCTGAAAGTAGTTTAACTACTTCTAGATTATCTAGATTGGCCAAATACCAAGATGATTGAGCAAAGAGAAAATCTCCGGCCAGTACTGCAACACGATTGGTAAATAAGCTATGAACAGTGGGGACACCTCGGCGAATTTCTGATTCGTCTACTACATCGTCGTGAACTAAGCTAGCAGTGTGGATCATTTCTGTGATTTCTGCTAAACGACGATGTTTAGGACTAATTTCTTGATTTGGCATGGTAGTCCGTGAAATTAAAAAGACTATAGCTGGTCTCACTCGCTTTCCTTGAACGCGGAATAGATGTTCTGCTGCAGCGTACAGGATTGGGTGACGAGCACCTACTAATTGTTTTAAGTTATCTGTTAGCAGTTTTAGGTCTGCTTCTACTGGTGAAAATAGGAGAGTTGAAGTGGTCATGGATTAGCCAATAAAGCTACAAGTTAACAAAATTTTACATATTATATTCTTATTCTAAGTCAACCATCCTTAAATATAGGTAAAGTTGATTTTTTTAAAATTGTTTTTTGTTTTTTTGATAAATTAAGTCGGTTTCTACAGTAGATTGTATCTAATTGTTAAGTAACTCTCAAAATACTATATACAAATAGTACTGACTGTGTTAGTTTAATAGTAACAACTTTAATAATTCAAGTATTCAAAATTGTTAACTATAATAGGTTAATCGTGAGTAATCCTGTAAGGAACTAGACTTATTATAGATTTATCTCTCAATTTACCTAATTATCAAGATTGGCTAGGAATAGTAGAGAATAATTTTTCACTATTAAAGGTTGACTCAATCTAATATAACTATTTAGAGTAAAAAGAGATAATAGTTACATTTTGAATTAAAAAAGTAAATAGACCAAAAATTCCTCAATAGTTAAAAGTTACCTATTGGTGAAGAGAATAGTCAAAAACTTCTGAGCTGGAATACATATAATTTAGTCATCATCATATTTGATCCAAATTAACCTGAAAGTTTTTACCATGCAGGTTATATCAATTAAGCTATCAGGTACTCTATCTAACTAATTAATGATAATTGAAGATAACTTAATAGCTGCATAGTTTGTCTGAGATATATTTAACAATGACTGAAGTGCATAAATTGAGTTAACTTAAGGTTATAAAAATCTATGTGTTATTAGTTACTAAAACATAGCTCCAGGCTAAAATTTTAGATAGATAGATGATTTAATTAAGTAATATAATTGCGATCAATTGATAGTATTCCAGCTTACCAATTGTACTCAGTAATTATCAACAACTTCAAATCTGAATAACCTCTTCTCTAAAAGTACATCAAGGTAACTTAAAAAAAAGTTCAAATATATGAACTGAAAAATCAAAATATCTGCTGCTTTGCATTACTATTTAATGCTACAACCTTATGAATACAAAGAGTTCAAGACTTTGTCTATAAATTTATTTTGCTCTGAAAATAAATTAAATGATAATTGTTTTTCTTAGTCTTGATTTCAATTAATTACTAAGTAAAGAATACTCAGTTAATCTTTGAATTCCTTAGCTTTTGAGCTAGGAAATACTTACATCTAAATACTCCTCGCCATCTCATAAAACCATGGACTACAATCACATTCCTATAATTATTCCCATTCTAGCAACTGGTTATGTATTGACTGTATATTTACTATTAACATTAGCCCAAAGAGGTGCAAAAATCACAAAAAATAAATCTTGGCAACAAGGTATTGCTAACTCAAGAACTAATTTGCATTAATAAAAAAAAATAAAAAACAGCAGATAATACTATAGTTATATATAAACTATCAATTATCTACTATTAAGATTAATTTGAGTACTAAACATTATAGTAGTCGAAGAAAAGTTAGGAAAGATAAAAACCTTAAAACTCAGACAACGCAAGATTTTTTCTTTTTGCTTCTTGCTTCTGCTACCAAATAACTATTGACATCCTCCCGACGTTGCTCTACGAGACAACGCGGGATTCCTATCTATTCAAACAACCGAAGTTGCTCAAACTCAAGGCGGATTGACACATCATTGCTGTTTGCTTGCTTTTTACAGCGAGACTTACGACGGCTCCGTGCCCGATAAATAATCGACCGTTGACCCTCGGCGACTACATCAAAAAGTGATAGCTGAATCGGATTTTCTAAAATATGTTTCTTTAACTGTTTTTACCTTGGTTTTCGGTTGAACAACTTCTAAAATATTGACAGCGGCATTTATATCGCGGTCATGGTGTGCGCCACAACTCAAACAAGTCCATTCCCTAACATTTAATTCTTTTTTACCTCCTTTGAATCCACAACAACTGCATTTTTGAGAAGTGGGTTCCCATCTAGAAATGACTCTAAATTCTTTACCATATTTCTCGCATTTAGCCTCAGTTAAAGTCCTAAATTTTCTCCTACCTAAATCATTAATAGCCTTAGCTAACTTACGATTTTTAATCATCCCAGAAACCTTTCCTTCGGAATGCTTTGCAAACAAATCTTCTAGTACAATAGTGTCGTACTTTCTGATTAAATCAGTAGATAGCTTGTGTAGAAAATCTGTACGAATATCTTTAACCTTAGCATGAAGTTTAGCTACTCTTAATCTACATCGATGGCGGCGTTTACTGCCTACTTCAGTTCGAGCCAACTTGCGTTGAAATTTAGCTAACTTTTTGAGATTTTTTTGAAGTGGTTTAGGAGCAAGAATCTTTTCACCATTACTTAACGTAGCAAATGTACTAATACCTAAATCAATGCCAATATAATTTTCAGTTTTTGGTAATGATTCTGGTGAATTTTCTACTACAAAGCTAGCAAAATAACGGCCGGCACTATCTTTAATGATAGATACAGAACTAGGTTTTGTTGGTAATTCTCTAGACCAAACTATTTTAATCTTACCTACTTTTGGTAGATAGATTTTATCTTGACTAATTTTGTAATTGGCTCCTACAAATCTAGCCGCTTGTCTAGAATTTCTAGTTTTAAACTTAGGAGGTTTAACTTTAATGCCTTTGCGTTTTCCAGAACAACTATCAAAGAAATTTCTGTAAGCTTGGTCTAAATCCTTTAGAGACTGCTGCAATGGTGTAGAAGCTACATCTTTCAGCCAAAGCAATTCTTTCTTGGCCCTTGTGATGAATTGCTTGGTTAAATCAGTATATGAAGGTTTTTTTCCCCTATTAGCATACAGGTGATTACAATGTGCTAAACTTTGATTCCAAACATATCTACAACAACCAAATAGCTGATTTAATTTGGTTATTTGGATTTGATTTGGATAGATGCGATACTTGTATCTAGCCTTCAACGGTTTTGACCTATTACTAACAGGTTCGTAGTAGTATTATAGCATGGGTTGGCATTCATCCCGACCCTTCCTAAAGGAAAGCGCGGGTCTTCTGCCAACGTCATGATAAAATATTTGACATTTGTGTAAGTGTCGTAATGCCAAATTCATATAAAGTTACATAGAATAATATTTTAATTAGAGTTGACTATAGATCGAGACAGACAAGTTAATAAATTTCATAATTCTGTGCAGCCTTACATAAAATTGGTATAAGTTTAGAAATAATTTTTAACTAACCATAGAATTGTATTTCTATAAAAATCTAAAATTTTCTCTCAGACATTTTTCTAGATAAATTTTATATAAGTTTTAAGTAAGTTTATAATTATTCAACAGTATAGCAACTGTCAGAGGGGTTAGCATAGAGAAAAGTATAAAATTATTAGACCATCTCATAGAGGGGATATAACTGCCGCACTTGCTCCGCCAACGCTATGTTTCTCCTTTATGTCCTAAGCACTTTGACGACTGCTATAGATCTAAAACATTAATAAAAATTCTACTGTTTCCTATTCTCTATAACCCTAAAATATTTCACAATTCGGATATAAGACTGCCATAATCTATCTATAAAGCTTACGAGAAGTTATCAAACTAGATTGGCACTTTCATTGAATCACAAAAACTCTGTAAAACTTTTGTTCCAACCCATCTTACACCACAACTAGCGTATAAAATAGTATTTTGCGTAAGTCCTGATTCTATTAAGCATTTAATTTTCTATTTATATCCCCAACATAAATTCTATGCCATATAAATAGGTTTGTCTAAAACTGTAGATAAAGAAACTGATTGTACAATTGGTTTATAACCAAGCCATTGTAATGATAATTCAGCAAATTTTTGAGGAGAACCGCTAACTACGAATTTTGTTGGTTTTGCTTTCTCATAATTTTGTAAATTCATCATTTCTAGCTTTTTAGCAGCTACTTTCACTAGAGATACAGCAGGATCTACAAAATTAATATTTCTAGGTAGAAATGAGCGTAATATTGGTTCTAAATAGGGATAGTGAGTACAACCATAAACCAGTGTGTCAATTTTTTGCTGTATTAATGGCATCAAATATTCTTCTGCTATCTGATATGTATAAGGGTTATGTAGCTGATTTTGCTCTATTAAAGGTACGAAATAGGGACAGCTTACTTGCCACACTTTAGCAGAAGAATTTGCCTCTAGAATAGCAGTACGATAGGCATTACTAGCAGCAGTTGCAGGGGTAGCAATGACACCTATTCTTGTCCCTAATTCTACTGCATAATTTGCCCCTGGTACAATCAATCCTAGAATTGGAATATCAAATTTGGATTTAATTTCTTCTAAAGCAAGAGCTGAACTGGTATTACAAGCCATCAACACCATTTTAACTCCACTTTTGATTAACAACTCTATAATTTCATCTACAAACTGTACAATTTCTTTGCTAGTTCTTGTGCCATAAGGCAATCTTGCTGTATCTCCAAAGTAAAGAATAGATTCACTAGGTAACTGTCTATATAGCTCTCTCAAAACAGTTATACCTCCTATTCCACTATCAAAAATACCTATTCTTTTTTGTCTAGTTTCAACTATCATTTTTGAGAGTATGGAAATACAATTCAAATCAAATAAATATTACTATAATGTATCAGTTGAAAATATAATTTTTTTTATTTTAGTTTTAATAGAGAAAAATTTCATAATTATTTATCAACTGAAGTAAAAAAAACGGTAATTGCCGAATATATTTTGGTTATCGTTACTTACTTAAGAGGGGTTAAAACTATATATAGCAATGTAATGTAAAAATATCCTTGTAGTGCCAAAAATTTATTGTTTAGGTTAAGTTTTAGACGCTACAGTTCAATAATCACATTTAATTGCTACATATAGTATTATTATTGCCAGTTCCAGCTTCATCTATAGATAGCTGAACTAACCAACAAACTCTAATCGAGCTGGTTTTTCTGCTGGTGCTTCTGTACCCTTGAGATAGGCTAATACCGTATCTGCGTCAGATGTCTCGAATGGATCGTCACCATAGTTGTCGCTAAAACCTTCTTCAACAAATATCTTTTCGATTTTAGAGTCATTGACAACCATTGCATAGCGCCAGGAGCGCATACCAAAACCAATATTGGACTTATCTACTAACATTCCCATTTTACGAGAGAATTCTCCATTGCCATCTGGTAATAGGAATACATTTTTGGCATTTTGCTGTTTACCCCATTGGAACATTACGAAAGCATCGTTTACTGATAGACAAATAATTTCGTCTATTCCTTGTGCTTTGAATTCATCGTATAGTTCTTCATAGCGAGGTAAGTGAGTAGATGAGCAAGTTGGTGTGAAAGCTCCAGGCAATGCAAATAATACTACACGCTTGCCACCAAAAATTTCTTGGGTAGTTTTGTCTTGCCAACGAAAAGGGTTAGGTCCTTCAACAGATTCATCACGGACACGGGTTTTGAATACTACATCAGGAACACGCTCAATAACCATAACTTAACCTCAGAATGATTTAGTAACTTAGCAATTCAATCTGTATCAGCTTTTACTGCTGTAAATCAGAATAATTCTTATTTAAGAATTTGTCAACGGCATTAAAGAAAAAATTTTATTTTTGAGGTTTGCTTGTGAATGTGTTGCAAAATCAGGTATAATCTCATTTCTGCTTGAATACTGATAAATAAATGACTGAGGAGTCAGGAGTCAGGAGGGAATAAAGAAGCAAGAAGAAAGAAGAAGAGGAGAAAAAGGGAAAAGTTTTTTTATCACTAATTATCCGGACATGATACAATGAGGGTTTTATTTTTGAGGGTTAAATATGTACTTTATTTGTAGTATGGGCATCTTGCCTGCTACAGGTGTACCTCATGGGCAACGGGAAGTGCTATAAATAATCATATTTCTATAAATAATCATATTTACTTGATAAGCTTTACTTGATAAGGATTATTTTTGCTCAGTTAAGTTAGGTAATAATTGTGATTATTTAGTCTGTAAAAATGCCTGACATGAATAGGGAATGAAAATTTGTACAGTAATTAAACAATTTCAATCAAGAAATTCAGAAGGGAGAAAAGAAGAAAATTATTGTAATTTTCAATCTAATAAGTAACTAAATTTAAGAGAAGTTAGAAAGATTCAAGTTTTATATCTTCATCCATACCTATAGGAAAAAATACATATTATAATCTTGCTCAAAATTAAAAATTTTTCTTAAATTATCAAATAATTATTAGTTAAGGTTTAAAGTCTATCCTTGATTAGAGAGTGTTTGTTAAATAGGGATTGCCTATCAAATATCAAAGTACTCTTTTGATAAAGATTTTAGCATTTTTAGGTCGAAAAAAGTGCCTAATTTTCCGTTGAAAATCTTCAAAAAGTTAGCATTTTAGCCAGAATAATAGCAGAAAAATTAAGGGAGAAATATATCCGACTATCTTCTCATTAATTCCTCCTTTCTCGTGACTACTCTCTATCCTCAACTCCCCCACTCCTTAAAAATACTTTTTCAGCAAACCCTATTGAAAACACTATATAGATTTGCTATAACTTTTCAATTTAGAATAATTATCAGATGAAAAAATCGGATATTTTATAATCTAAATCTACCAAAAGTTACTCACTTGATATCCTAGACTATTTAGCATAACTCTCAATAATGGTAGACTTAAACCAATTACATTAGTATGACAACCTTCTATTTTTTCAATAAATAAACCACCTTTACCTTCTATGGCAAAACAACCAGCACATTTTAAAGGTTCCCCAGTCGCAACATAAGCTTCTATTTCCCGGTCGTTAACCAGAGCAAAATGAACTTTTGTCATTCTACAAAGTACGATAGTTTGATTTTTAACTAGATCGATTAAAGCATGGCCAGTGTACAATTGACCAACTTGACCGCGCATTTTTTGCCATCGAGCGATCGCTTCTTTATTATCAGCTGGTTTACCATAGATTTCGTCATCAATAACTAATACTGAATCACATCCTAAAATTAAATTTGATTGTGTTTCAGATAAGTTTTCTTTCATTAGAGACTTAGCTATTGTTTCTGCTTTAGCTTGGGCTAATGTTTCTACCAATTTTCGAGGTTCTATTAATTTAACTGTTGATTCATCAAAGTTACTAGGCATAACTATAGGATGAATACCAATAGTTTCTAACAAGCGAAGTCTCGCTGATGATGATGAAGCTAATATGAACCTTGGAGTTTTCATCTTTTCAAGATTGTTTCTACTTTAGCTTGGGCTAATGTTTCTATCAATTTTCGAGGTTCTATTAATTTAACTGTTAATTCATCAAAGTTACTAGGCATAACTATAGGATGAATATCAGTAGTTTCTAACAAGCGAAGTCTCGCTGATGATGATGAAGCTAATATGAACCTTGGAGTTTTCATCTTTTCAAGCAAGTAAACAAATATTCCATAAAATATTGATAATTTGTCAGGACTATCGCCTATAAATTTAATGATATTTTTTAAGATAGGGAAACTTAAAAAATTGCTAGTCCTGACTAATATAAAATTTTCTCACTAATATATAGAGAAAGAGTTAATAACTTGCTCAAACTTATCATGCACTTTTTGCCAACGTGCTTCAGTAGTTGAAATATTGATAGTAAAAAGTTTACCTCGACTAACTCCTACACTTGCTAAGTTATGACGCTTTCTCCCATCAGCTAATTTAACAGCATATTCTAGTTGATAATATGTTTTAGCTTTATATTCTCGTGCCTCTGCACTTACTAATTCTGCTTCCCTACCAGAGTCTGCTGGTGCAATGGCATTTTTGCTCAGTTTATATCCTACTTCAGTCGGAGTACCCAAGTCAGCCAAAGTTTGGTCTCCGACTACAGGACTAATAACGACACTAACATTCTCAGTGGCCTCAACTAGGTCATGGAATACGACATCCGGGCCATCAGATACTTTAACTTCAAGCCAACCATTAGGATAAAGGAATTCATAACCATCAGTTGTATCCACGAAGCTTTGTAGTCCACCGCCAATAGAAACACAACCTGTTACTACCAGAGCGATCGCTACTAAAAATAAGGCCACAATTTTTTTTAACATTTTCTCTTCTTTGATATTCTAAATAGTGAGAGTCGGGTTGAATTCAACTTTTCAGTCCCAACGCTCAAGTAAATTTATTGTCTCATTAAATCTTGATTAATTTAATAAATTTGTGAATTTAATCAACTTCAATAATTAATTTTTGCCAATCAGGAGCCAAAATAATTTACAGTTAAGGTATTTGTTTTGCACTGAGTAATATTTAGATATTCAAATTGAGTTTAGTGTGATGTTTTGAGCGAGAAATAATTCTGAGTTATGAGTTTAATTCTGAACGACTGGCGAATTTAGCTGGCAATTCCGGTAAAAGTATAATTAATTTTAATACCCTACAAAATATAATAATTTAGTCGTCTTTAATTAATGGCGGTTCTGAATCTCTCATCAACTAATTCTTTATCCTAGCTACTGAAATATTTCTGTCATTCATTACTTTCTCTATAACCAAATTTTCACTCATAAATCTGGGGTCAATATACTGCAAAATACCAAAAGTAATTTCCACAGTTATTATCATTGATAACCAAAAGATTTTTACCACAATTTATGTTCGTTCTAATACCCATACTCCTAATAGTAGTCCGATTAGATATTCAATAACTCAACAGCAAGTATTAATAACTGAATAATTCTTTATCCTAGCTACTGAAATATTTCTGTCATTCATTACTTTCTCTATAACCAAATTTTCACTCATAAATCTGGGGTCAATATACTGCAAAATACTAAAAGTAATTCCCACACTTATTGCCATTCCTGACTAAAAAAAATTTTACCACAATTTATATTGAATCTAATACTCATCCTGCTAATGGAATTTCGATTAAATATTCTATAGCTTAACAAAGAATATTAATTGTTAAAATTTATCCTACTTTATCAAAACCAGCTAACATTTTATATCATGTCTGTTTGAATAACTACAATAAAAAATTTAGGGAGTAGGGAGTAGGGAACAAGGGGAAATTTGTTTGCTCCGTATTCTGACCGAAAAAATATTCGCAAGCATTCAGCAGTCAGCTAGCTTCATAAGGTCGGAACTGCGGACTTCAGCTATCAGCTATGAGTTATTAAGTCATTATCTTGGAAGAAGGAATTAGTATTCAAGAAGTTACATAAGAATGAAATAGTCCTTTCAGTTAACCTTGGTAATTATTTGATTCTTTCTTTCAAAAGCTGATAGCTGAATGCTTACAAATATTCTTGCACTGAATAATTCTTGATTCTGACTGCTGAAGTATTTATACCATTAATTACTTTCTGCATTAGCCAAATTTTTACTCATAAATCTGGGGTAAATATACTGCAAAATACCAACAGTAATTTACACACTTATTGCCATTGCTAACCAAAATATTTTCACTACAACTTGTGTTTTATCTAATACTCATACTCCTAATATAGTTTTGACTAAAGACCAACAGCAATTCCTACAGTTATTATCATTGCTAACCAAAATATTTTCACCACAATTTGTGTTAGCTCTCATATCAAAACTCTTAATAGCAGTGCGATTAAATATTTAATAACTCAACAGTGAATATTAATAACTGAATAATTATTGATTCTGATTACTGAAATATTTCTACCATTAATTACTTTCTGTATTAGCCAAATTTTCACTAATCAATTTGCAGTCAAGATACTGCAAAATACCAACAGCAATTCCTACACTTATTACCATTGATAACCAAAATATTTTTACCACAATTTCTGCTCGATCTAATACCAATCCTCCTAATAGCGGTCCGATTAAATATCCTATTGCCCAACACTGAGCATTAATTGCCAAATAAATACCACGCAAAGATTCTGGTGCTAAATCTGCTACTAAAGCTGAGGCAGAAGGAGTATAAGAAATAATTGCAATAGCAAATAAACTTAAAGCTAAAGTAGTCAATAAAATATTACCTATTTCTATTATTCCAGCAATACCGATGACGAGAAATCCTAACCCCCATAATATTGCTGAAATTATTAATGCTTGAGGATGGCTAAAATTTCGTAATTTTCTCGCAACTGGTAATTGAAATATAACAGTCAAAGCAGTGTGTACTGTAAATATATAACTGATAATTAGTGGTGAAAAATTGCCGGAAACAAAATTGTTTAAATATAAAGGTATTGTGCTGTGTATTTGAGAAATGTAGAAAGTAAAAAAAACATTCACCATCACAAAAATAATTAGATTCCGATCGCTAAGAGCTAATAGCCAGCCATTAGTATTTTTTTTCCTCTCTGTTTCAATTTTTAGCTTTAATTTAACTGGTTTATAAGTTTCTTTAACCGCTAAATATATAACTCCTGCAAAAATCAAAAATGAAATAGAATCAACTATAAATAATGCTCTATAAGCACCTGTAGAATTCACAACTATTCCACCAGAAATAATTCCCAACTGCAAACCCAAATTATCTGCTAATCTCGTAACAGCATAAGCCTCTTTGCGTTCCGTTGCTACTGCTAAATCTGCCACAATTGCCTCCATTGCCGGCCAATATAACCCTGTACCTAATCCTAATAATAAGTTACCGATCGCTACAATATAAAAATTATTAGCTATTGCCATTACTATTGAAGCTAGTGCCGAAATAATTAATGATAACAATAGAGTTATCCGACGACCAAAAAATTGAGAGTCACTGAAAGAACCTCCAAGAAAACGAGCAATTATGCCAGAAATTTGAGCGCTGCTTAAGGCAATACCAACTGAAGTTGTAGATAAGCCAACTTGATTTACAAAAAAGATTGGTGCATAAAATAATGTAAAACCTGTACCAGTTTGAGATAATAATCTACCCATTGCCAGAATTAAAATTTGTCGGTCTAAGTTGGGAAATAATTGGGATAGATGCAATTTTGGCAATGACATGAAAATTATCCGATTTTTTAGAATAATAAGATACAGTTTAATCTTAATCTCTTTTCTGTATTATCAAAAGCTCTAAAAAATTAAGCATTTCCTGCGGAATGCTGCGCAAACAGCTATTGATCAGAGGAGGAGGTAAAAGCAATTGAAAAATTGAGAGAGAATTAAAGGTTAGTGGCAAGGTACGCTCCTTCAACTTTATACCATTTCTCTGTAACAATGCGCTTAATAATTGTTGCTCGGACCTTATTACACTCACTATTCCCATCTTTAATATGAAGTACAACTTTATGGAGAAATGGTATTAGAAGGAATTATTCATTATTTGCACTCAGTTCTGACTGCTAAGAGCTAAATGATTACCTAAAAATTAATATCTAATTAAGTCAAAACTTTTGTAAGTTCAATGATGTTTCGGCAGTTGTTAATATGTAATTTTGTAGTAAGCATTCAACCGTCAACTATTACTTTGAGTTTTAGATAAAAGCTTTACTAATTGAGTCAGAATTTATACTTGCTATAAAAGCTGGCTGAAACAGTCTATATTCATTAAAACCCCCTCATGAGAGCTGACAGCTCACAGCTAATAGCTGTTTGCGCAGCATTCCGCAGGAAATGCTTACATTTTGTAATAACTTTAAATGAATTTTTATGATTAATTATCTGAAAGGGAAAGTGGCTGATGTTCAAAAAGGTAGTGGTATTCGTGTGACTCTAATTTTAGAAGTTAATCAAGTAGGTTATGAGCTACAAATTCTGCCAAGGTTAACTCAAAATTTACAGCAAGGAGAAGAAATAAAAGTTTTTACTCACCAACAAATACGAGAAGACCAAATGTTATTGTACGGTTTTGGTACTTCTGCAGAAAGAGATTTATTTCGCCAGTTAGTAAGTGTGAGTGGTATTGGGACACAATTAGCGATCGCTTTGTTAAATACTTTAGAATTACCAGATTTAGTCCAAGCTATTGTTGGGGGAAATACTCGTGTCTTAGCCAAAACTCCAGGAGTAGGCCCGAAAACTGCAGAACGTATTGCTTTAGAATTAAAAAATAAATTGGCCGAGTGGCGACATGATGCTGGCTTAACTACATCAGTACCTGTGGGAGTTTTGCCCGCTATTCAAGAAGAAGTAGAAATGACTTTGTTAGCTTTGGGATATACAGGTCAAGAGGTAATACAGGCATTGCAAGCTGTTAGTCAAGATGCTAAAATGTCCAAAAATACAAATGCAGAAGATTGGATTAGGGAAGCTATTAGTTGGTTGAGTCGATTTACTCAGCTTTGAAAAAGTTACAGTTCAACAATTTGGTAGTGGTGCTAATGGTAGAGAGTGTGTGGGGACTAACCCCTAACCCCTTCCAGGAAGGGAGTGTGGGGGAGTGTGGGAAGAAATTAAAAAATATGTATCTTTAACCATTATGGGAGTAGGACAACCTATTTTTTGATCACGGTGGGACTATTAAACCAAATTTTAAAAAAATATTAAATGAACATACTAAATAGCTGAGCAGAAATAAATGTAATACTACTGCATCCAAGGGGAGAAAAGTTTGCAGAGCATATCTAGTAAAGTAATGAGGATGGCTTCGTTGTTTCTCCTCGCAATGACGAAATTTTACACTTAATTAAACCCACCCAGCTAGTAAGAGATTCAGACTCACTGATAATTGAAATTTTATCTTCTTCTACTAGACATCTGGCGATCATCAAAAATCAAATCAATTATCGCGCAAAAATCATCAATTCTTTCCCCCTACTCTGTACGGACGTTGCATACAACGTCCCTACCTACTGCCCTACTCCATCTTTTCCGGAGATGTCTATTGTCCAGAACAGATATATGATGATATAGTTAATGATTGTAGTAATTTTGAGAAAGATCAGTAGAAGTTAAATATATGGCTCTAAAGCAACAACGTAAACAAGAAATTATTGGTGAATACCAAACCCATGAAACGGATACAGGTTCAGCAGATGTCCAAGTAGCCATGCTGACCGAAAAAATTAGTAAATTAAGTGCTCATTTAAAAAGTAATAAGCAAGATTATTCATCCCAAAGAGGTCTATTAAAAATGATTGGTAAACGTAAGCGCTTACTATCATATATCCAGAAACAAAGTCAAGAACGTTATAAAACATTAATTACTCGCCTTGGTATTAGAGGTTAGAAGCTGACTTATGTCCTCAGAACCATCACGTCAACCTTTACCTTTTGAACCTGCTAAAAACCGTAAAAAGCAAGGTAAGAAATCATCTCCCTCACCTAAAACAAAAACAGTAGAGGAGCAAGAATCTTCTAATGTAAAAAGTCAGCCGAAAAACATTAGTAATCAAAAACGCCAACAACTTAAAGAAGACAGTTCTATCCCAGAAGTAGTTAGTCGGCGGATGATAAGTCGTATGGTGTTATTCTCTGGTACACCTCTAATATTGTCTTTATTAACCTTTGTTATTAGCTACTTTATTATTACGAATGATATTTTGATACTACCAAACCAAGCAGTTTTGCTCGTTAGTATAGGCTTTTTTGGTTTAAGTGTTATTGGTTTGAGTTATGGTCTTTTTTCCGCTTCTTGGGATGAAGATAGAAAAGGTAGTTTATTGGGTTTGCAAGAACTAAAAACTAACTTTCAACGGGTTAAAGAAGCCAGGAAAGAAGCTAAATAAAAAAGCTAATTTCCATCTATGATTAATAGTTATAGAGATGAGAAAACGGGTGCATCTCAATTTTGAATAAAGCCAAAAATTTATCGCTTTTAGGCAACAGGCAATAGGCAACAGGCAACAGGGAATATATAGGAAAAAAGGATTTTTGCAAATATTGAGATGCACCTGAGAAAACCTCGTCTCTAGTATGATTTTAATCTTCCCAAAAAAATTATGGATTGAAACGCAAAAATATTATCTCCACAGAGCAAACTTGAAATTATATCGGATTTGTTAAGAAACAGGTAAAAGTCAAGCTTAACAAGGTATTGTCAAAATAACCGTAGTTTAACTCACATCTAAATTTAACCGCAAAAGAAAAAATGATTATAGTAACAAAAGTTGGTTCTCCAGAAACTGAAATAGACCGTCTTTGTAATGACCTTAAAACTAATTGGGGTCTAACACCAGAAAAAATTGTTGGACGCTATAAAGTTGTCATCGGTTTAGTAGGAGATACTGCAGACCTCGATCCATTACAACTACAAGAACTAAGTCCCTGGATCGAACAGGTGCTGCGGGTTGAACGTCCTTATAAGCGAGCAAGTTTAGAATATCGCCATGGAGAAGCAAGTGAAGTAGTAGTATCTACTCCTGATGGACCTGTAACTTTCGGTCTTCATCACCCCTTAGTTGTAGTTGCAGGCCCTTGTTCGGTAGAAAATGAAGAGATGATTATAGAAACAGCCCAACGGGTCAAAGCTGCGGGTGCTAGGTTTTTGCGCGGAGGAGCTTATAAACCTCGTACCTCTCCTTACTCTTTTCAGGGACATGGTGAAAGTGCTTTAGGTCTATTAGCTGCAGCTAAAGAAAAAACTGGTCTGGGTATCATCACAGAAGTAATGGATGCTGCTGACTTACCAAAATTGATTGAAGTTGCTGATGTGGTACAAGTGGGTGCCCGTAATATGCAAAACTTCTCTCTATTAAAAAAGGTAGGTGCCCAAGACAAACCTGTACTTTTGAAGCGGGGAATGGCTGCAACTATTGAAGACTGGTTAATGGCTGCAGAGTATATTTTAGCTGCTGGAAATCCAAATGTAATTCTCTGTGAGCGGGGTATTCGTACATTTGACCGTCAGTATGCTCGTAATACCCTGGACCTCTCAGCAATACCAGTGTTGCGATCGCTTACTCATTTACCAATTATGATTGACCCTAGTCATGGTACTGGTCGGGCTGAATATGTACCGGCAATGGCAATGGCTGCTATTGCAGCAGGGACAGATTCTCTGATGATTGAAGTCCATCCAGACCCAGCAAAAGCTCTATCTGACGGCCCTCAATCTCTGACACCTGAAAAATTCGACCGGTTAATGCAGGAAATGGCAGTAATTGGCAAAACAGTAAATCGGTGGCCACTAGAGGTTCCTGTTCTAGTATAGAAGAAGGAGTCAGTCCTCAGGAGTCAGGAGTCAGAATTTAGGAAAAAATCAAGGTAAGGTAATGAATCTGATAACTGACTGCTGTTTGCGCAGCATTCCGTAGGAAATGCTTACAACAAATTTCCCCCTACTCCCTACTCCCTACTCCCTACTCCCTGTCATATTTATAACCCACATTCCGCACGTCAATTTGTAACATTAAAAGTAGTGTATGAACCCGTAGCGTGGTAAGTATTTATACTATGCAAATCATCTTATATTACTTTTTTCGTTCATCAAATTCCGAGTAAATAATTAGGGTTTGCGTATTGAAAGTATGAGTGTAGGTGTAGGAGACAGGAAACAGGAGACAGGAGACAGGAGACAGGAGAAATGGAAATTATAGAGGAAGTAGTCGTAAAAATTGTCCCAAGATTTTTCTGCCATAATCATCCCAAAATATTAGCATGCATGATCTTTTTAGACCGAAAACCTTGCACTTTTTAAAGGCAAAAAAAGGCACTTACCAATATCTGTCAGTGCTTTGAAATTTAATCAGCAATCCCTAATTAAGGATAAATACTTACTGTTATGATTACTCAATCACGGCAGCTATGATTTTCTTCTAAAATTCTGTCTCCTGTCTCCTGTCTCCTGACTCCTTCTTCGGTTGCTACATTTTGTCGTGCGGAATGTAGGTTATAAATTTTGATTATTTTGTTGAGAAATAATACATTCAACTTGATGTTCAACATTATTCAGTAAGTTCTGCAAAGTTAACAAGCTATTTAGTTGAAATGGAGCTAGATGTTGACGACAATAAATTTGATTGATTTTAATTTGTAATTGTTTGCCTAATTTCAATGTATCTTGACTCAATAAGTAGAGCTTTTGCTGCTGATAAAATTTTAAAGCAGCTCCTCTTAATACCTGTAGTGTTGCTTGTTCCCCATAAGCTCCTGGCATCACTCTCAAACGTAATAGTAAATGATTATTTTGATAAATTCTTTCAATCTCTACTTGTCGAGGTTTTTTAATGGGAATTGAACTCATTTTTGTCAGAATTTTAAGTTCGTTAATAACACCTTCAATTTTTTCTCGTTCTAGGTTTTCAACTACAGATTTGAGAACTCCATCTTGACTCCAAAGAATTTTTCCTTGTGATTCTTGTTGCTCAAAATAAAGTCTACCAATTCCTGACTCTAAAACACTTACCATTAATTCTCTTAATAACTTTTTAGGCTCTAAATTAGCTATAGCTTCTAAACAGATAGATTTTTGAGATTTAGGTAGTAATAATTCTAAAATATCACATAAATGATTTTGTGATAATTTTTGAGCTTGAGGTTGAAGTTTTTGCTGTTGTGAATCCTGAGTTTTTTTAGTTAAAATTTCTTGATTTGTTGTCTTCTTTTGCTCAGAAAGTTGCTGATTTTCTTCTTTTTTAGTAGATTGATTATTATCAATTTGTTTATGATTATTCTTTGGTAATTTAGGTTGATAAGAACTAGAAATTACAGATTTTTGATAACCAATATAGTTTAAATAAGATGATAATATTGACCTCTGAAACTCAGAAGAAATTTCTTCCATTACCAGGGAACAATTTAAGTAAGATAATAATCGGCGAGCATAATTTGTAGCAGAAGAATCTTTAATGTCAACGACACCAAGTCTGACTCTGCTACCCTCTATAGATAGAGGTAAAATTTGATAGTGTAGACAGGCTTCAAATGGTAATATATTATCAATTAGAGCAAATGTATGGGGATGATCCATTTGCTTTTCCCCATTATTTTTGTTGTATGCGGGCATTATTGAGTTGTTGGTTTGAAACTAATAGAAATCATCTATTTAACGACCGGGATTACAATAGGCAACAACCGTCTTCACTAGAGCTATTGAAGCTGAGTTAATAGAAAAATAGTAAAATCCAGCAGTTACCATATATATTGGTGTAGTTTTACCATGTGCAAAAGATTTCTAAAAAAATTACACTAAATGCGCCAATTACATAGTCCAAGTATCTAAACACTTAAATATTTTATACGCTACTTATTAACAATATATTATCCTAAAAATTTACAGACTCAATTAATATTTGAATAATCTTGGTTAAATTATCCTAGCTACAATCTTAGTCTTGATGGGAGCTAAGAACTATTTCGTAAGGATTGAGCAGATAAGTATAGTTTAGTCCATTCACTAACAACTTGGTTAATTCTCAAGTTTAAGTGTTTAGCAATTTCCTCTAAACTGGTACCTGATTTTAAGCCTTCAATTAAATGACGTTGTTGAGGATTAAGATTTTGCCAATATTCTTGCCATTGATGAGAAGTCAAACCTAAGCCATGCTCATTCAGAGAAATTTCTAACCAACTAGCTACTAATTCTGGTTGTTGTTTAACCGCAAAAACACGAATTGCATGATAACTGACCTTTTCTCGTAACCTATATACTTGTCTGATAGGCATATCTAAAGCTTGAGCAATTTCCTCTTGAGTATTGCCTCGAAGATAAAGCTTTAACCATTCTGCTGCCTTGGAATCAACTTTTTCCACCAAATATTTCTCAAATTCCTCCTGGACTTTAGAGCGAAGTAAATGTTGTTGCTCCATTTCTTCAGTATCTTGATACCCTGAAGTCACTACAGCATCCAACAAACTCACTCGGTCTTCCGTATCACCAGGACTAATATCTTCCGAGATTAATTTAACCCATTCTTTTACAGGTACTTGAGTTAGGCCACCTCTTTGAGTTCGACGTAGATAATTAACAAATCTATATACCAGTAATGGCTGATTGCGAATCGGTCTAATACAATATTCTTCTACACTGGCTAATAATAGAGAGTTGCGGAGATTAGGATTTTTTGTACATTCACTGATTTTGGCCATTTGTTGCTGTAGGTAGCGATCGCTATTGAGCATCTCTTGGATCACTTCCTGTAGGACATCTATTACACTTCGTTGGCGATCGCGACTGGTATTTACCCATGCTCGTATTTTTTGTCGCAGCATCACTAGGCCACTCAAGCGTTGCAGTAAGTTTCGATAAGCTCGCTCTGGCGGAATGTCCAAATATCTTTGTTTTAGAATTCGATAAAGAAACTCTCTCCCTTTAGATGCCATTGCCCTTTGAGTAGGAGTCAGCTCGTCTAAGCGACTAGGATTATTCCCCAATAGCCAGCAAATAATACTTTTGTGGACATCTGAGCTATGGTTTGGGTAGTCTTCCTGAAGTTTGGTTTTCCACTCTTGTTCCAGTGCTTGGGCCAAAGTCATGAGATTTTTAATTCTATGTATTTAATTCTAGCTTTTGCCAGAATCTACCTCTGCCAGATTCTATTCAAAAGCTATATTTTCAGTCATTCTATCAATATTTCTGACTACTGATTTAATATGCAGTTTGGATTGATTTGGAGGGGACTTCTCAGCACGGAAGAGTCATAAATCAGGAATCAGTCCTCAGGAGTCAGTCCTCAGGAGTCAGGAGGGAAGAAAGAAGAAGGAACAGATTATCTCTATGAAGCCAAATTAATAATTATTGGAGAAGGTGGCGCTGGTAAAACTACTCTAGCTAAGAAAATTCAAAAGTTATATCCAGATGGATTACCAGAATGGGTAAAGCCAATTCAAGAGCTAATTCCAGCTCAACAAAAAGAAAATAAATCCGGTGAGTGACATTTGTACATTAGAGTATTTCTGTTAGCAATAATACCCAAAAATTACTATCTATTGAGTAGAAAACTTATGATAAAAGTTGCTGAATCATACGTTCTGCCTGAGAAGCATAACCACCACGAAATAGATTAAAATGATTGAGAATATGATACAAATTATAAAGAGTTTTACGTTGTTGATAACCGTCATCTAAAGGCCAGGCTTGATTGTAACCACGATAAAAAGCACTGGGAAAACTACCAAATAATTCAGTCATGGCAATATCAACTTCGCGATCGCCCCAATAAGTGGCCGGGTCAAAAATTACTGGTTCCCCATCCACAGTTACTCCAGCATTTCCTCCCCACAAATCACCGTGAACCAGAGAAGGTTGTGGTTGATGACCTGCCAATAATTCTGGAATGATTTTTAGTAGGCGATCGCCCTGAGTAAAAGTACCACCCCGACGTTTTGCTAACTTGAGCTGATAACCAATGCGGTTTTCTGCCCAAAATTCTGCCCAGTCTGCATTCCAATTATTAATCTGGGTTGTGGAACCGATAGTATTGTTGATGTCCCAACCAAATTCACTTTTACCCTGATAGTGATGTAAAGCTGCTAAGTTACCTCCCATCTCTTCCCAAGATTTCTCCTGACCGCGACCACCTAAGTCTAGCCATTCCAAGACTATATAAGAATTATTTCCCTCTGTTCCAGAGCATAAGGGTTTTGGAACTCGAATAGTCTGAGTTTCCCACATTTGCTTTAACCCCAAAGCTTCTGCTTCAAACATTGCTATCTGGGAAGCTTGATTAAGTTTGACAAAATAGTTGCGACTGCCATTGGTGAGTTTATAACCACTGTTGATGCAACCTCCTCCAACTGAAGAATGGTTAGTAACTTCAAAATTTTCGGCCGTTACTTGAGTGATATGTTCGGCAATTTTTTTCCACATACATATACAGTCCTATATTTAATAATTTTTTTTTAAAAAGCCAAAAATTAGCTATTGTGCTATACGCAATAGTATAAGGTGAAGTCTTCACAGAAACTGAACTACAGGTCATTTCTATTTGCCAGACCAGAAAAATCTGACTCCTGAGCAGTTATTAATTTTTACATTTTTAAAAGTTGAAAAAATCTCTATTGCTATATACGCAATAGTAGAGACTCAAGTCTTTACAGAAACTGAACTACAGGTCATTTCTATTTCCCAGACCAGGAAAATCTGACTCCTGAGCAGTTATTAATTTTTACATTTTTAAAAGTTGAAAAAATCTCTATTGCTATATACGCAATAGTAGAGACTCAAGTCTTTACAGAAACTGAACTACAGGTCATTTCTATTTGCCAGACCAGAAAAATCTGACTCCTGAGCAGTTATTAATTTTTACATTTTTAAAAGTTGAAAAAATCTCTATTGCTATATACGCAATAGTAGAGACTCAAGTCTTTACAGAAACTGAACTAGAAGGAATTTCTATTTCCCCAGACTTGGAAAGAATTGGAATAAAGATGTAAAAGAAAATCCAGAAGCTAAATTAGCAGACAGAGCTAAAAAATTTGGAGTTAATCCTACAGCTATATTTTATGCGTTGAAAAGAATGAAAATTACTCTTATTAAAAAACAACTTCGTTATAGATAAAGAAATAGAGAAGAAAGAATAAAATATGATCATAAACTACGAAAATTTATCAAAAAAATTGGAAGTTAAAGCCTTTTCTTTCTTGATTAATTAGGATTTAAAGAGAATCAAAACTGTATTTATCCCTGGTCAAAAAAAGGGAAAAAAGTTGATGGTGAGCAAGAAGGAAAACGAGGAAAAAGAGAAAATTTAGTAGCCGGGAGAAGAAAAAAGGAAAAAGATTTAATTGCACCAATTATATTTCAAGGAACCCTGAATGCAGTGGGGTTTAAACACTGGTTAAATAAACATTTATTACCATCATTAAAAAATCCCAATGTACTAATTATGAATAATGCACCAATCCATAGAAAAAATCTGATTAGAGAATTAGGAGAAGCAGGAGTCATCAATTACTATTTTTGCCAAAATACTCTCCTGATTTAAATGATATAGAGCATGATTTTAGTGCATTAAAGATATCTATAATGTATTCACCTATTAACACATCTCTTGATGAAAATATTCGTAATTATTGTGCTAAATAATGTCTCATTCTTATTTAAAATAACTATATCTATCTAGTCTATATCGACTTGCAAATATGAGTTATTTGAATTAATAAAGCAGGCTTTTCCTCAAAACCTGCTGCCTGAAATACTGGCTAATAATTGTACTAACTATAAAGTTTCAGTATGAATTAGCGCTTTCAGCAAACTCTCAACCTTTTCCTCCATCTCTACTAATATATTTAGAGATAGGGTAATATCATCTTCGACTCCCAACAATTTAGCCGCTTTTTTGACAGCTTCTTTCTCTTGTTTTGCGTAATCTTTATCAGCACGAGCCATTTTAATGGCGTTATACAGCAATATTCTTGGTGTTGACAAGCCAGGAACATCTGATTTTATCTTGGGCAACAAGTCTTCCAACTGAGCATTCTTGTAGTCAAATTCTTTGTATTTTTCTATAGCTTCTTCAGGAGCGCCAATCATCCGTTGATGATTTATTAACCAATTCATCTCTGCTTCTGGCACATCCCCATCAGCTCCAGCAATAGCGAGCAACGCATACCCAAAATTAAGATATGCTTCAAACGGAGCAGAAGAAACACCCTGAGTCCTTTTTAGGTATTCTGAGCCTCCGATCATTTGCTCTTCATTTGTTGCCATAATTTGTTTCCTTTTCCTATTTATTCAAGTTGAGTTTACTGTACTGACAATTTTTGAGCGTCACTGTCAGTATAGGAAAGCCATTATAGTTAGCTATTCAGCTTGCCTTACTTCTGGTTAAGTGTATAGGGCTATAGTAGGAGATTATCTCTATAAATTATCAATTATTTTTCCTGTTCCCTGTTCCCTCTTTTCTTAGAGATATTTAGTGTATATAGACTTGTAAATATGAGTTATTTGAATAAAAAAAAAGTGACATTGCTGAGGGGCGGGATGAATATAGAACCCATTTGATAGCTATATAATTATGGTAGTCAAGTCTTTTCGCGCATCAATGAGTGAGGAAAAATCATCTGAAGGAGTGTTGAATTTTTTGTATTATTTCTCCTCACATCTTACCTCCTGTCTCCTGTCTCCTGTCTCCTGTCTCCTAGCTAAATTAATATTTATGAAGATACGATCGGGGGTTCTATAAGTGGGGTGGGTATCCTGCCAAGGAGTGAAAATATCAGGAACGGGCAAGATGCCCATTCCACTCCCACAAAACTATTAAAATCCCAAGCGCATTTATGCAACGCCAAAAAAGCAGGCTTTTCCTTTTCCGAAAAACCTGCTGTCTAGAATACTGACTAATAATTTCGCCTAACTATAATGTTTCAGTATGGATCAGTGCCTTCAGCATACTCTCAACTTTTTCTTCCATCTCTACTAATATATTTAGAGATAGAGTAATATCATCTTCAACTCCCAACAATTTAGCCGCTTTTTTTACAGCTTCTTGCTCCTGTTTTGCGTAATCTTTATCGGCCCGAGACATTTTAATGGCATGATAAAGCAATGTTCTTGGTGCTGACCAAGTAGGAACATCTGTTTTGATCTTGGGCAACAGGTCTTCCAACTTGGCATTCTTGTAGTCAAATTCTTTGTATTTTTCTATTGCTTCTTCAGGAGCGCCAACCATTCGTTGATGATTTATTAACCAGTTCATCTCTGCTTCTGGGACATCCCCATCAGCTCCAGCAATAGCGAGCAACGCATACCCATAATTAAGATATGCTTCAAACGGAGCGGAAGAAATACCCATAGTTCTTTTCAGGTATTCCGAAGCTCCGATAATTTGCTCTTCATTTGTTGTCATAATTTGTTTCCTTATTCCTATTTGTTCAAGTCGAAAGGAAAGCCAATGCTGTTATACCAATTTCATAAAATATTGCTACAGTGGTTTTATCTGCTGGTGGGAATTTAGAGATTAATAATGTAACGACCTTTTTTGAATTTGGTATTAGCTATTCAGTTTGGCTTAGTCCTGGTAATTATATAGCGCTATAGTGGAAAATTATCAAAATAATTGGGTCGCGCCACCCCGCATTTTAAGGCGAAATGTTTTCGGGGGTGGCTTAAATCCCCATTACAAAAACAACTTTTGACTTCTGACTTCTGACTTCTGAATTCTGAATTCTTTAACCCTATATCTTTGCTTAACTCAAAACTTTCAACAAAACCTCTGCCATTTCTTTACATCCGACTTGTTTCATTCCTTCGGACATAATATCCCCAGTCCGATAACCCAAATCTAATACTTGCAACACCGCTTCTTCAATTTTATCTGCTGCAGCAGGTTGCTCTAGAGCATAACGTAACATCATTGCCACACTCAGGACTTGTGCCAAAGGGTTCGCCTTATCTTGACCCGCAATATCTGGAGCAGAACCATGAACGGGTTCAAATACTCCTGGACCAGAAGCACCGAGACTCGCCGAAGGTAACATCCCAATACTTCCTGTCAACATCGCAGCAGCATCAGAGAGAATATCGCCAAATAAATTTCCTGTGACAATAGTATCAAATTGTTTTGGCCAACGAACAAGTTGCATCGCAGCATTATCTACATATAGATGAGATAACTCCACATCTGGAAATTCCGAGGACATTTGAGTCATGCGATCGCGCCAAAACTGAGACACTTCCAACACATTCGCTTTATCTACCGAACACAACTTACCGCCACGTTTTTGAGCTGTCTCAAATCCCACTTTAGCAATACGGTCAATTTCTGACTCAGTATAGGCCATCGTATTAACACCGCGCTTTTCTCCTGTCTCTGTCTCAAATACACCCTTGGGCATACCAAAATATACTCCACCTGTTAATTCTCGTACCACCATGATGTCCACTCCTTCAACAATTTCTCGTTTGAGGCTAGAAGCATCTATTAATTGGGGCAAAATTTTAGCTGGCCGTAAATTAGCAAATAATCCTAATCCGGACCGTAGTCCTAATAATCCAGTTTCTGGTCGTTGATGGCGCGGTAAATTATCCCACTTGTAACCGCCGATCGCTGCTAAGAGTACGGCATCACTATTGCGACATTTTTCGAGAGTTTCTTTCGGTAGGGGTTCTCCTGTAGCATCGATAGCAACTCCACCGATAGGAGCTTCTTGAAATTCAAAGTTAAGGTTAAATTGGTTGCCAATAACTTTTAGGACATCTACCGCCACTGTCATAATTTCAGGGCCAATGCCGTCACCAGGGAGTAGAGTAATGCGGTAGTTCATAATGTTCTATGTTTTAATTTTCTACGAGTGAGTTTGTGATTGAACTCAATATTAACTATATATAGCAATCCTAAATAGGTCGTGACAAATCAAAAAGTCAATAAAAAAACTGAAACTCTTACCTGTTCCCAGTTAAGTGTTCCCTAAAAAGCAGTAAGATTTTTGACACGAATAAAATAGGATTGCTATAGCAATTTTTATTAGGGATAAAATAGAAATATTTGGTTTTTAAGGAACAGAAAATTAGAACAATAAGTCTTCTTTAAGAAAGGTTGATAAATGCTGGATTACAATTTGAGTAGAAATTCCCATATTTCTATAAAATATAGCAATCCTAAATAGGTCGTGACAAATCAAAAAGTCAATAAAAAAGCTGAAAGTCTTACCAGTTAAGTGTTCCCAGTTAAGTGTTCCCTAAAAAGCAGTAAGATTTTTGACACGAATAAAATAGGATTGCTATAGTTTTTTATAGCGTTTCCCAAGGTCGTGAGGTACAGTTATCTTTTTGTCTTTTTATTCCCTGTTCCCTGTTCCCAGATCCGGTGTTCCCTCAAGCCTAAAATTTTGTACCTTACGCTTTTTGGGAATTGCTATATCAAGATTATATGATATTATTTTTCGGGCATATCTAGTGATTAATTTTTATTAATTTTATTTCCATTCCTAGTAAGATTATTTTAAAATTATTATATATATTTTGGCTGTAATAATTTTTTACTATCTAGTGTTTGTGTTTTCAAATGATTCGTAAAGTTCTAGGGTCTTGAAAGACTTGCTAAATATGGATATTGAGTTTACATCTCAAATAAAGATGCTATATATGAAGTCTAAGTTCAGTTGAAGACTACAAATTTTATTTTCAGTTATTAATCTCACTTAAATTAGACAGAGTATAACATAAAATATCCAGTCAAATTTAATTAATTTAAAATGAATAAACCATTATTTCTGCTGAATAAATTGATGATAATTCTGGCACTGCCTATTATTTTAGTTAGCCTGGTTGGTTTTAATAATAAAACTCAGGCTCAAACTGAAGAAAAGCGTGCTGCTTGTGTCTTAGTTGATTTTGATGGTCGAATTAGGGCTTCAGGACCTTGCGATGTTAAAATAACTAAAAGTAATACTGGTGTAGAATTTGATATTGAATGGGATGGTTCTATAAGAACTCAGTTCTCTATGAGAGAATTTCCTACTGATGGAACTTATAGCGTAGAAATTAGCAATGGAGGAAGAGCTAGTATGAAAGTTGAGAAAGAAGGTTCAGTATTTATTTTGAGAAGCAGCAGTGGTTTTAGAGGCAGAGTAATATTTCCATAAAATAGCAATTAGACAAAATAAATTGATTAGGTATCAGCAAAATTTTTCTAGGCTTAAGTTTTTACTTATTTTATTATTTATCTACTAATCTTGAACTATTATCTTGTGATTAACAATGAATATTAAGCTACAATTTTCAACTATCATCTCTCTAATTTTCCTTTTTTTCTTGGGTGTAAAAATTTTCTCTACTAATACATCCCATGCTGCATATAAATCACAAATATCAAATCAAATTTTAACTGAACAAAATGATAAGTTTTTATTAGCTGCTGGTGGTAGTTGTGAAGTATCAATGCCAAGTTTTTCTACAAATGAACGTCTTGTTCTGAATGTCCGAGAAGTACCTAATGGTAATATTGTTGGTACAGTTGATGATGGAGATACAGTAAAGTTAGAAACTGCCGATGGTATCGAAGGTTTATTTTGGGTGAAGATTATTGAACCAGTTACAGGATATGTTTGGACAGAATATTTGACAAATTGTAATTGAAGAAGGCAGCGGGAGCTGTTTGCGCAGCATGACAAACGGAAAGGGAAAATTGCTGATCAAAATAATTGGGTTTAAAACCCCGCCTTTTAAGGCGAAATGTTTTTGGAGACTTGCTCAAATCCCCGTTACAAAAGTAACTTCTGTACGTCGCCAATCCGACGGTTCCTCCTATCTAACTTCTAACTTCTAACTTCTGAATTCGTTAAGGGTAGTCTTCGACGCGCCACTTAGTGTCTACAAACCCCAAACAATTTTCAGCACCTCCGTTGATGGTGAGGTATTAAACCCGCAAAAGAAAAGATAATTTTTTGATCATAAATGGAATTACTACAGAGATTTTCTCAATTTTTCCATTGATTTTCTATTCCCTATTCCCTACTCTCTACTTCCTACTCCTCAAATTCAACTTCTTCGTAAATATCCTGTAAAGATATTCCAGATTCAACAGAACTTAAATACAAAATATCTTCTGGATTACTAAATTCTGATAATAACCATTTTCCTTCTTCAGTCTTGCTAAATTATTCTACATGATTCCTATATTGGTCAATCAAAATATATTCTTGAAAACTATTCATACTTCGGTAATACTCAAATTTTTTTCCTCGGTCATAGCTTTCTGTAGAATTTGATAATATTTCTACAATTATCAGAGGATTAATAATAGTATCTCGTCTATTTTCAGCATAGACTAATGGAGTATTAACAACCATTACATCTGGATAAGTATAAAGTTTAGATTCATCTATCCATAAACGTAAATCAGTCATAAATACTCGATATGGTTTACCTTTTAGTGCATATTTCAGCGCTGAACTAAAGTTGAGAGATATTAAATTGTGATTTGGCGTGCATCCAACTATTTGAATTATTTCCCCCTGACGATATTCACTTCTAAATTCTGCTGCTTCTTCCAGTTCTAAATACTCTTCAGTAGAGTAATATTTTTGCTCAGTTGCCAGCATAATTTTCTCCTTTCTTGTTTTTGAATTTTAATTGAATTATATCAACTTGATAAATGTTTGCTACAAATAGCTAGGCTATTTCTTAGGAGTCAGGAGTCGTATGGGAATGGCTTCAATACCAGTTTTTAGGTCGTAAATCCTCTTTTTATCTTGGTGCGCTACAAGGTGCGACTGGCATCGTCGCGGAGTCGCACCGCTCTCTTGGTCGAGGGATGGCGAGGGAACCCGCTCTTGACAGAGCCGCTGCGCTAACGCCATCCCACCCTACGGGAAGCTACGCTAACGACCGCTTTGTCAAAGGGACATTTCCGGCAAAATCTTGTGGTCGCACTTATTATTCGTATTATTCGTAACATTCTTTTTTCCAATTGGTATGATACCAAATTCAAAAAATATAGTTATATTATAATAACAGTAAAAGACTCAAACCCCGCCTTTAAAAGCGGAGTTTAAATATATGCTATTTAAATGAATATAAAAATCAATCCACCCTCAAAGTATATCAACAATTAGATAATTTAATAAACTACGTTAAATCAATTATGGAGTGGTATTTATTGAATGTAAAATCAAAGATTTATAATTTACATCTCCTGACTCCTGACTCCTGAATTCTATTCTAATAACTGCTTTAATTTTTGCTGATTCCAAAGTAATTGATATAATCCAGTTTGCTCTACTAATTCTGCATGATTTCCAATTTGTACAATTTTCCCTTTATCCATGACAAAAATTCTATTAGCAGTAGCAGCAGCAGACATTTGATGAGAGATAAAAATTACAGTTTTCTTTTGAGTTCCAGTTGATAAATTTTGTAAAATATGAGTTGCTGTCTGATTATCTACGCTGGAAAGTGCATCATCTAAAATTAATATTGGAGCATCAACTAATAAGGCTCTTGCTAATGCTGTTCTTTGTCTTTGTCCCCCTGATAAAGTAATCCCTCTTTCTCCAACTATAGTTTCATATTGTTGGGGAAAGTTGAGAATTTCTGCGTGAATTTGTGCTTGTTTAGCAGCAGTTTCTATTTCTATTTGTTCAGCTAATGGGTCGCCATAACGGATGTTATTTTTAATTGTTGTACTGAAGAGAAAACTTTCTTGGGGAACGTAGGCGATCGCCTGTCGTAAATCTGTTAATTTTAGTTGAGTTATGTCATAGCCATCTATAAATAGTTGGTCAATATTAATATCTAAAAGTCGAGGTAATGTATTGGCTAAAGTTGATTTTCCAGCACCAATAGATCCGACTATAGCTATAGTTTCTCCTGGTTGAATCAGAAAATTAATGTTGTCTAAAGCTGGTGTTTTACTACCGGGATAAGTATATGTTAATCCTTGGCTTTTTACCCAACCTTTTACTACTTTTGGAAAATCTAGAGGTGATTCATGGTCTTTAATTTTTGGTTCAACTGTGAGAATAGCTTCTATGCGGTCAATACTTACTTCCCCTCTTTGATAAGCAGTAATGGTAAAACCTAGTAATGCGGTGGGAAAAACTAAACGCTCAACATAAAGAATTAAAGCTACAAAATTACCAACTGTTAATTCACCATTTTCTAGGTAGATCGATCCATTCATTAGCAATATTAATAAGCTTGAACTGGCTAAACTAACTAGAATAGGAAAAAGAATATTACGAGTTTTAGCCAACTCTAAGTTGGCCTCTAAAAGTCGCTGATTATAATCGCTAAAACCTTGTCGCTCATTTTCTTCTTGAGCATAAATTTTGATTAGAGAAATACCATTCATATCCTCTTGAATCAAATCGCTCATATTAGAAAGTTCTTCTTGCACAGCTAATTGTTGACTCTGCAATTTATTACTAAATATTTTCACCAGTATTAGCATGATAGGATAAACAGAAATTGCTAATAGAGTTAACCGCACATTAATAGAAAGCATAACTGGCATAGTTAAACCATAAGCAAAAATTGTATTGCTAATACTTAATACTGCAAAACCTAATAGTCTACGGATATTATCAACATCACTTGTGGCGCGGTTGATTAAATCTCCTATTGTATTATTACTAAAGTAGGATGGTTCTAATTTTAAGAGTCGATTAAAAATCTTTTGTTTGAGGTCAAATTCAACCTGTCTCCCTACTCCAAATATGAGTATGCGCGATACTATTCTAATTACCCACATAATGGAGGCAAAAATTATAATTGCTACTACATAGTATAAAAATTCATCAATTTTGGTTGCTACTTTTAAATCATCTATTGCTTGACTAATTAATTTGGGAATATAGATTCCTAAACTATTGACTATTAGTAGAGAAAAAATTCCTAATGATGACTTTTTCCAGTGGGGACGTAAGTAGGAGGCTAATTTTTGAAGTCGTAATTGACAAGATTGAGGCATAGTAGTGATTTTAGATTTTAGATAATGTTATGATTGTAGATATAGCAGAAGGAAGAAGGAAGAAGGAAAAAGGCGTTTAGTTATCTATCAGAGGAGGAAAAATCAGGCTATGTCTGAGTTTTAAGCTTTTGATCTGTCCTAACCTTTCCTTCCACTGGTATAGTTTAAAGATACAAAAAAAATTAAATTAAAAATCAATGAAAAAAATGTTAGTTCTTGTTAAAAATGAGCTGTATCAATTGAAGAAGAAAAAAGGTAGATAGGGATACTAAAAAGTTGCAGTTCTGCGTTTACAAACTCCAACCAATTGGAGACACCGAGGGTGAATTGTGAGGTATTAAATCTATAAAGGAAAAGATAAATATATGACTCCTAAATAATTTTGTCTGAAATTAAACTCAAAATATTACTAAAATTATCTTAAATCTTAACCATAATATTTGCCACAATAGGAATAACAGATATGGGCAAGCAATTTTCTCTTTCATTTGATGTAAAAGACGATAACACTATCGAAACTGAATCTATTAAAGTCAAACTCGAATCTCCCAAAAAGAAACCGCCAACAGCACCTCCCGGACAAGATTTTGTGAGAATATTATTATTTATATTTTTAGGTGTTTGGTTGATTGTTACTTTTTTAGTGCCAGGTGGTAAAAAAAGCATAAATCAGCAGCCATCTACTCCTGCTTCTCCTGCTTCTCCTGCTTCTCCTTCTAATTCACAGAACAATCCAACAACTACATCCTCTAGTAATTATGACCCATTAGAAATAATATCTTTTGAAGAAGATTAAGGTAAATTCACTACTGATTATTTAGTTAATTTTTTTAAAAAAATTATCATCAAAATCATTATTAAATATAATAAAAATGCCCCTCTGCTATTCAAAATTTTTGAGGGGCATAAATTTAGATTTTGTATAGCGCTTCACACAGTTCCTGCAATTTGTAAATATACCAAAACGCACTGCTATAAATTTTGTTTGAGCAACAACAATGCGTAAGCATTCAGTGGTCAGCTATTAGTGCTTCAGCAATTAATTTTGGGGAAGGTAAAAGCAACCTTTGAAATTGAGGAAAGAATAAAAAGTTACTGCTATGGGTTCCCTTGTCAAACCTGAGAAGTAATTATTTATTACTAATAGCTGTTTGCGTAGCATCCCGCAGGGAAGCGCTGACTGCTAATAGCTGTTTGGGCAGAATTCCGCAGGAAATGCTTACAACAATATAATTAGATGAAAATACTTCCTCAAAAACCAGGAGCTAACCAACCGCGTAAGAAATAGTAAAATAAAGCTAAATATTCTTCCCAAACTTCTGTAGTTAGTAAAAGTGCTTGAGCATTGGGTAGAAAATCTGCTAGTACAAAACGATAGGAAGAATCTTCATAAGGATTTACAGTATTAAAATCTGTTGGAGCTGGAATAACCCTCATCCCTATATCAGTAAAAGTTAAACTAGCACGACGAATATTAACAGCAGAAGTAACAAGAATAACTGTAGGGTCTAAACCTCTTGCATCCAAAATATCCCTTGTTTCAATTGCACTTTCATAGACAGTCCTTCCATCTGGTTCTAGAATAATAGCCCGTCTTGGAACACCCAATTCAATTAAAATTTTCTTGATATCTACAGCTTCAACTGTACTATTATCATCTCCAATTCTCGGACCAGCACTTACTATAATATAGGGAGCTAAACCTTTCTTATATAGTTGAGATGCGTAAATAATTCGCTCTGCTGTTTTAGTAAGCTGAATTTGTATTCTGTCTGGTATTACTGGCTGAGTTGTTCCCTGACCTAATAATACAATTGCATCTGCTTTTTCGTCACAACAAGCTGATACAGAAACAAGTTCTATAGCATCTTCTTCTGCTTGTTGAGCTGCCCATACAGCAAATACTGGCGAGCTAGAAATTATCAGAACTATTAAAGCTGTAATAATCAGAGTTGGAGCTGGACTTTTTATCCCCCCATTCGATATGAGGGTAGTGGCATAGATCAAAAGTATAATCGAAAAACCAAGTGGTTTAAAAGCAAAAGCCAGAAACCTAAAAACAGCAGCTCCTACTGGACTATCTGGTGCATAAAATGCCAGTATTAACAGAATAATTGAAAATACTAACAACAACTTAGATATCAAGTTTTTCTTATCACCACCGGTACTATCCCAGAGTGACTTAATTATACAAATTAACAGTATTAAGAATACTATTCTTGTTAAAATTATCAGCATAATTTTTTTATTTTTTTCCTTAGAAAAGTTTGATTGTTTGCTTAATCAGCTAACTTGATTGATGGAGCCTTTCTCATAACATAAAAAATAAGGCGTTGCTGAATGATTGTATAATTTTTAGTGGTCAGTAATCAGTAGTTAATAGTCATTAGTTAGTAGTTAAAAGAGAAGCTCTATTTTTACTTACTATTAATACCTACTCACTCATCAGTTTCATACCTTATTTCAGCGAAGCCAAAAATAAAAATCAACTTATTTTATCGGTACTTAAGTTGAGCGTTAATTGCTTCCGTCACTGCTTGGATTACTTTAACACGAGCATAATACTTATTATCGCCCGCAATTAAAGTCCAAGGTGCAGTTGCCGTGCTTGTACGCTGAACCATTTGATTAACAGCTACTTCATAAACTTCCCACTTTTCTCGATTGCGCCAATCTTCCTCTGTAAGCTTATACTGCTTAAATGGGTCATTTTGCCGTTCAGTAAATCGCCTTAATTGTTCCTCCTGACTAATATGTAACCAAAACTTGACCAAAACATAACCTGCGCTGGTCAATTGTCCCTCAAACTCATTAATTTCCTGATATGCACGTTGCCATTCTGACTCCGTAGCAAATCTTTCCACCCGCTCCACCAAAACTCGACCATACCAACTGCGGTCAAAAATACCAATATTTCCTGCTTCTGGCAACTGTTTCCAAAACCGCCAGAGATAATGATAGGATTTTTCTGACTCCGTTGGTGCAGCAAAAGCATTAACTACATAACTACGAGGGTCTAAATTATCCGTTAATCTTTTAATTGCCCCACCCTTACCCGCAGCATCCCAACCCTCAAACATGACCAGCACAGGGATTTGATGTTTGTAAATTTCCAATTGCAGTTTATTCAAAAGCACTTGCTGCTGCCGTAGAGATTTTTTATACTGCTTTGGAGATAAGCTTTGGGTCAAATCTACTTCAGCTAAAAAATCTGGTTCCCTTGATTTGAGTTGTTCTTGAAGAGGATTTCTGAGTGGTGCGGCCTGCATAAGCAGTCTATCCAAAGCTTGGTTCAAAGTTGAGGCCATTTCTGTCAGCACTTTAATTCTTGCCCAACGTTGAGAGTTTCCTTCTACCAATGTCCAGGGAGCAAATTCTGTGTTAGTATGAATCAGCATTTCTTCGGCAAAAGCAGTATATTGTTTATAATTTTTTGCTTGTTGCCAGTCTTCACTTCTGACACGCCAAGCTTTTAAAGAATCAGCAGCAGTTTTTTTTAAACGCTTTTTCAATTCTTTTTTGCTCAGATGTATCCAGAATTTAGCGATCGCCACGCCATCATCGACCATCTGACGTTCAAAAGCATTAATTTGTCCTAATCTGATGGGAATTTCTGGTTCTGAAACTCTTTTAAATAATCGCTCTTCCAGGACATGAGTGTACCAGCTATGATAGAAAAATCCAATTTGTCCCGCTCTAGGAAGTCTTTGCCAAAACCTCCACATAAAAGGATATTGTCGTTCTTGTGCTGTAGCAGGCCAAATTGGATGAACCACAAATCCTCGTGGGTCCATATTTCCCACTATTTGTTTAACTAGAGCACCTTTACCAGCAGCGGCCCAACCTTCTAAAACTATCAGCACGGGTAATTTTTTTTGCCAGCAAGCTCTCTGTAGCGATCGTAACTGTCGCATCAGTGCTTCTAGCTGTGTATTATAGGCATCTTTGTGGAGAAAAAGGCTTAGGTCTAGGGTTTCTAACATACATCTTAAAATTGTAGATAGTGGGGAATTTGTGTATATTTAAAATTCATTCATTTAGTTTTGACTTTTTAAGATATATTGTGATGTGCAAATTTTATAAACAAAACTTATAACTTAGTTAAACAACACTATCCTTAACACCCCTTTACAAAACAAAATAAACTAGCTATATTATTAATAACGGGGCAGGAAAATAAATAAACACCTGCACCACCGTACCTCGAAAATTTCATACATACATAACAGCAATCATAAATAATTATGACAACTACCTTACAACAGCGTGAAAACGCCAACGTATGGGAAAAGTTCTGTAGCTGGATCACCAGCACAGACAATCGTTTATACATCGGTTGGTTCGGTGTATTAATGATCCCCACCCTTCTCA
>NZ_JAAHGM010000005.1:0-135658 GCF_010692625.1 Okeania sp. SIO2C2
TTGTGCCTTACTACCACCATTCTTCACAAAGTTGACAACTCGTTCCCGTAAATCTATGCTGTAAGCCATAATCCAAAAAGTTAATTCTTCCCCCTATTCTACTGCTGGTTCTTATTTGTAACTACTATAGTTCTAAGAAAAGCCGTCCTTCTAGGACGGGGCTTTAAACCCAATTTTTTCGGTAAGCAAGCTGAAACCCGTATTTGTATTGTCTCTTCAATGAGCGGAATAAGATCGTTTGTATCAGGTTCAGTCCATAATTCTGCAAAAGGTGCAATAAGTAGATTTGCCAATGCAATTTCTTTAGAACTTGCTCCTGAAAAAATCTATGTATCAAATATCCGCCCTGGTGGGTGTGATACGGGTTTATATGATGAGAATATAGTAAAGAGTCGGATCGCTAAAATAAGAGAGTCGTTTGGTTTTGGGAGCGATCCTGATGATATTCGTTTAATGCCTCCTTCTAGTGTTGGAAAAGCAATCGTCAATATTTTGTCTTCAGATGGGCATATCACTTCCGTCAATATTGTAGCTCGTGGACAAATGCCACATGAGGGATCATAACGGTACTTAGACATTTTTTAGTCAACGCCATCATCATTTGGCAAGGACTTCAAATCGCCATCTCTTCGTTTCTAATTAGACCTCTCCCGAAATTGGCGCAATGATAGAGGAGGTGTCAGGAAATGCCAACTGAAGTGATAAAGTTCCGATTTTGGTTTTGGATATAGAATTTATCTATTTTCAGCAAGTTTAGATGCCTTTTTAGCATCAAAATCCAGCGAAATTTCAGTAAAAGTTCCGACACCGTTAGAAAGAGGAACTGTGTTACAGTGGTTTTCATTTGGATAGACCACAGTAAGGACGTTCCATGGAAGGTCCCTACAAGGTTTTGCTTGTGAAGATGTGGTTCATCAATTTGAAAAGTGCTGTAAGTTTTGATACTGATTCTGTTCAGGAATCTAGAAGCTATTCAACTTCAAAACCTGATTGATTTTTGATTAATAAATTTGATAGGTATTCTGCTGACATTGAAATACCAATATCTGATAAAAATTCTCGAAGTTTACCTTAGGTCATGTTTCCTCCATCGTACAGGCTCATAACCAATGGTTTTATTCCTGGACAAAATTATCCTTTATGTGTCAGAATTATTATATATTTATGTTATGAATATATGCAAAAAATATTTCATTATCTGACAGATGAAAGAATTTTATACCTGGAAAAAATACCGCTGTGCTTACGAATTTTATCCTCAGAAAGAAGGAAACTGTTCTACTATACCTTTACTATTACTGCATCCTATTGGAGTAGGTTTATCTAAAAATTTCTGGCATCGATTTTGTTCTTTATGGCAGGAGCAAAGTTTACTAAATCCTATCTATAGTCCAGATTTATTAGGGTGTGGTGAAAGTGATATGCCATCTGTGGCTTACTATCCTATGGACTGGGCTGAACAATTACAATATTTTTTAGAGAAGGTTGTACAAAGACCAGTAATTTTAGTTGTACAAGGTGCTTTGTTTCCTGTGGCTGTATCTCTGGTCAAACTACAGCAAGAATCAAGTTTAATTGATGGTTTAATATTATCGGGTCCGCCTCAGTTGGAATTGATGACAAAAGCTGATTCATTTGTGAGTCAAAAATTAAGATGGAATCTTTTTTATTCACCTATTGGTAAAGTTTTTTATCGCTATGCACGCAGTCGAAAATTTTTAGATTCTTTTTCAAAAAAGCAATAAAAGTCTCCAACATCTCACAACTAAAATCATATTGCTATAGTTTGATAATTTAATCAAATTAATCGCCAAATTTATCAAATGCAAAATAGGTAGAAATAAAATGGATAAAGTCGCTAATTGTATTGATGATCGGGAGAAAAATACTACTATTTTAATTGTGGATGATAATCCAATTGATTTTAAATTAGCAATTACTGTTCTGGAGAGCTATAACTTTAAGGTATTAGTATCTGTTGATGGTGAAAATTGTTTGAAACAAGCAAGAGAAAGTAGTCCAGATATTATTTTGTTAGATGTTTTAATGCCTATAATTGATGGCTTTGACATCTGTAAACGCTTAAAAGAAAGTGTAGAAACTAGAGATATTCCTGTGATATTCATGACTGCTTTATCAGATATAGAAGATAAAATTAAAGGGTTTGAGTTAGGAGCTGTAGATTATGTTACTAAGCCAATCATAATAGATGAGGTTTTAGCAATAGTAAAAGTACATATACAACTGCGACAACTAACTGAAAAATTAAAGAATAAAAATTTACTGCTGGTAGAATAAATTAGACAAAGAAGAGCAGCAGAAGCAAAACTTCAAGAAACATTGCGACAGTTACAAACAGCTCAAAAACACATTATTGCTAAAGAAAAACTTGCGTACTTAGGTACTTTAACTTCAGGTATTGCTCACGAACTTTGTAATCCTCTTAATTTTATGCAAAATTTTGCTCAACTTTCCACAGATTTAGTTGAGGAACTCATGGAGGAATTGACTTTAGGAAGTAATAAAATTGAAGCTGAAAAATTAGAATAATTTCAAGAAATTATTAATGATATTAAACAAAATTAATATAGTATTTACCAACACGGTAAAAGGGCAGAAAAAATTATTAAAGGTATGGTAAGACATGCACAGATTGACCACAATAATTTACAATCTAGCAATATTCATCAGATGCTAAATGAGTCATTAAAATTGTCTTGTCATAATCTGTGGGAAAAACAGAAGATTCCGATGACAATTAAGACTAATTATGATGAGTCAATTAGTAAAATAAATTTGTCATTTTCTGATATATTTCAAGCTTTTATGAATATCATTGATAATTCTTGCTATGCTCTCAAAACTAAGTTAGAACAACAGGAAGCTGCTAATGAAGATTTTAATCCTACCTTACCTGTACAAACCTATAATTTAGGAGAAAAAATAGAAGTCCATATCTATGACAATGGTATAGGAATAAACTCAACAATTAAAGATAAAATTTTTGACCATTTTTTCACTACTAAACCTCCTGGAGAAGGAGTGGGTTTGGGTTGATCTCTCGTTCATCAAATTATTGTTGGAGAACATTATGGCAGTATTAAAGTGGAAACTCAAGGGGAAAAATATACTGAATTTATTATTGAAATTCCTATGGCTAATTCTACAAATTTTCTACCAGAGCGAGATGAAAGTTAAGTATGTCTGAAAATTCATTTGAAAAAGATAGTTTAGGTTGGCAATTCCAAAAGTTACAACAAAAATTTGCCGAATGGTGGGAAGTTCAAACTTCTCAAACAGCAGCTAAATTACCAGGGGTAGATTTGCCTTCTTGGTGGGATAATCCCATAATATTAATGATTGCTAAAGCGATGGCTTGGCTATTTTTTGCTTTTCTGTTGAGCTGGGTAGCTATACAAATAATTAGACTGTTAAATTCTTATATTTATGGTATCCGTAATAAAATCAACTTAACAACAGAAATTAGAGCAGAATCTCAACTAGAATTATCAGTAACAGCTTGGTTAGATAAGTCACAAAAATGCCAAGAAATAGGCAATTATCGAGAAGCTTGTCGTTGTTTATATATGGCAATGTTACAAGGATTAAATGACCGGGGTATTATTTCCGATCTACCTAGTCGCACTGATGGAGAATATTTAGAATTAATTCAGCAGTTATCTCTACCTAAACCATATCAAAAATTATTCATTACTCATCAGCAGTTATTATTTGGTAACTTAGAAGTTTCTGCTGCTGTATTTGCAGAATGCCAGGAAGCTTATCAACAAATCAGAGATGAAAAAAACTAATAAATTTTGGGTATTTGGAGCGATAACTCTAATTTCAATTATGATAATGACTGTTTTTTTTGCCCCAGTAAATAATCAATTAAATAGCGGTTCTACTTATAGTCGTGCCCCAGATGGATATGGTGCTTGGTACAAGTTTATGTTAGAAAAAGGCGCGGATATTCAACGCTGGGAAAAACCATTTATAGATTTAGAAAATACTCAAGATATCAACTCATCAGTTACTCTATTACAGGTTAATAGTCAACTAGAAAATCGAGTAATTAATGCTCAGATAAAAAATTGGGTAAAATCTGGGAATATTTTGGTAATTTTAGGCATTAAAAAACAGGTAACAAAGGCATATTTTACTACTATCCATGATACGGAAGTAGGAAAAGTTGAAATAGAAACAAGTCGCAGGGCAATAAAAATTGAGCAACAAAAAGAAGAGAATTTATTAGGCGATCGCTACGGTGCTATAGTTTGGCAAAAACAGTTTGGTAAAGGAAAAATTATCTTAGCTACTACTCAATATTTAGCTGCGAATGCTTATCAAGATATACCTGGAAATTATGAATTTTTAGCTCAACTTGTTACTCAAGGTCAACAACGAATTTTAGTAGATGAATATATTCATGGTTATAAAGACCAAGAAGTAATTAAGGAGGAGTTGGGAGAAAGTTTAGTGAATTATTTGGTTGAAACCCCTTTATTTCCAATTTTTATTCAGGGTTTAATTATTTTAGTTATCCTAATTTTTGCTCAAAATCGTCGTTTTGCTAAACCGATAAAATTATCAGCACCAATAATTGATAATAGTCAAGCTTATATTCAAGCTTTAGCAGGAGTCTTACAAAAAGCAGAAAGTCGGGAATTTATTTTAGAAACTACAGGGAAAGAGCAAAAAATTCAACTGCAAAAGAAATTAGGACTAGGAGAAAATATAGTTGAAGATAAATCTTTGATAGATGCTTGGATACAGCAAACTGGAGAGCGATCAATAGAATTAGAAAAAGTCCTAAAAATTCAATCTCAAAAACGAAAAATTACTGAATCAGAGTTATTAAATTGGTTAGATAAGTGGGAGAAAATATTTCAAGTTGAAAACAAAGCAAAAAGGAATTTTTGACCGATTTTTTTTGGTCTCAAGCATTCTCTTTTAATGGTATAAAAAGCGGTCGATCTTCTGTTGATGGTTAATGGGAGTAGGGATTGATATCAAATCCAGTAGTATCAGTGTAATTAGGTGGGGAGGTGGGGAGATGGGGAGATGGGGGGATGGGGAGATCGAGAAATATTTGGTAATGGTTGAAGATGGAACATTTTTTTATACCGAATTAAACGGATTTGATATCATTAATTGATAATGGATAATTACCTCTGGTTAAAACTGAGAGGATTGAACCTAGTGCGGAAATCTTATTTATTTTTATCCTTAAAAGGAGAGACTTTCAACCTAAAGTGCGATTCATTATCAATTATCAATTATCCATTGCTAAATGGTAATTTACCCCTACAAATTATTGATACAAAAATTTATTTATATAGCAACAGTATTGATAATTAGAACTGATGAAATAACTGTTTGTGTAGCACTCCGCAGCAGAAACAACGAAAGATAAACCATAAAACTTCTTCCTTGTTCCTTCTACGATAAGATTACTTTTGGCAAATGGTTTAAAATCAGATAAATACGGAAGATAAATAATAAAACTTCTTTCCTCTTCCAGCTTCGGTTATTCCTTGTTCCTTTTGCGATAAGATTACTTTTAGCAAATGGTTTAAAATCAGATAAATACGGAAGATAAATAATAAAACTTCTTCCTTCTTTCTTCTACAATAAGATCACTTTTAGCAAATGGTTTAAAATCAGATAAATACGGAAGATAAATAATAAAACTTCTTCCTTCTTTCTTCTTCCTTCTTTCTTCTGCAATAAGATTACTTTTGGCAAATGGTTTAAAATCAGATAAATACAGAAGATAAATAATAAAACTTCTTTCTTCTGCAATAAGATTACTTTTGGCAAATGGTTTAAAATCAGATAAATAATAAAACTTATTTCTTATTTCTTATTTCTTCTTGCTTCTTCCTTCTTACTTATTCCTTCTGCAATAACATTACTTTTGGCAAATGGTATAATATCAGATTAATTTGGAACGACCTATCATTATATATATACTAATAACTGAATTAATATGAAACAAACTAACTCAATATTTACTCAACTATATCAGACTCTCAATCAAATAATTGTCGGTCA
Organism: Okeania sp. SIO2C2; assembly: GCF_010692625.1. Lineage (NCBI taxonomy): Bacteria > Bacillati > Cyanobacteriota > Cyanophyceae > Oscillatoriales > Microcoleaceae > Okeania > Okeania sp. SIO2C2. Next base: position 6,058 of record NZ_JAAHGM010000005.1, read on the forward strand.
AAATATACCTATTCAACAATTATTAATCGCCCTGTTGACTGGAGGTCATGTAATAATTGAAGGAGTTCCAGGCACAGGAAAAACTCTCACAGTCAAAGTATTAGCTAGATTAATTCAAGCCGAATTTAGCAGAGTTCAACTAACACCAGATATTCTACCATCAGATATCTTAGGAACTAATGTATTTGACCTCAATAGTCGCAACTTTACCCTAAAAAAAGGTCCAATTTTTACAGAAATATTATTAGCAGATGAAATTAATCGTACTCCACCAAAAACCCAAGCAGCTTTACTCGAAGCTATGGCAGAACAACAGGTAACATTAGATGGAGAAACTTTGCCATTACCAAATTTATTTTGGGTAATTGCTACTCAAAATTCCCTAGAATTTGAAGGTACATATCCATTACCAGAAGCACAATTAGATAGATTTTTATTCAAGATTATTATTGATTATCCAGACATAGCAGCAGAAAAACAAATGTTGCTCAATGTTCAACAAGGTTTTGCTGCAAAAAGTATTCAATTAAATCAAATTAAACCTATAGCAACGGTCGAACAAATAATTCTTACTCGTCAAGAAATAGAAGCAATTAACGTTCAAGAAAAAATATTAGATTATTTATTAGGGTTAGTTCAGCAAACCAGAAAACATCCGGATATAGCTTTAGGTGCTTCTCCACGAGCGACAGTAGCATGGTTACAAACCAGTAAAACACAAGCTTGGTTAAATAATAGAAATTATGTAACTCCAGATGATATTAAAACAGTGGCATTACCTCTATTACGTCATCGGTTAATTTTGAAACCTGAAGCGCAGTTAGATGGAATAATAATTGATAGTATAATTAATTCTATATTGAAACAAGTTTCAGTACCAAGGTAATAAGTAAGGAAGAGGGAAAAAGGAAGAGGGAAGAAGGAGTAAATTTTGAAAAAAAAGGGGAAAATGATAGAGATAGCTGTCTAATAATGAATTAGAGCAGCTCTTTTTTAGCATTCTTTTTTATATCATGTCCGGTTGAAAAGTTATAAATAAATGACAAAGGAGTCAGGAGTCAGGAGGGGAAAAAGAAGAAGAAAGAGAAAGTTTTTTGTTTGCTGGCGCACAACTGCGTTAACGTGTAAGCGGAACGGAGTTCTATCGCGCTCTTATCCGGACATGATATTACCCTTGGTATTAGAAGCTTAGAAGTGATAATTTTAAATTAAGTTGATTGGCGATCGCCATGAATTTCAAAGTTATATTTCAATATTAATTAAACCGAATAATTAAGACCAAAAATATCTCCCTAGCTACACCATAGGATGTTGTCCTACAAACATAATTTTCCCTTTGATTCAATCCTCTAATTATTAATTATTGAACAAAAAAAATATACTATCAGAGTTTTGATCTTCCATCGAAAAAACTGATAATTAAAATTTTAATCTTAAGATATAGCAGTCGAAGGAAAGCTTAAGACAGATTGCCAGCTTAAAACTCAGATAATGTAATATTTTTTCTTCTTCCCTCTTTCTTCTCTTTCTTCTACTATATTGACTAATGATTTATAGCTCAAAACTTACCATTTACCAATTATTAATAATAAAAAAATATTACTTTTTTCCGGAACTATACCCAATACTCTTGTTCCACTATATATGTATCCAATTCAATTAGTAAAGCAGTGTAGGAATTAATAATTTTGATGGAAAACCAAACTTCTATCAACTTGTCCTACATTGTGTTACAATTCATTCAAAATTTATTGATATTTGATATTATTGTATATTAAAATACGAAAGGGTGGAAAAAAGAGTGATTGTAAAAAATAACTATAACTATAATTATAAATCTCGTCAATCAGGAATACTTCAATTTATTATATTTAGCATAATCGCGCTCATCCTCAGTAGCTTAATGATATTTACTCCAGGAGCAGCATTAGTAGAATTTAAAAATTCTACAGCTCCAGTAGTTTTAGATGGGCGACCAATACTCAAGATTAGCAGTGCAGGGGAATATACTGCCCAGAAAAGAGCCGAATTAATTGAACAAAAGTTATCAACTGTAGTTTCATCATCAAAACCTATACATTTAAAAGTTAAAACAGATGAAAAACTACCAACAATTTGGTTAAACGATGCCTATCTATTAACTGTTACTCAAAAAGATGTTTTTCCAGGAAGTAATCTCAAAGAGCAAACAGACATTTGGGCAGAAAAAATTGAGGAGTCAGTAAAAATCGCTCAAAAAGAACGCTCTTTAAAATTTATGGGAAACACATTAATTAAAGTAGGATTAATTATTAATGGAGCTATAGCAATAAACTGGCTATTAAAGTTAGTATGGCGAAAATATTTATATCAAGTTATATTGTTTTTTTTGGGAAATCATGGCATTGCTCATCCTGAAGAGAGCAAAAGTTTATCTATATTAATTAGTTTAAGTTTGCTAGTTACGAGAATAGCTTTATGGATAGGAACAATTCTGTATATTACTAATAAATTTCCCCTAACTCGACAGTTTAGTTATCAGTTTACCGATACCTTAATTTCCACCTTTACTTCTCCGGTAATTCATTTGGGAAATCAAACATATTCTGTACCCGATCTATTAATTTTAGTAGGTTTAGTCTGGGCATTAATAATTGGTGTTGGTGGAATAACTAATATTTTAAAATCGCGCATTTTACGAGTAACCGGAATTAACCGAGGCGCTCAAGAAGCGATCGCTACTATCACCAAATATAGTTTAATTACTATTGGTGTAATGATATTATTACAAGTATGGGGTTTAGACTTGAGTTCTATTACCTTGTTAGCAAGTGCGTTTGGTGTTGGTATTGGTTTAGGTTTCCAGGATATTGCTAAAAATTTTGGCAGTGGTTTGGTATTATTGTTTGAGCGACCGATACAGGTGGGCGACTTTGTAGAAATTGGAGAATATCAAGGAACTGTTGAACGCATTGGCGCCCGCAGTACAATGATTAAAACTTTCGATCATGTGTCTATTATTGTACCTAACTCCCGGTTTTTGGAGGCGGAGCTAATAAATTGGGATCATGACCACCCAGTTTCGGCGTTGCGGTTACCAGTAGGAGTTGCTTACGGATCTAATGTAGAGGGGGTACGTCAAGCTTTATTAGATGCAGCAGCAGCAGTTTACCCCGATGTATTATCGATACCGGAACCCCAGGTATTGTTTATTGAGTTTGGAGATAGTTCTCTAAATTTCGAGTTGCGAGTATGGACAGCGGAACCGAGCAAACAGGAAATTATTAGGAGTGATTTGTATTTTAAGATTGAGGCAACATTGCGGGAGCGTCAAATAGAGATTCCGTTTCCGCAACAGGATTTGCATTTGCGGTCTGGGAATTTACCAATTGATTTATCCCCACGAATGGAAGCGATGTTGATGCAGTTTTTCCAGCAGGAAAGCAATGGGAAAAAAGTTAATTTGACTGGTAAGGAGCAGCGGAATTAATATAGCGCGTAGCGCTAGGCAACAGGCAACAGGCAACAGTAAATATTTCCCTGAATAACTAACAATTAATAATTTACCTAACACCTACCACCTATAACTGATTAAATATTACTAACACTACATGAGCTATTCCATGAGCTAGTATTGCAGACTCTAAACCTTTTTGCCAATACAGATATCCGAGAATTAAACCAAATAATGAATTAATCGTAATAATATAGGAAATAAATATCGCATTTACCTGAGTTTGAAATCAAAAAGCTATTGGTAAATGTCCGACCCCAAATAATAAAGATGACAACAAAATTGCCATAACAAAGTATCGCCCTTGGGGTTTACCTTTTCCTCTTTGAAAAATTTTCCATCCTATCCAAACTAGGAGTGTCATTAACCCCCATCTAATTAATAATTTTTCGGTAATACCTCCAAATAAAATGCGAGTTATAAATGGTAAATTGTTGGATATTTCCGAACTTTTAGTTACAAAGTCTGAAGGTAAAAACGGTTGCCATAATAAAGCAATGAAGACTAAAGATAAATCTCCGATGAAACCTCCAATCATACCTGGTAATATTTGCGGTTTAATTACTGGCATAAGTGGATTTTTCTTAGCGATCGCTTCTGCTAAAGGTGCTGATAATTTAACTTTTTCAGCTAAAGCAACTTTAATAATTACTGCTATAGATAACAACACAGTTTGCTGGAATAAAGTAAACAGTTTAATTATCCATGAAGGAGGTAATTTATTATCTTCTGGTAGAGGTATATCGAGCAACAATAAAGATAACATTCCGATCATACCTATTACCCACAAAACCCAAAATAATTTATTTTTGTAGCTCATAAATCTGTGATTTTTGATGAGTCTAATATTATCTTTTTTCTGATGAGTTTAATACCTCACTGTCTACAGAGTGAATTGGTTGAACTTTGTAGAGGTGGAGCAACTTTTTTCAGTATCCCCATAAACTTTTTACAACTTCAGTCCTTCCTTCTTCAATCAATTCCATTTAACTATATTAAATTCAGTTATAACTATATTCGATAATTAATAATTAATACCAAATTCATTTCTAACTTGCATAGAATAATATTTTAATCGGAGTTGACTGTAGCTCTAGATAGAAAAGTTAATAAGTTTCATAATTCTATGTAATCTCAGATAAAATTGCTATGAGACCTACGACCTAAAACCTAACACCTAATCCTGTGCAGCCTCAAATAAAATTAGTATAACAATTAATAATTACCTCTCCTGAAAATTATAGGATTGGCGAAAAGAATTTTTTGTCTTTCTTTATTCTTCAAAGAAGAGGATTTAAACCTTAATTATTCGGTAATTATCTTTTTCTTTATCATTTTCTTTGTGGGTTTAATACCCCACCGTCAACGGGGGTGTTCAAAATTACTTGGGGGAGCGTAGACGCGGAGCGGCCCTTCGTTGACTATCCCCATGTAATTTTCCTCCTGTCTCCTGTCTCCTGTCTCCTGTCTCCTTCCTCAAGGGTTTAATACCCCACCGTCTACAATTGTCTGGGGATAGTCAACGACCTGCCACCTCCTGTCTACAAACCCCATCCACTTTTTTCTTATTCCTTCTTCAAAATTATTTTTCAACACAGCCGATAGCTTGATTTTATAACTGATAATTAATACCTATAGCCAATAGTAAACTTGCTAAAACACTACCTACAAAACCTATTCCCAAATTAGTCATATTTGACTGACTAGCTGATGCCATTGCTGTGTTTAAATCTGGTGAAGTTAAACGCTCATAATTTTTCACAGCTACAATTGTTTCTGGTAAAGATGATATTAAACTTCCCAAAAAATAATGCAATCCTGCAAAGATTGAATCACCAAACAATTTAGTCAGTAAATCATCATAAATTTCAGTCCAAGCTATAAATAATGTATTTAAAATATAACATAATAATATCAATAAAGCCGTGCCTACAATAAACTTCCACCAACTTGCTTCATAATCATCTGCATTAATATCTTCAAATAATTCAGGTCTTTTTTGCTTAAACTGTTTTTCATAAAGAAAAAAGACAAATATACCTGCTAAACAAGTTATACCACCAACAATTACCCAAGGTAAAGTTCGGGAATCTATGACTTCTGGCAAAGGTGCAAATTCCGATTCACCAGTAATAAACCAATAAGCTGTAGTAGCAAAGGCAAACATTGATAATGACATGGAAAAATGCCATAAAAATAGCATTTTTTCTTTATTAAGAATTTCGATAAAATTTTTGATATTAGATATTTTTCCTAAAAATACCCATTTACCTATAACAATTATTGGTGCCACAATAAACATTAGATAAATATTGGCAAAATTTGAACCTAGAGGAGTTGCTATACCTCCTAACCTACCGAGACTCAATGATAGCAACATCAAAAATAATTCAGGATTATTTGTACTAGAATTGATTACTATTGTGCGTTGATTTTTACCTAAATATTTTTCAGCTAAACCTGCTGCAGAATTTACCATAGTATCTGTAGCAATAGGGATAAACCAAAAGCAAAAAATTATTGCTGCCAAGGCACTAATTGCCAAAAAAGTGATTTCATTAGTAGAGCGGTGTAATTGTATAATCCAAGTATCCATAGCTTCAGATAAGATTCAATATATAGCAGTCCTCGACAGGGTTATGTAGAAAATATTTTGGAATTAGAAAGTAGGTAACAGTAGTAATAGTTTCAGACTTTATTATCTGTATTTTAGTTTTTTTCCTATGTACTCGCGCTACCTACACAAAATTCAAGAGGAAATTAGCTACAATAAATAAAGACTATCCTGCTGTCATAGTCTTTACTCATTGTAGCTATTCTCAATCAAAATTCCATTCGATTTGTTTTTAATTGTCAACAATAGATAAATTCAATATTTTTTACAGAGATTCAATTGTACTTATTTTAACAATAGCATATTGAATGAAAATGTTCACTTATTACTTTTTCAATTTTCACTATTAAAATCTCACCAATTTTGGGATTATTTTTACAGAATATATAGTTTCCTAATTAATTGTGATAGTTTTATGTGTTCTGGTTATTGATTTTTTATAATTATCTAATCATTAAGGTTTAAAGCCTCTTATTATTTGAATAAATAAATCAAAAAAAATATTCACCAATCTTTTTTTATACAGGTAATTATTAATTATTGAATACCTAAAATCTAATATTTAATCCAAACTAGCTACTCAAATCATGCTTCCATAGTACCGTCCACTGTCTATATTTTTTAATACTAACCAAAATTGTAAATCTTGGTAATACTATAGTCTTATGGACGGCTTAAAATAGAATTATGTAGATATTTAATTAGTCAAAATTCATCTACCTATTAGGCAATCTTGGTACAGTTATTCCTTCTACTCGTTGGCGGTATTCTTCAACACCTGGATTAAAATCTATTGGTAAAACAGCCACAATATTATCGTGAGGGCGAGGAATAATTACCCAAGATTCCAAGGTCGCACCATAAGCTTTTTCAACAGCAGCAATTCCTGCATCCATAGCAGTTTTTACTTCCGAAACATCACCTCGAATTTGAACAGTAAACCGAGCGCTACCAACCCTAATATAACCCACTAAAGTGACTCGACCTGCTTTTACCATTGCATCTGAGGCAGCTAAAATACCTGGAAAACCCTTAGTTTCCAGTGCTCCAACAGCTTGTTGTGCCATTATATTTCTCCTAAATTTAAGTTAAGAATTAATCTCTGCAATTAATTGTAAAAATTTTAGATGTCTATCATAACTAAACTATATATTCAGCCAAATTATCAATAATATTAATTTGAGCTATCAATAAGTTTAGGACAATATTCATCTAAATTGTTCACTAATTTCTGTATAACTTAGTGGTAATACAGATTCTACATTCTCCGGGGGATTAGGAACAATATAGTGACTGTCCACAATACCACCATAGACTTTTTCTGCTGCTTCAATGCCAGCTTGGACTGAAGGATAAACTTCAGAAGTTGGTCCCCGAACTACCACGACAAAGTGGCCTCTTTCAGCTATACCGTAGTAAACTAAGGTAACTCGCGCAGCTTTGACCATAGCATCTGCAGCAGCTAATATACTGGGAAAACCAATAGTTTCTATGAGACCTACTGCTTCTGGCATAGAAATACTCCTGTACTCTGCAAAAATAAATCAATATAATTGTAATCCTAATAGCTGATGCTGTATATATAAATTGATAAAAAACCAATCAGTTATACCATTTTGATAAATATTTGCTACAAATAACTATTCTCTTTATTAGGAGTCAGGAGTCAGGAGTCAGGAGTCAGAATGAATTGCTTCAATACCAGTTTTTAGGTCATAAATTCTCTTTTTTTATCAAAAGGACATTTCCTGTAAATTATTTTAATCGTACTTATTATTCGTAACATTCTTTTTTTTAATTGGTCTTATACTGAACTATAAGCATTTTTCTCTATATTCGATTTCTTTGAAATTTTCCTAAAAAATGTAGAATATAGTGTCATTTCAGTTATCAGTTATAGCAATTCTCATATTGGTGAGGTACAAAATTCGTAATTTTTAGGAAGTAGTAATTCGAGAAACAGGGGATATAAAAAAAGAAAAACAACTGTATCTCACTAATTTGAGAAACGCTATATCAGTTATCAGTACCTCTACAATAAGGAGGCTTGAAATCTGGAATATTCTCTTTTTTTATCCCCTTAAAAGGGGAAGCTATTGAACAGAATTATTTGCTCACTAACTTAATCTAAATTTTTCAGATATTATTGCATTTAATGTTATTGTAATTTAATTGATTTATGCACAATATAATCAAGTATCAATTCATCAAAAATTTTCAGAATAATATGAGAGCGATCGCGAGTAAAAACCATCGCAAAATTAATTCGACAGTCAAATTTATTCTGGTTGCTCTATTAACTTTTGGCATAACAATTACTTGGTCATCTGTAGCTTGGGCACAAATACCATTCCTGCCAAATATACAACAAACGGATAATCAAGGACCAATTTTTGATTGGTTTAATCGACCATATCAATGTGGTAATTTAATGTGTAGTAAAGTCTGGTTTAATGGCAGACCTTTAATTACTGTCGCTGCACCATCAGCTAATACAAAAGATAATCAAAGTGCTATCTCTTCAATGTTGCGGTTTCACACAGAATATGTTAAGATGTCAACGTAGAATTAGCAAGCAGTAAATGGTTGAAAAGGCTTACAAGTTTAGGTTCTATCCTACTCCAGAACAGGAAAACCTGTTGAGGAGGACTTTAGGCTGTGTTCGACTGATCTACAACAAAGCTTTAGCTGCTAGAACTCAAGCTTGGTATGAAAACAAAGAGCGAGTAGGTTATAAGCAAACTTCTGCTATGCTGACTCACTGGAAAAAACAGGAAGATTTAGATTTCCTTACTGAAGTTAGCAGTGTTCCATTACAGCAAGGTTTAAGACATCTACAAACAGCGTTTACCAACTTCTTTAGTGGACTTGCCAAATATCCCAACTTTAAGAAAAAGCGTAATGGTGGTAGTGCAGAATTTACAAAGTCCGCATTTAAGTGGAAAGATGGTCAAGTATATTTAGCTAAATGTAGTGAACCATTACCTATCAGATGGAGTAGGCAAATACCCCAAAACTGTGTACCAAGTACAATTACCGTAAAACTTGAACCCTCTGGTAGATGGTTAGTGTCCCTTAGAGTCAATGACCCTAGAGATTTAAAGCTGAACCAAGTAACTAAACAAATAGGTATTGATTTAGGAATTACCAGCTTACTGACTACCAGTGATGGAAAAAAAGTTACTAACCCTAAAAATATAAACAAATTACACAAGAAACTGAGGTTAGGTCAGAAATCTCTATCTAGGAAAACCTTTGGGTCAAATAACTATCAAAAAGCTAGGCTTAAAGTAGCTAGAATACACGCAAAAATTAAAGATTCAAGACTAGACTATACCCATAAGCTAACGACTCAGCTAATCAAAGAAAACCAATTGATTGTAGTTGAAGATTTAGGGGTAAAAAACATGGTTAAAAACCACAAATTAGCAAGAGCAATAAGTGATGCCAACTGGGGAGAATTAGTCAGGCAATTAGAATACAAAGCAGAATGGTACGGTCGCCAATTAATTAAAATTGACAGATATTTCCCTAGTTCTAAGCGCTGCTCTAATTGTGGTCATGTCGTGGAGAAATTACCTCTAAATATTAGAGAGTGGGAATGCCCAGAATGTTGTAGTCACCATGATCGTGACATCAATGCTGCAATAAATATTTTGGCTGCGGGACTCGCAGTGTCAGTCTGTGGAGCGCGCTTTTAGACCATCTGGGAGTAAATCCCGGAAGGCGGGTGCTAAGAAACAGAAAGCCCCTAACAGTGATGCCAGGGAATCCCGCGCTGTCTCCTAAGAGCAGCGTCGGGAGGATGTCAAGGACGGATCAATATGCTGTTGGAGATGTAGTTCAAATAGTTGATGTGGCAGGTTTTGTAGAACATATAAATCTTTATCTAACTCAACTGAGGGGAGCAGAAGGACGACTAATTACTATTCCTAATGGTAGTTTTGAGGTGGTGCAAAACTTGACAAAAGATTGGTCTCGGGTAGACTTTCGAGTTGAAATTGCCTACAGTGCAGATGCTAGAAAAGCACTAAATATGATGGCAGAAGTGTCAGAGCAAATGCGAAACGAATCTGAATGGCAAGATAAAATTCTCGAACCTGCAATAATTCTCGGAGTTGATAATATCTCGCACACAGGCATTTTAATTCAAATTTGGATTAAGACTGCACCAATACAACAGTTTGCTGTGGGACGTGAATTCCGCCTCAGAGTTAAACAAGCATTTGACCAAGAAGGTATTGCTATTGGTGTACCACAACAGTCTCTAACTTTTCAAAATTATCCTAATAATGCTAATGGCGATCGCAACAAAGGAGACTATTCATATCTTTCCGCTCTAGGAGGTGGGGAGTAGGGGAGTGGGGGAGTGGGGGAGTAGGGGAATGGGGAGAAATAATTGATATCAAATCCGCTCTGGTTCGGTATCAATAAATGTTCCAACCGATGCGTCATTGCCAAATCTTTCTCAATATTCCCCCCCTTAAGAAGCAGAGCTAATACCATTCTCAAAAGTCTTGCTACATTTCCTTGAGAGTAGGGAGTAGGCAGTAGGCAGTAGGGTTAAAAGATATAATATATTTTGATTTAATACCTATAATCTTTACAAACATTACTGAAGCATTATGATTACTTAATAACTGAAGTTGCATCGGAAGTATAGCATTATTTTTGGGAATTGGTATAATTCATTGTCGCCAGAGAAAAATATTGAGGAGTACAATGATTCGGTGTAAATTATTTAGTTAAGCTAACTATTTCTATTTCGGGTTAAATAGAAATGAACTTGTTACAAATATTGGTCCAGTTACCAGATTTTCGAGCTGCCAGAGGAAGACGTTATCCATTATGGTTAGTATTACTGTTAGTAATTATGGGTACAATGAGCGGTTGTTTCTCCTATCTTGCTCTAGAAGACTTTGCTCGCCGTCATCATCTGGCCTGACAGCAACAACTAGAGCTATCGCTTTTGAGTTTTCCTTTTACTAGCTTTTTAAGACGATATAAGAGCATAAACATTATTATCAATTAAACTAATGATTACGATAAGCTCTATTAGATTAACTATTTATGTAGCTAAATAATGTTGTAATTATTGGATTTCAAACCTTTGATTCTAAGATTTTTGCAAATTTATTGTGGCGTTATATATATACTTTGACAGGAAAAATAGTTATGTAAATTGCCTAGTTAGCACATATTTTAAATCAACAATATAAGTAGAGAATAAGGTAATTAATATTTAATATATGGTAGAATATATTTATTCAATATATATACTAATTAATGAAGCAAAAAAATACTTTTATATACATTATTGACTAGAGAAAAGACCTTAATTAGGGATAAAACGTCGTTTTACTATCAAAAAGGCACTTAATTGGACATTACATAGCCAAGAAGTTAGGCCAAAAGACTATAATACTTTCTGTGTCAAGGTTACAGGCTATTTGCAGTTAATGTGAGCCGAAAATTCTGTTTGCGAGCTTATTTGCAAATAATCTGAGCTTGTTTGCAGATAATGTGAGCTGTTTGCGCAGCATTCCGTAGGAAAAATTGCCTTGTTTACGAGCCGAAGCGTTTTTGTTTGCAAGCCGTTACAAATAGACTTTTTAATAAGGGCATTATCTCTGGTTAACTAAAATCAATAAAAGTAAGTTTTTTGATAATATTATTTAGAGGCTAACTTGAACTATTGTGTCAACGCAATACACCCCCTTATATTCTCAATAAGCGTTTCCTTTCTGTTGAAGTATTCTTCAGTTCCCGTCCGCAAATCTCTTTCTATATATAGCTTTTAGCTAGCTTGTTACCCCAGGACTAAAGAAGCACATTTATAAACCATAGCAGCACGGCTATCTACCCCAAGCTTGGCAAAAATCCTACGTATGTGGGTTGAGACAGTCCACTCACTGATATGGAGTTTGCCTGCGATTTGTTTATTTACATTCCCGTGAGCAACGAGTTTAACAATCTGGAGTTCACGTTCAGTCAATATATCAGCAATATTTAATTTATTATTTGATTGATAGTCTTTTACTTCAACAATTGCAAAACGTTGTCCATGAGCTTCAAATTGACCAACTTTTACCCCCTGGGAAAATAAAGGCAAACAATTAAACTCAAAATCTGTAAAATTTTCCCTAAAACCTTCAAGAATAATGATAACATAAAGATGTTTTCTAATATGGAAACTACCAACAATATTAGGAGCACTCAAATCATTAATGTTTGAGTGTTGGTGGTAATTTTCAAGATTTTCTTTCATGAATACTCCTTTGTTTTCATCCTATTGAAAAATAACTAGGGTTTGCTGAAAAAGTCTTATGGGTAAGGGTAGGAGACAGGAGGAACGGGGAATTATAGAGGAGGTAGAAGGAAGAATAATCCCTTGATTATTCTGCGCAACAAAACTGCCTAAAATGCTAATTTTTTGAACCATTACGACCATTAAGCTTGGACTTTTTTCAACTAAAAAATGCGCTCAACCTTTATATGTCAATGCTTTTAGATTTAACCAGCAAACCCTAACTAAGATATTGAATGTATTAGAAAATATAAAAGGGAGATAGAGAACAGGGAACAAGGAATTGGGAATAAGGAGGAAGAAATCAAGACAACTATTTGTCACTGAAAAATCTAGAACTATATGTACCTCACATCTCTCTACCTTAAATATAGATAAAAAAGGTATTTTTACCTAGTGCAGCTATGCGGAAGTTAAAAGTCAAAAATCAAAAGTCAAAAGTATTGATTAGTAACACTTTTAAGATTTTGTAACTGGTCAGTTATTTCCCCCATTCTGCACTAGAGTATTTAAAATCAGAGAGCTTTGTCAGAGCAAAAATTACAACTAACTTTTTTGTTTGTTGTGGTACTATTAGTATAAATAATTTTCGTAATGGTCAATAGGTTTTGAAAGATAAATTTACATTTTGACTCGATACCAAAAACCTCTAGCTTTCTTCCAGAAATTAGGAGTTAGTGGGAATTCCTCTATATAGGTTTGCATATTAGAGGATTGAGTCTCCTGAATTTCGGAAGCACCATAAGGTAGGTGAGAAGGGGATGGTACAACCAAGTGTAAAACAACTAGGTTAAGTCCAGCCCAGAGGAATTTGGAAAGTCCAGCTTGGATAATTAAATGTAGAAGTTTTTCTCGTTCTATAGCAGCTATGGAGTCATTAGAATCTATTTGTTGACAGGAGATTCCCCAACTTTCTAATGCACTACAGATATCAGGGGGAAGATTTTTATCCTGTTTTGTTGGTGATTGATAAGTGAGGATAAAAGCGGATTTTAAAGCAGCAGCGAGTGCTACGGTGTCTCGGAAAGCAGAAGTAATGGTAGATTGAGTGACAGAATGTTGCTCTAATTGATTATCAAGGGAATGAGCTAGAGATTCCCAGTGGTAGATGAGTTGTGGATCTACATTACTTGGTAGGAAGGATTCGCTCTTGTTGTCTCCAATCCAAAATAAATTGAGATTTGTTGGAACTGTTGCTATCCGAAGGGATTGCCAATTTTGTAATGTTTGAATTAGTTCTTGTTGATTTGTTGTTGGAACACTCGTTTTTAGTTGTAAAGATTCGGGATGTTGTTTGTAGTAATTAATATTGTCGAGAATCTGCCAGAATTCACGTGCTATCCATAGTTCTAAAAAATTCGCTAAATTTTTAGTGAGTGTTAATCCGTAGGAGGAGAGAGCGAGGTTTGGATCGATTATGCAGGTTGAATGGTGGTGATTTAGGTTTATGGATATGTGAGGTGATAGGGTAGTCATGTCTTTTCCGAGGTTTGTCAGCCTTGAGTTTGTGTAAAAGCAAATATCAACAAGAAATTAATGCCAATCTATGGTTAACTCTAAAATAAACATTTTACATACTTCTATTTGAAGACTTATTACTCCCATTTGTTGTCGAAAAAGGAAAATTGATACACGAGATACTCTATATAGAGCTAACCATTTTTAATCGCTTCTCTCTCCAGCCAAATTAGGAAAAGACGAGCCATTTTGGAAGTGTATGTCCGATTTGGAAATTTAATTTTAGAAAAAGGCTTTTTTTTGAAAATCCATATTCTACCAAATTTACGAATCTCATGATAAATTCTTAGATAAGGTTTTTCTTGCTTAATCAAAGCAGGATAATCTTTATAATTTTTTCTTACATCATATTTAAAATTATAATGACGCAGAAAAAGCTTAATCGATTTTTTTCTTTGCACGGTAAGAAGCTCTAAATTAACCCTACGCAATTCTTTGTAATAAAAAGTAAGTAGTTTATCTATAGTGTCTAGATGAATAGTTTTATGACTTTTTCGTAGACTATTTATACCCCAAGCATCAATATCTCCGAGTAAGTCCCATTCTGGGGAACGGGTATTGTAATAAAATTCGATCCGTCTTGTTGAAGTAGCTGCAGAGTTTCGTTCCTCCCAAGTCTTTGAACTTTTTAAAGTGGCATCTGCTGCTGCTGCACCAATATCACCTGCCCACGTAGCAGCTGAATAGTTTGTACCAATGTCGATTCCAGCATATGATGTATCTTTTTCTGGTTTTCTAAGAACATCGAGTCCTACAAGCAAATGAAAAATATCCACCCAACGTCCATCCGGTGTTTGGACAGCTTGATAATCTTTTGAAATTTGCCAACCTACTTTATTAAAACGTCGTGTATCAAGATACTCATCGCCTTTTGGCGTGCCAATAACGTCATCAAATGGTAAATTTCGACTATGACTCATTTGACGCAATTTAGTAATACGCTCGTCTAAACTGAGAGTCCTATTAGCTGCCTCAAAATTAATTAATTGATTTCGGAAGTAATTCCAATTCGCAACACGAACGATTAAAGCATCTTCAATTACCCAGCATTTTTTTCCTTTAGGCAATTCCAGTAATTTACCATCCTTTTTAATCGGCATCTGCTCTTGAAGCGTAATGTAATACCAGGTTTTACCATCGTTATTTAGAGCTTTATCTGTAATTTTAACTGGAATTGATTTGCCAAGCATCTTACCAAGTATATAAGACTTTTCACTCGGTTCTTGACGGAGATTGTAGTAAGATTCTGACGTTAACCCAATCAGAGGTTGAAACTTATCTTTTATTGATGGAGGAGGAGGAATAATAATATCGGGCTGTATTGGTTTTGGTTTAACAAAGAACTTTTCAATTGTCTTAGAGAAGCTAACATAGATTAGTAGATAAAATCTTTCTTTATCCTTTTGTTGCATGTATTGTGGCAATTTAACATTAGCTTTATCAAATAGCTTTTTAATGCTTATTCCTAGATTTTGTTCAAATATTTCTTTTCCTTCAGCCCAATACCAATATCCAGCAAAATATTTGCAACCTGTTAATTCCTGATAATGACGATGCTCTAAATAACCTTGAAATATTCTACTAACTTCATTCACAGTTAGAATGGTTCGTCTTAAAAAAAGTTCTATTGTAACATCAGCCTTAGGAAATTGTTCTTCAAAATTTTGAGGTAATTGTTTGATCCAGTCAAGTTGTTGATTTTGATCAAGAATCCATTTTATTTTTTCGATGGGCAGTTTAATGCGACCTCTTGCAAGAATAGCTAATTTTAAATTCTTCGGAATTTTACGCTTACCAGGAGTAATTCTATTTTTCCAGATGACTACATTTAGCTTATTATTCTGAAAACGACCAGGCTCACATGTAAATGAGTTTGCGTTTCCAAAATACCCCAATTCACTTTCACAATCTAAGTTTATATCTACTAACTTATTGTTAACTGTATAGCTCATATTTTATAAGAGGCTTTCATTAGAACTCAATATTTTTGCTGCTTTTAAGAATTTTTCAATCCTTTGTCTGAGAGGATTTTTCTTTGCTTTTGCTAAATATTTTTCAAGCCTTTGTTTCTTAGATGTTTTGCGTGCTTTACTTGATCTTTGATTCAAATCTTTAATTTGTATATCATTTAATTCAGCCCAAGCCTGCTGGAAGTTTCCATTAGCTATTGCATATTTAAGCCACTTTCCATATAAACGCGGTGTGATATGGAATATTCTTATAGCCCCTGCTCCATCAATAGCACTACCACCTTTACTCAGAACTTGACGAAATCGCTTAGCGTACCACCATTTAATAGGTCTTGCTATTTCTTCATAGGCTGTACTATCCCAGGGGAACTCATTTTTCGCAACACCAGGAAGTGAGCGCCAAGCATCTCGATTGAACTGAAATACACCCCATGCTGTAATTAGAGGTTTACCTTTTCTGTCTGACTTTGGTAATGCGTTAAAAATATTTGCTGGAAGTGCAAATTTACTTCCTCCACTTTCAATCTTTGCCATTTGTAAAACTGCTTTAACAAAAATATCTCCTAAACCTTCTTCTTGTGCAATTCGTTCGATATGTACTAAGGGTTCTCCTTTTGAACTTGCCTTTCTTGCATAATTAGGTAATCCTGGAGGTTTAGTAGACTTCCACTTACCCCCATATTCTTTACCTGGTATAGTCTCGTATTTAATTTTGTAAGCTTTTGTCAAGTCTTCACTAGGCTTAGTTGGTAATGGTTTAGATGGTTTAGGAACAGACTTTAAACCCAAAGCAACTTTCATCTTTGCCCATGTTTTAGAGCCAATAATTCCATCTGGCTTTAACTTACGTTTTTCTTGCCAATCAGCAATTGCCTGAGCAAATATTTCTTCATTGGGAGTAAAGGTGGTAAATCCTAGTAAACTTACAATTTCATCAAAATACTTTTGCCAACCAACACTTACCATGTATATCCGGTTGTTTTTAACCGCTTTAGCAACATCAATAGTTGCAGCTAGGGAACCTAATTCATCATTAACTTTAAAATACACCTTATATCTCCTTGTGTTTAGAGTATAAATATTAACTGAAATGTATTTTTTTGTAACAAAGAGCAATGTATCATTTATCGAATGTCTGCTGTACTACAATTTGCCCCATTCACGCCAGGAGTCTGGAATGGGTTTACCGTTTCCGATCTTGAAACCCGAACCTCCATCTTTTAATCCCAGATTGTTTACAGCCCATTGACCAATGTAATACCAAATATCTGGACCTGGATCATTGCTGCGAGATCTAGAGGATTGACGATGAGCAAGAATATGAGTTAATCCAATTTTATTAATTAAAGTGCGAACCAAATATCGACCTGCTTCAATTTGAGCAGAGGTTAATCTATGACAACCAAAGTTTTCGGTTTTCCAGCATCTTCCTTTGACGCTAGGCAAATTACCAGCAAACTCAACTGCCACACTATGTTTGTTAAATCCATTAGATGCATATAAGTAAGCTGAAATTGGATGTAACTGAGCTATCTGACCATCAGGAGTAATAATGAAGTGAGCTGTCACATTATTGTATTTTCTGACATCATTACCACGGCTAAATGCCATTTGGTGCAGTACAAGGGCATAGACTAGACCACGCTTGAGATTCTTGCGCTTGTCTTTAGGTGTTAAAGCAGTTCTGTCTTTAATACGATCTGTCTTAATTACATCTAGATTAAGATTAAGTTTATCTTGCATTAATTGCCAAGTTTTAGGTCCAATAATTCCGTCTGGCTTTAAATTCCATTTTTCTTGCCAATCAGCAACGGCTTGAGCAAAAATTTCTTCATTGGGTGTAAAGCTAGTAAAACCAAGTAAACTTACTATTTCATCAATATATTTCTGCCAACCAAGGTCGATCATATAACCTTGGTTTCTATCTACTGACTTGGCAATATCAATAGTGGCACTTAAATAGCCTAACCCTAATTCATCATTAACTTTAAAGTACACTTTATATCTCCTTGTGTTTGGAGTATAAATACAGACTTAACTGTATTGTTTGTAATGTGTAGTACTGCTCCGCAGAAGTCTCAAGGTAATAAGTCAAAAGTACTATTATATCTAGCTTTGACCTTTAACAAATGGTTGGTTTATTTCCGCTGTACTGTACTAGTTATTTACAATCGATTCGGCAACCCACCATAAATCTTGTTATACCAATAACGACCCTGCAAACGACCGCCCACTTTGGCTAACTCAATCTCTGGCGAACTAGAAACCTTCCGCACCACAAACCGCACCGCACATCCTTCTTCCAATCGCAGATGAATCGAGAGGTTATTCTCCCCCCAGGGATTCAAAATCAAATTACTAGGTAAATAAGGGTCGCGGGGTTGATTGTTACACAGAACCGCCCATTCATAACCAGGAGTTTGGACGATTTTGCGAGTGGTTTCTTCCTGGGGTTCTGCATATTGAGCAAAGCAGAGCAAACGACCGCAGTATTGGGGATGAAGTTGATAGCGAGCTAATTCCACTTCATCACCCACATTCACTGGAGCAGGCTGAATACTGGCATTGTCAAAGTAGTTGGCATCCAAGGGAATGCCACAAATATCACAAACGTTCATATTGCAGTTCCATAACCAAGCATTTTGTAACCGTGCAGCACTATGTAGAGTTCAGCACCTTCATAGAGTGGACCTTCTGATATCTCCTCTACTTCAATCCGGATGGTGGAACGAGGTAAGAAAATCATCGGTTTCGCAAAAGGACGGAAGGGGCGATCGCCATTTGATTCTCCTAATCCAGCAATGTTATGAATTGGTTGATTTTGCAATTCTCTTCCGCTACCGCTATCAACAATACTGTAGCGGAAATTAATCCCACAAAGTTTAACCAAAGAGCATTCGGTGAACATTTTGATGAATTGGAGTTGTTGAGTTTGCCTCCCATCTGGTGAATCAATCGGAGTTGAATCCGACCGAGGTCGAACAAAAGGTTCAATAAAGGACAATAATGGATGACTTTGATTTGCAGCCTGTATTCCTTCGGCGGGGGTAGAGGGAGAGGATTCAATGGCTTCATTAAGGATAGGTAAAGATGCTGGAACAAAACTATAGCCAATTGCCACGGCTACAAATGCTCCTTCCACGCTGATGTTAATTACATCTTGAATCCGTGTTGCTCGTATTCCAGTTAGAGGAAATCTTGATACATAATCAAAGGGAATTTCATTAGCTGAAGGAGAACCTGATGATACCATCGCTTCTGCTACAGGACGGGTGGTTCTTCGGAATTGGGAAGAAGTTTGTTGTAAAGGCATAGAAATATCTCGCTTGATTAAATTCGGTGAGAATTACCGGGGTTAGCAACTGTTTTTTTAGTAACGGTAGACCCCGGTGAACTGACAAAATCAAAAATTACCAAGGTGCTTCCCATATTTTTGGGACTTGAGACGGTTCTTTAAACCACCGGGTTGCTGGTGGACGATGAGGTACATAACCTTCTACACCATAAATATTGTCCTGGTGCTGGACATAACCTTGTCCTAATCCTTCGAGTTCTTCTTCATCTTCTTCTGCTAATCCATCAATATCATCATAGTCATCAGCAAAACCTTCCAACTCATCATCTTCTTCTACAAAACCATCAATATCGTCGTGGTCATCGGCAAAACCTTCCATCTCGTACTCTTGTCCCAAGCCTTCTAATTCATCCTCTTGGGCTAAACCGTCAATTTCTTCATAATCAGCAATTCCTTGCATTTGGTAGAGAGTACCATCTGGGGATTCATAGAGTTCTCCAAGACCAGCAAAACCAGCTCGACGTAAAAGTGGAGTTGCAGCCCTGATTCCCGCAGCAGCAGCCCTTGCACCAGGGAGAGGTAAGAAAGTAGCTACAGTGGAAGCCACGGGGAGCGCTTTACGCAAAACTTTTTTTACACCACCGCGTACTTTTTTCAATCCGCGTTTAAAACGTCTTTTGAAGCGTTTCCAGCGACCGCCTCTTCTCCGTCTTCTCCGTCTTCCCAAGCCATCTATACCCTCTAAATCTTCGGTCCACTGGTACAAATTGCCATCAGGACCTTGTTGGATTTCACCTAGGGTACCTATCCCCATTATTTCAGTCAGGTCATCTTCTGATAAACCATAAAGTTCTTCTGATGCTGCAATACCATCTATATCTTCATAATCTCCCATGCCTTGCATTTGATAAATCGAACCATCTGGTGCTTCATAAAGCCCTCCAATACCCTCATAGCCAGCCATCCGAGCGCGACGTCGAGCAATTCGCTTGGCAACGGGCAGCAATCTTAGAGCTTGACCAGCTGGAGTCATTCTGGCAACCTTTTTCACAAGCTTTTTAGCTCTTCGTTTGGCTCGCTTCCAAAAACCACCACGTCTTCCTAAGCCGTCAATACCTTCAACCCATTGGTACAAATTCCCATCTGGAGCTTGGCGTATTTCTCCTAAATATTGACCAATTCCCATCATTTGATTCATATCTTCGTCTGGATATCTCATTGCTTTATCTCCGTAAGTGGTAAATTACTGTACATCTCTTGTGAGATAGCCATCTAGGACTACCCAAATTCTGAAAGCTCCTTTGACTTGAGCCAATTTTTTGGGAACTCCTTGAGGGAAAAGCATTTCAACCCGAAAGTTTTGCTGTGGCTCAATGGTTACTGGTTCTGCAAAACGGAATGTTGCCATGGGGTCTGGTTCACCATGGTTAGAAATTTTACCACTACCTGGATGTACTCCAGCACCACCAGGAAAGAACCAAGTGGGCATTTCAATCATGATTTTTTCACCCACAAGTAATGTGGTTACAGAGTTGTAAATCAACTCAGATAGTATTAAGCTGGCTCCAGCACAAGTGCGATCGCATTCAGCCTGAACTTCACTAATTAGAGTTTTTCTCGCTTCTTCTTTTTTTGCTGTATCTGTTTGAGTAGCATTAGCCACTGTGCAATACTTGTCAGCAGCCTCTTGAATTTTGGTAGATTCGACTTCTACTGGTGAAGGGCTAACCACAATCCGCATTGCCCTAGCTTCAAAAGTATTCAAACTAGGAAGGACACCAGAAGATTGCAAGTTAGTTTCCAATCTAGTTTTATTTTGTACATCCACAAAGAACCGAACCATACGTGGGTCAGTCATGGACTCCATGAATGTCTTACCCTCCGGTTCTCCAGGAACTAGAAAGGCATCGTAAACTGGATAATGTAGCTTTTCTTTTACGCCTTGATATTTTCCCATTAGCAACCTCCTGTGTTGCGTAACAAAACAGTTGTGACAAATCCGTAATTACTGGTTAATTAAAAGACTCAGTATGATTTTCTGCGACAGCGACAAGTGGAACTCTTTCTTCTTCGTCGCTTTTGATTCGGTAATCTATAGCTCTGCAATTGATATAGGATACCGTCATCACTTAAAAACAATTCCCCGATACCTGGAAATTCGTCGTCTATTTCTTGAAGTTGATAAACAGTTCCGTCATCACCCAAGAAGTAAGTTTCTGAACTAGGTAAGCCAGGGTTGATAATCATTAACTCATCAAGTCCAAGTGGTTGTCCCCAAGTCATTCTATTTTAGATTTTGGATTGATTATTCATTTTTAGCCTTCAATGCCGTGTTCTGTAATACGGTAACTTCCTCCTAAAATATAGAGTTGTGTTCCTTCGACGTTACTGACTAAACACGGTGGATCTTGCATCAAATGGATATAGGGGTGGGGTTGTCCGGGTTGCCATTTATCTGAGCGATAAATTAAACCCACCAATTCACCTAGTTCCACTACTACAGGTGGAATCAAGCGGGGATATTTGATGCGGACGATATGAGATGCTTCAAATTGATTAAATTGCTGATATAAAGATTCCCCCTGGTGAATACCTTTCCTAAATCTAGTGCTATGGAATGACTGAGGATATTTAATGTATCCATCTAAATTCAGAAACTTAGGATGTCTAGGAGGCATTACCACACCTCCGGTATAGTAGTTTGAAAACTGTAAGGATAAATGGGTAGTCGATACATTTGTTGCCTTCTTTGGTTTCGTTCAATTGGAAAAACTTTTTTGACAAACGTTTTGGGTTCCCAGCCCATTGCATAAGGCATAGTTGCATCTAGTGAAATCCAGCGATCTTTGTAATTGACCTGCAAGTAAATATGGGTAAAAAGTCGAGGACGTTTCGGGTCTGGTCCTGTTAATACCAGTCGCACTGGGTGTCCAATAGACTCCAACATTGCCCCTAGCAAAATAGTCATATCGTCACAGTCTCCAGCACGAAGTTGCAACATACGAAATGCTGAATGAAGCATCTCCACGCGAAACGGATCTTTGGTATAGCGAATATTATGCTGAACCCACTTGAACATTGCTTTAATTTCCCCCAGATAATCCTTGGGTTGGACATTTTTTGCTAGCAAAATATCAATCGCTTTTTGCCGGACATAGAAGTTTTTTGCTCCTGCTCGGATTAGTGCTTTAATATGTCTTAATGTTTTTTGTGTTCCTAGATATCCTTTCGAGATATAACCCAGGTAGACTTTTGGCCTCCTGAAGGGAGGAGCAACATATCGCCTCATCGGAGAAACCTCGCCATTTCATTACCCATTGCTCTTAGGTTATAAAATGTTAGCTCCTCTACGCCAGTCACATAATCTTGGTCGTATGAATGAGGTAGCATATTTGAGGTACTATCTAGAAAATCTCACGGAGTGACAAGCACCTAAAAACTATTGCTGGATAAGGTTTTCAATAATTAAAGCCCTGTAAAAAATACAGATTTTTTGTATCCACTCAATATGATGGGGTAGGCAATGATTGATAACTACCCCTCACGAGCAGGGCTAATTCATTGTCGCCAGAGAAAAATATTGAGGAGTGCAAAATAACAGTAAACTATTTATTAAGCTAACTGTTTCTCCTTTTTAACCATCAGATGGAAATGAACTTGTTACTTTTATTGGCCCAGTTACCAGATTTTAGAGCTACCAGAGGAAGACGTTATCCATCACAAACCTTGTAGTGTTGATATTTCAGGACAAAGATGTAGAAATCGTGTGATTTCTAGAACAGTATCTGTGTTTAATAATCTGTTGGGAATCAGCTCTGAGTGGGTGGGAGTTAAGTCTGTGATTAGAGTAGAGCGTACCTAGTACACGAGCTGGTGTTGGCTATCATCAAACAGCTTACTACATTAGTAGTCTAGTATTGAGTGCAGCAGAATTTGCAGTAGGAATTCAGGGACATTGGGGAATTGAGAATCGACTACATTGGATTAAGGATGTAGTCTTTGGTGAAGACACCAGTCTAATTAGGGTTTGCGTATGGAAAGTCTTTTTGCTGGGGTAGAAGACAGGAGACAGGAGACAGGAGAAATGGGTCGGGAGCGAGGAGGTAGGAGTAAGAATTGTCAGAGTGATTTTTCGGCTGCGTGCTTCGGTGAAAATCCTCACTTTTTTAACCAGAGCAACCGAAAAGCTCATACTTTTTTAAGACATAAAAAGCCTAAAACCAATATCAGTCAATGGTTTGATATTGAATCAGCAAGCCATAATTAGACACTGCGCTGCAGCGGCTAATTTTTCCGTTATTCGTCAGCTAGCGATCGCTATCTGTCGCCTTCATGGTTATTCTTCCCTTACTACTGCGATTCGTACCATTGCTCACGACCTCGAGCAGATTTTTCTGCTTCTATAAATCTAGTTCTGCACTGGTTGAAAGTTGAAACTTGCTCAGAGAAAGACGATCGCTCCGCTCTAGTTCTCCATTGGCCCTTAGTTCTGGTGTTGGCGATCGCGACTGCCTCTGTGACATAAATTTTTTCTGTTTAAGGGTGATAATTTAGGGAAAACACCCATGGAATACTTGACCATCACGTCACTATTGCACTTCTCAATATTTTTCTCTGGCGACAATGAATTAGCCCTGGGGAGTGGGAGGGGTTAGGGGTGGGTCTCTATCTCCCCACACTCCCCATTAATTCCCATTTCTCCTGACTCGGTCTTTCCCCTCCTGGGAGGGGCTAGGGGTGGGTTGACTCCTACCCTTACCAAAAGATTTTTTCAGCAAACCCTAATTAGTTACCACTTCCACTGCTCGATCGCTCTTTTGCGGATGTATTTTCTTCACATCACTTTGCAAAGCTGCATACAAACGATTTAAAGCATTTATATAAGCTTGAGCTGATGCCACAATAATATCAGTATTAGCAGCATGACCAGAATACACCCGTCCTTCATGACGCAAACGAATAGTCACCTCCCCAATAGCATCAATGCCAGCAGTTACCGACTGCACAGAAAACTCAATTAAATCATTAGGCACATTCACCACTCGGTTAATTGCCTTGTATACAGCATCCACAGGTCCAGTACCAATGGCAGCATCAGTCAATTCCTCCCCATTAGGAGTCCGGATACTAACTGTGGCGGTGGGACGAGAGCGATCGCCACAGGAAACCTGTACCAACTCTATACGGAAGAGTTCTGGTGGTTGTTGAATCTCGCTGTTAACAATAGATTCCAAATCCCAATCTGTAATTTCTTTCTTTTTGTCTGCCAAATCTTTAAATCTGAGGAAAGCTTTATTCACCTCTTCATCAGAAATATCAAACCCAAGTTCTTTGAGACGAGTTTGGAAAGCATGACGACCGGAAAGTTTACCCAAGACTATTTGGTTATCTGTCAAACCGATGGACTCAGCATCCATGATTTCATAAGTAAGCTTATTCTTGAGTACCCCATCTTGATGAATACCTGACTCATGAGCAAAAGCATTAGCACCGACAATAGCTTTATTTGGTTGCACAAACATTCCTGTCAAGTTAGAAACCAGACGAGATGTTTTATAAATATGACGAGTATCAATATTAGTAAGTGCTGCTTCTGACTCTGGTGCGCGACCAAGGAAAGGATTGAAATATTGTCGCCGGACGTGCAATGCCATAACTAACTCTTCCAAAGCAGCATTACCAGCTCGCTCACCGATACCATTAATAGTGCATTCCAGTTGACGAGCACCGTTTTTCACAGCTTCGAGGAAGTTGGCGACTGCTAAACCCAAGTCATTGTGACCGTGAACAGAAATAATAGCTTGGTCAATATTAGGAACGTTTTCCTTAATACCTCGGATAAGTGCCCCAAATTCAGCAGGTGTCGTATAACCAACAGTATCGGGAATATTCACCGTAGTCGCTCCAGCAGCGATCGCCGCCTCCAATACTTGATAGAGAAATTCTGGGTCAGAGCGACCTGCATCTTCAGGAGAAAATTCTACATCATCTACAAAGGTTTTAGCATAGGCCACCATTTCAGGAGCGATCGCCAATACTTCTTCTCTAGTTTTCTTAAGTTTGTAAGCTAAGTGAATATCGGAAGTAGCAATAAAAGTATGAATACGAGCATTAGCTGCGGGTTTAAGAGCTTTACCTGCCGCTTCGATATCTGCACGAGTCGTTCTTGCCAAACCACAGATTGTTGGGCCTCCTTCTACACCCACTGTCTCAGCAATTTTTTGTACTGCTTCAAAATCTCCAGGACTAGAGTAGGGAAAACCAGCTTCAATCACATCTACTCCCAGGCGAGATAGTTGCCGAGCAATAGTCAATTTTTCATCTATATTGAGAGCTGCTCCAGGAGATTGTTCCCCATCCCGGAGAGTCGTATCAAAAATAATAATTCGGTCTTGATTACTTGTCATTATTTTTCCCTTATAGTTTAATATTTTACAGCAATTAGCCTTGAGCTTTTTTCGATCTTACCTTGTCTTACAAACTAGTGAATATAGTTTAAATTAACTAGCTATCAGCATTTTCCGTACCGGAATGCTCTGCAAACAGCACTCAGCTTTCAGCGTACTAAAAGCTTTGGTTTAAATCCCCGACTTCTAGCTTGTCATTTCATTTTAGTAGGGGTCGCGTATCCCCTGATCAAAAGCTAACTGCTAAAGGCTGAAATACTATTTGCGGAGCATTCCGGACCGAAACGTTTTTTAATTAAATTAAACGTAAATTTAGTCTAATTTTTGTGAGTTTTCTAGGAAGATATTTACAGCAGATTGCAGATATAGTCATTCCAGTTAAGATTGGGACAAAGGTTTTTTGCCTTGAAAGAGTTTCAGCTAAATAAAGTGTTCCAGTCTTATTCAGAATGACTATATATGAGGTACAAATATAAATGGTAAGGTGAATACAAGTGCGGGCATCTTGCCCGCGACTGGTGTACCTCACTAATATCAAATACGCTGTTCTTCAAGTAGATATTTTTTATCATTTTCTTTGTGGGTTTAATACCCCACCGTCTACACGGTGTTCAAAATTACTTGGGGTGAGAATCCCCATGTAATTTTCCTCCTGTCTCCTGTCTCCTGTCTCCTGTCTCCTTCTTCAATTAATACTTCCTGCCTTCTGACTTGGTGCATTCTCAAAGAAATTGATATTTTTTTCCTTATTAATTATTAATTATTAATTATTAATTATTAATTAATACTCTGCCTTTTCTATTTGGTCGCGAATATCATTTAAGTCTACATATTGGTCTGTGGCATTTCGTAATTCTCTAGCAATCATTCCCTCCGTTGATACAACTGTGATATGAGTATTTTTAGAACGCAGTAGCTCTATAGCTCTTTCAAAATCCCCATCTCCACTAAATAAAACTACTTGGTCATATTGGTCTACTGTATTAAACATATCTACTACAATTTCAATATCTAAATTAGCTTTTTGAGAATAGCGACCCGAAACATCATCATAATATTCTTTAAGAATTTTAGTGCGTACTGTATAACCCAAACTAATCAAAGCATCTCTAAATCCCCTTTGATCTTGTGGGTCTTTTAAACCTGTATACCAAAAAGCATTTATTAGTCTGACTTCTGGTTTGTTGAAATGTTCTAATACTCTTCTTGGGTCAAAAAACCAACCATTTTTTTGTTGAGCGTAGAACATATTATTCCCGTCAACAAATATAGAAAGACGGTTCTTGGAATTATTCATAGAAACTTAAGTTTAATATTGATTTTAGATAATTCAGTCTAAATCTATTATTTTAGTAATATTCCTATCATCAATGCAATTATTTTTAATTTAGATAAACTAATATTATTACTTGTATTTTTCAGATTTAAACTGCAAAAAATCACCCTTATATCATAAACCGATAATATTTTTCTCTACTAATAATTTTAATAATTTTAGTAGTTATATACTATCTATTTTAGTCTTTTTTCTGTAAAAAAATACTTTTTATACTTATTAAATTAATTGATCCCCTTCCATATCTTCAATATAAGACAATAATTTTTCATTAAGGCCATATTTTGAAGATTTGATTCGTCCAATATTCTAATAATTCAGTCAAATCAAAAACAATTGACTTAATAAAAACTATGTATAGCAGAAGGAAGAAGTAATCAGGAAAAATCTGGCGTTGTCTGAGTTTTAAACTTTTGATCTGTCTGCGCCCTTTCCTTCGACTGCTATATATAAAATTCGGAATATAGAAAAACTGGGGCAGTACAAAATTACAGCCCTCAAATATACAAATTACATCAAGATAAAGACTTACACCCCGATAAATTCCTGGGTAATTATACCTAAGCCTTTTTACTTTCTATCGCCCAACGAGCTAATTCTGTCCGATTGTGTAGACCAGTTTTACCAAGCATATTGCTTACATGACTCTCAATCGTTCTTTGACTAACTTCCATCAATTGTGCAATGTCACGATTTGCCATCCCCTGGGCTACAAGTTGGACTACCTTTAACTCTGTGGGAGTTAATTCTACGTTTCTGCGCACCTTGATTTTTGGCCCATTACTAACCATGGCAGAATTTTGATGTTTAATTAGGCGAGAAGCTTGCTTCAGGGAAGATTCTACTTGAGCTACGAGTTCTTCTGGCTCAAATGGTTTGACAATGTAGACATCAGCTCCAGTATTTAAACCTTTGACTCGGTCTTGACTTTGACCTTTGGCAGATAGAAATAGAACTGGAACCCATTCTGTAGCTGGGTTTTCTCTGATGTGTTGCACAAGGGTATAGCCATCCATTTCTGGCATCATCACATCACATATAATTAGCTCAGGAATTTCATTTTCCAGCTTTTCTAGTGCATCTCGGCCATTTTCTGCCGTTGTTACCTGATACCCACGAAATTCTAAATAATCCTTGACTAATAAAATTAAATTAGGGTCATCATCAACCAACATTAACCGTCTTTGGTCTGTAGTATTAATTTCCTTCATAATGAAGAACTCACTTTCTTTAATTCCCGCAAACATTAACTTCAAAGACAGGTATAAACCACATCTTTCATAAAAGATTAAGGAAGTAGGGCGAGTTTGCTACTTTCTTTTAAATTAATATATATCCTTAGCCACAGGGCTTGGACTGCACCTAATGATCTAAAGAAATTATGCCCCTATCTATTATTAATTATAGATTTTAGACTCAATCAATAGTTCTACAATATTTAGATATATATAACTAGATAATAGTTTTGTATTTGTGAAAAATAACTTCCACTACTTTTAATAATATATGAAAATTTGACAGTATTGGCTACTAATATTATCATAATTTATATTGATAACTATTAGTTACTAATTGTTAACTTTGAACTTTTGAGTTTGGCAGTCAAGTAAATGTCCATGATTTATGAGTATTAGCGAATGAATCAACTAAGGCTATTTGATCAAATAATCATTGATTCGGGCAAAGGATGAGTTAGAAAAACATATTCCTCTACAAGTTTATCGCCCATTATATGCTCTTGAATAATTCTTTCAATTACAGGAGGAGTTGCGGAATGATACCATACTCCTTCAGGATAAACAACCATGATTGGACCTTGACAACAAACTCGTAAACAGTTAGCTTTAGTGCGAAATATATAGCCAGGTAAATCAGTGTTAACCCGATCAAGTTTTAACTCTTTGAGCCGTTTTTTGAGATAATTCCACGCCTCTAAACCAGTCTCTGTTGAACAACATTTAGGCTTTGTTTGGTCAGCACAAATAAAAATATGTCGCTGAATTTTACTTAGTCCCAGAGATTGGATACAAACACCAAGGGATTCCTGGCAAATATCTTGGTCAATATCGTCCAGTTGATAATTTTCCTGGCATTCAGCTATCTGGAAGTTAGTCCCATCAGATTTATCGGTTTTTTGAGATGATATATTATCTGTCATAAAATTTTCGACACACCTTCCAACGAACTTCTTGGGATATTGTCTTTTTGGTCAAATGTCCTATTTTAAATAATAAATGACTTTGACGGTGAAATTCTCGATTTACTCAGATAATTTTAGCCTACTGTCCTAATTTAAAAAGCTCAATTCAATTGAGAGGAATGTTGTTTTGGCGATTTAATTTGGACTTTTGACACAAAAAACCGATAGTCCTGCATGGTAATTGTAGGATACATATTTTTTAATTTCTCCCACACTCCTCATCTCCCATTCCCCCACACTCCCGGTGCTTCCTTTACCATTACTATGCACCACCACCAAAAACCAAATCCCTCAGTTCGGGAACCCGTACAGTTTCATCAGTTGCAATGGCAACTCCTATTCAGCTAAATTAGCACTCAGGTAGTGAGAGTGCTAAAAAAGAAAACGAAGCCGGTAATTTAGCTTCAGATTCTAGCCTCTCAGGAAAAATCAAATTTATCTGGAGGGAAAACAATGGCAGCCGTAACATTGAGTGTTTCTACTGTTAAGCCTTTAGGCGATCGCGTATTTGTCAAAGTTAGTGCAGCTGAAGAAAAAACAGCAGGTGGTATTCTTCTACCTGACAATGCAAAAGAAAAACCCCAAGTAGGAGAAGTTGCTGCTGCTGGTCCTGGTAAGCGCAATGACGATGGTTCCCGCGCAGAAATGGAAGTTAAAGTCGGAGACAAAGTGCTGTACTCCAAATACGCCGGAACAGACATCAAACTCGGTGGCGATGAGTATGTGCTACTTGCAGAAAAAGATATTCTCGCAATTGTTAACTAAGAATTATCAAGTTGTTCCATAGCACTAGCAAACTTCTTCGACCTATTTGATGTTTGCCAAAGTGCTAAAACAACTAATTATCAACAAAATAACAAATAGAGCAGCGAGAAGATTGCTCCAATACCTTGAGTGAAACCACTCTCAAAGCAAGCTCACAGATAGATTTTTGTCTATCCCGAGGAGTCTAGAAGTCTGTTGACAGGCTGGAAGCAAAAGTGGATTTATCCCTTTTGTGGTGTTTTTTTACACAGAATTCAGGGTGTTTCAACCCCTGGAGATGTCAAATCCACAATTACTAATCAATAAGAATTACAACTATGGCTAAACGTATTATCTACAACGAAAATGCTCGTCGCGCTCTCGAAAGAGGTATGGATATTCTGGCTGAATCTGTAGCAGTAACACTCGGTCCAAAAGGTAGGAACGTAGTTCTAGAGAAAAAATTTGGCGCTCCTCAAATCGTTAACGATGGTGTGACAATCGCTAAAGAAATCGAACTAGAAGACCATATTGAAAATACAGGAGTTGCTCTAATTCGTCAAGCAGCTTCCAAAACCAATGACGCAGCAGGTGACGGTACTACTACAGCCACCGTTTTAGCTCACGCAATTGTAAAAGAGGGTCTAAGGAACGTAGCTGCAGGTGCTAACCCCATTGCCATCAAGCGCGGTGTTGATAAAGCAGCAGGTTTCTTGGTAGAAAAAATTGCATCTCACGCTAGTCAAATTGAAGATTCTAAGGCGATCGCTCAAGTTGGTTCCATCTCTGCTGGTAACGACGAAGAAGTGGGTAATATGATTGCCCAAGCAATGGATAAAGTGGGCAAGGAAGGTGTAATTTCCCTAGAAGAAGGGAAGTCAATGCAGACCGAACTAGAAATTACTGAAGGTATGCGCTTCGACAAAGGCTACATCTCTCCCTACTTTGCAACAGATATGGAGCGGATGGAAGCGGTACTCGAAGAACCAATGATTCTAATTACTGATAAGAAAATTGCTTTAGTACAAGATTTAGTACCAGTGTTAGAACAAGTAGCTCGTTCTGGCAAACCTTTATTAATCTTAGCTGAAGATATTGAGAAAGAAGCTTTAGCTACTCTGGTTGTTAACCGTTTGCGGGGTGTGTTGAATGTAGCTGCTGTGAAAGCTCCTGGTTTTGGTGATCGCCGTAAAGCGATGCTAGAAGATATCGCTGTATTAACTGGCGGTCAAGTTATTACTGAAGATGCTGGTTTGAAACTAGAAAGCACCAAACTAGATATGCTTGGTAAAGCTCGTCGCATCAACATCACTAAGGAAAACACCACCATCGTTGCTGAAGGTAACGAAAAAGAAGTTAAATCTCGTTGCGACCAAATTCGCCGTCAGATGGAAGAAACTGAATCTTCCTACGACAAAGAGAAGTTACAAGAGCGTTTAGCTAAGTTAGCTGGTGGGGTAGCTGTAATCAAAGTTGGTGCTGCTACTGAAACAGAAATGAAAGACCGCAAATTACGCTTGGAAGACGCTATCAACGCAACTAAAGCTGCTGTAGAAGAAGGTATTGTTCCTGGTGGCGGTACAACTCTAGCTCACCTAGCTCCCGATCTAGAAAATTGGGCAAATGAGAATTTGCAAGCAGAAGAGTTAACTGGTGCTTTAATTGTGAGTCGTGCTTTGTTAGCTCCTCTAAAGCGCATTGCTGAAAATGCTGGCCAGAATGGTGCTGTGATTGCCGAGCGCGTGAGAGAGAAAGATTTTAATACTGGTTACAATGCTGCTACTAACGAGTTTATAGATTTGTTTGAAGCTGGTATTGTTGACCCTGCTAAGGTAACTCGTTCTGCTCTACAAAACGCTGCTTCTATTGCTGGTATGGTGTTGACAACTGAGTGTATTGTTGTTGACAAACCTGAACCCAAGGAAGGTGCTCCTGCTGGCGCTGGTATGGGCGGTGGAGATTTCGATTACTAAGTTTTTTGAGATGGGGGGTAATTTGAGAATTGCCCCTCTCCAATTTGTTCGTGTATGGCAAAAGAAGGAAGGAAGAAGGAAGAAGGAAAAATATTGTGTTGTCTGAGTTTTCAGCTTTTGATCTGTCTGCCCCCTTTACTTTGACTGCTATAAATAGTGTGTATTGTGTTTAGACCACCTCCATTGATTGGGGGTGATTTTGTTTTTTTGGGGTTGGTAATTAGTAAGATGATTTTTTAGCAGGGGTGATACCTATTACTTACTCTGGTTAAAAATTTAGAGTGAGTCAGAAGGGGATTAGTCTGAAAGTTTCATCTCTTGATTTACCAACGCCGTTTTTTTTTATAGCAGAAGGAAGAAGGAAGAAGGAAGAGGGAATAAGGAAGAATATTGCGTTGTCTTAGTTTTACAGCAGTTTTGTTGTCTTAGTTTTACAGCAGTTTTGGAGTTGATGAGGTACGAAGTTTTACAAGTTTAGGGAATAGGGATAGGGAGATGGGGACCCACCCCTAACCCCTCCCAGGAGGGGAATATTGAGAAAGATTTGAGAATGACGCATCGGTTGGAACATTTTTTTATACCGAATTAAACAGATTTGATATAATACCATTTCTGAATAGTAATGCTATATTTGATTACCATCTCATATAAAATCCGGTAATATAATGTATGTTGATAATTCTATAATTACTTCAATATCCCCTACTCCCAACTATACAATAACTATTCAATCTGTTTCATCATTTTGGAGTGGCAGGTCGCTGATTACTTTGATTTAGAATCACGAGACAGTTAATTGTCACGGTTAATTGTGGTTACTTGAGGAAGTGGGGAGTAAGTGTTCTATACTTCCCTCTAGCTTGCAGTAGACCGACTGTTGAGGAGTTACTTGAAGAAGATCCTGGTATTGAGCGAGAGGATATTTTTGCTTGTCTTGCTTACGGTGTAGAAATAACAAGATAATAAGTAATGAAATTTTTATGAAAACACAATCGTTTTCCGACTTAAAAAACCGCTGTCTCCAACTACCAGAAAAAATCCCTTATCTAAAAATATTGGTATTATTTGGTTCTCGCGCTAGAGGGGATACTCACGCCAAAAGTGACTGGGATTTTGCTGTAGTTTATGATAACGAAATTCGCAAAAATCATATAGAAAATAATGCTTTTGCTTGGTTTTAAGTTCCAGAAAAGTTAGGAAATATTTTTCAAATTAACAGTGAGATTATTGATATTGTGGAGCTTAATCACTGTTCCCCATTATTAAGTTTTCATGTGGCACGAGATGGGAAACTTATCTATGAAAAAAATTCGGGAGATTTTATCAAGTTTCAGATCAAAGCTTGGAAGATTTATGCAGATACAGCTAAGTTTCGTAAGTCTCGGAAAAAAGTATTGAACTCTGGTTACAGAAGAAGAGATTTTAATTAGTATGGAACCAGAAGTAATTAATAAAATAATTGAACTTTTAATGAAATATATTGACCGTCTTTCATAAGCATTAGCAAAATTAGGCTGCAATTCAATCGCTCGATTAATGTCTCCTAAAGCGGCTTCATAATCTCCTAATTCTAAATAAGCAGCTCCCCGATTATGATAAGTAAAAAATAGTTCTGGATTAAGTTTTAAAGCCTGATTATAATTAGAAATTGCCTCCCGATAATTTCCAAAATAACTATAAGCATTCCCTCGATTATTGTAAGCATCAGGTAAATTTGGTTCAATTCCTAACGCCCGGTTGTAATCAATAATTGCACCCCAGTAGTCTCCCAATAAACTACGGATATTACCCCGATTATTATAAGCATCTGCTAACTCAGGATTTGATTTAATTGCTTGAGAAAAATCTGCTATTACCTGCTGATAATTTCCCATATTTTGCCAAATATTGTCTCGATTTAGATAAGCTTCAGCATAATCATGCTTAATTTTAATTGCCCAATTATAATCCTCTATTGCACCCTGTTTATCTCCAAATTCAGTCCTAGTAACTCCCAGATAAAATAAGTTTTAGCATCATTAGGTTTCAGTTCAATTACTTTATAAAAATCAGCAATATCTCCTGGATGATCTCCTAATTTCCGCCTAATAATTCCCCGATTATTATAAGCATCTACAGCATTTTGCTCTAATTCAATTACTTTATAAAAATCAGAAATTGCACCTTGTTCGTCTCCTATTCCAGAACGAGCAACACCACAATTACTATAGACATAAAATAAATTTGGCTCTACTTCAATAACTTTGTTGAAATCGGCAATTTCTGCTTGATAATTACCAATAATACTATTAATACTTCCTCGATTATAATAAGCTTCTCTGCAACTAGGATCGAGATTAATCACATTAGTAAAATCCTCAATTCCTCCTTGATAGTCTGCTAATTCAATTCGTAAAATACCACGATTATAATAAGCTTCAATAAAATCCGGTCTCAGCTCAATAGCTTTACTAAAATAATTCAAAGCTCCGGGAAAATTTCCATCATTATATTTATCGACACCCCGATTAAAATAAACAGAAGCATCTTGATTTTCCGAGTCATTATTAATAATTTTATCCTCACTCACAGCAGCATAATATTCTGTAGTAGTTTGAGCTAAAACGTAATGATGAGGGATAATTATTCCAATTAAAGTAAAGATATAAGCGAGACCTAGTTTAACCGCATAAGTGTTCCGGAATAGTATTGGTCTTAAATATTTTTGTCTGATTAAAGTTTTGAACATTATTGACTCCTAATAACAAGCTATCAGCATTTGAGTATTTGAGCATTTCAGCTTTTTAATCAATGAAGCAAGCATTGGTGATAAGTGTTCCGGAACAGTATTGCTTCTAAATATTTTTGTCTGATTAAAGTTTTGAACATTATTGACTCCTAATAACAAGCTATCAGCATTTGAGTATTTGAGCATTTGAGCTTTTTAATCAATGAAGCAAGCATTGGTAATAAGTGTTCCGGAACAGTATTGCTTCTAAATATTTTTGTCTGATTAAAGTTTTGAACATTATTGACTCCTAATAATAAGCTATCAGCATTTGAGTATTTGAGCATTTGAGCTTTTTAATCAATGAAGCAAGCATTGGTGATAAGTGTTCCGGAATAGTATTGGTCTTAAATATTTTTGTCTGATTAAAGTTTTGAACATTATTGACTCCTAATAATAAGCTATCAGCATTTGAGTATTTGAGCATTTGAGCTTTTTAATCAATGAAGCAAGCATTGGTGATAAGTGTTCCGGAATAGTATTGGTCTTAAATATTTTTGTCTGATTAAAGTTTTGAAAATTTTTCCTCCTAATAATAAGCTATGAGTATTTGAGCATTTCAGCATTTCAGCTTTTCAGCTTTTTCATCAATGAAGCAAACATTGGTTGTAACTGTTCCGGAACAGTATTAGTCTGAAATATTTTTTCTGATTAAGCTTTTGAAAATTTCACCTCCTAATAATAAGCTATGAGCATTTCAGCATTTCAGCATTTCAGCATTTCAGCATTTCAGTATTTGAGCTTTTTCATCAATGAAGCAAACATTGGTTGTAACTGTTCCGGAACAGTATTAGTCTGAAATATTTTTTCTGATTAAGCTTTTGAAAATTTTTCCTCCTAATAATAAGCTATGAGCATTTGAGCAATTGAGAATTTGAGTTTTTTAATCAATGAAGCAAACATTGGTTATAACTGTTCCGGAACAGTATTAGTCTGAAATATTTTGTCTGATTAAGCTTTTGAAAATTTTTCCTCCTAATAATAAGCTATGAGCATTTCAGCATTTCAGCTTTTTAATCAATGAAGCAAGCATTGGTTATAACTGTTCCGGAACAGTATTAGTCTGAAATATTTTTGTCTAATTAAGCTTTTGAACATTATTTACTCCTAATAATACCAATTTGATAAATGTTTGCTACATTTTTTTGAGCGGTGGAGCGAGGGAGTAGGGGAGTGGGGGAATGGGAGAGTAGGGGAGAGGTAATTATTAATTATTAATTGTTGAATTAGCGTGTTAATTACTTGATAATTGAAATTTCACTTAAGTTAAGTATTCTTTTTTCACGCTTGGTATAATATGATTCTGAATATAAACAATTAAGGTGGTAGTGCATTGTAATTATATTTGTTACGAGACACGGTAGTGGGAGCATCTTGCTCCCGTATTAGTGGGCAGGATGGCCGCACTTTTTCCTTTTTTTCCTTCTTCCTTCTAAATAATATGCAAAATAATTTCCCCCTTCCACCAAAACAGCAAAACCTACCTAACCAAAGGTGGTTAATATATCCAGAACAACCAGAAATAACTAAACAACTAGCCAAAACTCTAGAAATATCACCCCTAATAGCCCAGACATTAATTAACCGGGATATTTCTACTATAGACCAAGCACAAGCATTTTTAGACCCTGAGTCAATAAAACTGCCTCTACCAATAGAAGAATTTCCCGACTTAAATATTAGTCTCAACTTATTACAAACTACAATTTCTCAAGAACAGAAAATAGCTATTTGTGGTGACTATGATGCAGATGGCATGACTAGCACTGCTTTATTGTTGCGCGCTCTCAAACATTTAGGGGCAAAAGTTGACTATGCTATTCCTAGTCGAATGCAGGAAGGTTACGGCATTAACCAACGCATTGTTGAGGAGTTTCATCAAGAAGGAGTAAATCTCATCCTCACTGTAGACAATGGTATTGCTGCTTATGAACCTATTGTTAGGGCAAGGGAATTAGGTGTAAATGTTATTATTACTGACCACCACGACATTCCACCGAAACTACCACCAGCTCATGCTATCCTCAACCCCAAACTTATTTCAGAAACTTCTCCTTATCGCGGTGTGGCAGGAGTGGGGGTTGCTTACATTTTGGCGGTATCTCTAGCGCAACGTTTGGGAAAACACCAAGGTTTAATTAAGCCACTTTTAGAATTATTTACCCTGGGTACTATTGCTGACTTGGCACCTCTAACTGGAGTAAACCGTCGCTTGGTGAAACGGGGGTTACAATATTTGCCTCACTCCCAGTTACCAGGAGTGCAAGCGTTAATTCAGGTATCTGGTGTCAAAGCAAGGGAACAGGGAACAGGGAACAGGGAACAGGAAACTTATGAAGAAGGAAGAGGGAAGAAGGAAGAGGGAAGAGGAGAAAAGTTGATGGGAACTCAAACCTCAAGCAATTTTCAGCACTCTGTAGACAGCAGGGTATTAAACCCAAAATCAAAAGATCATCAAAAATCTCTTAAACCTGATGATATTGGTTTTCGCCTGGGCCCGCGCATCAATGCAGTGGGACGTATTGCTGACCCACAAATTGTGATTGAGCTTTTGACTACGGATGATATGGGAATAGCTTTGGAAAGGGCGATGCAATGTGAAGAAATTAATCAGCGACGACAACTGTTATGTGAGGAAATTGAACAAGAGGCGATCGCTTGGTGCGAGTCAAGTCAGATAAATTTACAGGAGGAAAGGGTTTTGGTGGTGGTGCAACCGGGATGGCATCATGGTGTTATTGGTATTGTTGCTTCTCGGTTGGTGGAGCGTTATGGGGTGCCTGTTTTTATTGGTGCTTATGAGGAGGAGGGGGAAGAAATAATTCGTGGGTCTGCTCGTGGCATTCCTGAGTTTGATGTTTTTGAGGCGTTACAATTTTGCGATGAGCTATTAGGAAAGTATGGTGGTCATAGAGCGGCTGGTGGTTTTTCTTTTTCGGCAGAAAATTTGGATAAGTTTCGTTCCCGTCTGAGTGAGTTTGCTCATCAATGTTTAGAAGTTCAGCATCTAAAACCGTTAATTAGTATTGATGCGGAGGCAGAAATTCAGGAGTTAAGTTTTGACTTATATCGTCAAATAGATTTACTTCATCCCTGTGGAATTGAAAATAAATATCCTGTATTTTGGACTCGGAATGTCAAAATTTCTGAACAAAGAATTGTGGGTAAGGGGCATATTAAATTAACTTTGATTAAAGGGGAAAAAATTCAGGCGATCGCTTGGCGTTGGGGGGATTATTTTCCTTTACCTTCGGTGGTAGATATTGCTTATA
The DNA here is from genome assembly GCF_010692625.1 of Okeania sp. SIO2C2. Taxonomy (NCBI): domain Bacteria; kingdom Bacillati; phylum Cyanobacteriota; class Cyanophyceae; order Oscillatoriales; family Microcoleaceae; genus Okeania; species Okeania sp. SIO2C2. Next base: position 43,954 of record NZ_JAAHGM010000005.1, read on the forward strand.
AAATGCGGGAAAATACTTGGAATGGTCAGAGTAATATTGAGTTGGAATTATTAGGAGTACGTTTGCCGATGGAAGTTTCTAGGAACTCAGCAATTTCGCCTCAAAATTTTCCTCAAAAGGCAGAATTTTCTTACAATAGTCGCCTTTATAGTTGCAGTCTTTATCAGATAGGAGATGTGCAAGAATTAAGAATTAGAAATTCCCGTGGAGAGGTATTAGCAATTCAAAAGGGGCAAAAAATAGGTTTGTTAGGTAAAACTCGTAATAGTGCTAAACAAGTAGATGTTTCAGATGCTCGTTTTTTTAATTTAATTAAAGCAGCTATGAATGCTTTAAAGTTATAGTAGAAGGCAGAAGGCAGGAGGCAGAAGGCAGAAGGAAGAGGGTGTTTAGTTATCTTATCTTGGATAGAAGGAAAAATCTGATTTGTCTGAGTTTTAAGCTTTTTATATCTCCTAATACCAATCTGGTAGTATCGTTTGTATATAAAATTAATGTAGCAATGGGAAAAAACCTTCTGCCTTCTACCTTCCTTCCCCTAAAATCTAATTACTCAACTGGACATAATATAACATTCCAACCAATTGTTACTTCTGCCCTCTGCCCTCTGCCCTCTGCCTTCGTTTATAGTATTCTCAGTATTTTATAAATTTTTAATCAAATGAATAATCAACTCTTGAAAGAAAAATTACAAGCAAAAATCAAAAATATTCAAACTAAAAATGATGTTTCTCCTGTTACGAACTTGAAGTTAGATAAAACTTTAGTTGCAGAAATTGAACAGTTAACAATAGAATTAGAAAATCTCAATCCTCATAGTCAACCTCTTCTCCACGCGACTAATTTATTAGATGGAACTTGGCAATTGCAATACTCTACAGCGAGAGAAATTCGTTCTTTAGATTCCCTACCATTGGGTTTACAAGTAGGTAAAGTTTATCAAGTAATTGATATTGCTAATAAAGTATTTTTTAATCAAGCCCAAGTACAACATCCTCTGAAATTAATATTAGGAAATGTCAAAGTAACTGCTAGTTTTGAACCAGCTATAGATACATCTGGTTTAGCAGATAAACGCATCAATGTTTATTTTGATAAACGTTATTTGGCAATTGAGAAAATTGTGGGTATTAATACTCCTAAACTAAATCCCTTTAAAGTTGTAGCAGCTAATAATCCTCAAGGTAGAATTGCTACACTAGATATTACTTATTTAGACGAAACTTTAAGAATTGGACGTGGAGGGGATGAAAGTTTATTTATTCTGAATAAAGTTGTATAGGAGAAGGCAGGAGGCAGAAGGCAGAAGGAAGAGGGGTTTAGTTATCTTATTAAGGAAGAAGGAACCAAAATCTGGTGCTGTCTGAGTTTTAAACTTGATGATATTTCCTAAATGTAATTGAAACCTTTGAGATTGCTTCCTTCCACTCCGTTCCAGTCGCAATGACATAGTTGTAAATTTTTCCACTTACCTCTTATACTACCTAAAATCTATCACCTACAACCTTAATCAAAAATCATGGAAGAGATATTAAAAAATTTACTATCACATAAAAATGTCAAAATTAATAAAATAATTTCACCCCCTAATTTCGTCAGTGAAGAATTTATGCAAGATGAAGATGAATGGGTAACATTGCTTCAAGGAACTGCCATATTAGAGATTAATCAAAAAACAACAAAATTAGTCAAAGATAGTCATATTTTTATACCAGCTAAAACCCCACATAAAATTATTTCAACCGATCCAAATATAGAAACAATTTGGCTTGCTATTCATATTTATTAGCAGAAGGAAGAAGGAAGAAGAAATAAGGAAAAATTTTGCGTTGTCTGAGTTTTAAGCTTTTGATATGTCTTAACCTTTCCTTCGACTGCTATATCTCTAATATCATCTCTGATAAATAAGGGAGTAGAGAGAATAGGGAATTTTGCTCTGGATAAGTTTTTTGTTTGCAGAGTGCGGAACTTAGTTATATCGCTAATTATCCAGACAGAATATAATACCTATTCTCAAAAAAATGCTATGTTTAATTAAACTCTAAAAAAAATATTTTTCACACTTTACTCGGAAGTAATGGAGGAGTTATTTGTACTTCATAATTGAATAATTGAGTTATTCTGCATTTTTTCTGCCTGATAGTAATTCCTAAAAATAATGCGATACTGATTGAACATTTCAGTTATTAAGTAATAAGTAAGAATATTTTTAGCAATTTATTTCCATGAAATAAAGATATCTTATTCCGTACAGCAGATTCCACCAAACGTGAGATATACCATTTTGAAAAAAGAATGTTACGAATAATAAGCAGCATAAAAATACTTTCCGATACAGTCTATTTCACGAAAAAAGTAATTTAAAATATTAAAAATGGTATTAAATCTATCCATTATGCATTCTAAATTATAAATTATAAATTAGAATAAATACCCTAGCTACTTGTAGCAAACATTTATCAAATTGGTAATACACCTATCGCGGGCAAGATGCCCGCACTACAAATATTTAATTGTTAATCTCTGTATTTATTATGCGATAAATATGCTGTATTTCCCTACTCCCTACTCCTTACTCCCTACTCCCTTCTCCTGACTAAAATAAACACATAAAAGCAAAAATAATCCCATTCCAACAATATATTTAAAAATATCGGGCACTAACGGACTAGGCGAAAAAAAACCCTCAATAATTCCAGCAATAACTAACAACACCACAACACCAAAAACCAACTGTGCAGCTTGAAAACCATAAAACTTTAAAGCATCAACTCGACCATATTTACCCGGAAATAAAATAGCTCTTGCTATTAATAAACCAGCCCCACCAGCCAAAAATATTGCAGGTAACTCCAAAGCAGCATGAGGAAATACAAAAGCCCAAAAAGGAACAGCCAAATTATGCTGACCAACAAGAGCACCAATTGCCCCAATTAATAATCCATTAAATACCAACAAATAAACTGTATAAATACCACCACTAATACCACCAGCTACTGCAGAAAAAGAAACCCGTAAATTATTAATCATAATATTAGTAGAAGCCATAGGTTCAACTCCTACTATTGACCCCGTCCATAATTCTTGACGGTCTCGTACTTGAGAAATCAAAGATTCTGGCACTATCAACGACATAAACACTGGGTCTTGCCAACTATACCACCAGGCCACCAGGCCACCAACCAAAAAAAACGCCGTCGCCACTGCTGTATAAGCCCAAGTTTTTTGCACCACTGCTGGAAACCCCCAACGACAAAACTCCCAGACTGCTCGCCATTCCTGCTTCTGGTTTCCCTGATAAATTTGAGTGTAACCACGAGTGGTCAACCTCTGCAAATCTTGCTCCAGAATATTACCCACTTGGTGAGTTTTAGCACGGGCCAAATCTGCCGATACAGAACGATACAAACTGGCCATTTCTCTGATTTGAGCTGCGGGCAATGATTTTAATCCCTTTTTTTCTACTTGCCTTAATAAAGAGTCTAAATGCTGCCAATTTTTTTCTCTACGTTTAATCCAACGGTTAATATTCATTAAGTTTTCCTAATAGCTACCTATAGCTAGCTTAAGATAAATATAAAATTTTCACTGCAAATAATTGAAATAAATTTAGTTATGTCTGAAAATTCAGCAACGCCAATTGCACCCCTAAGTGCTGGGAATATTGTTAGTGCTGGTATGAGAATTTATCGAGACCATTTTCAGCCTTATTTTGGTGTAGCTATTCGAGCAACTTTATGGTCTTTTTTGCCTTTTTTAGCTCTAATTCCCATACCTTTAATTGTGATTTATAGTCAAGCAAATACTTCGAGTTTTTTATTATTAATTCCTGCATGGTTATTATTGTTTATTTATTGTTCGGCAAAGTCAATTGTTAATAATGCCATAATTGCTAGGTTAGTATTTGGAGAATTGACCAATCAACCAGAAACTGTTCGTGAAGCTAGGCATACTTTAAAGCCAAAAATGTGGGCTTTTTTATTGGCATTTTTTCTATTTTCTTTAATTGGAATTGGAATTTGGCTGATTCTTTCTGTGGTTATTGGAATTTTGGCTGGTATTATTGCTGCAATGGCAAATGCTGGTCAACCAAATGTGGGAACTATAGTAGTTTTAGTTTTAATTGGAATTGTTATTTTTATTATTGCCTTAATTTTTATAGTTAGATTATTAATTCGTTTTTTTGTTTTTGATATGCCTTTAGCTGTAGAAGAAAATATAACAGCGACTCAAACTTTAGGACGTAGCTGGGAATTAACAAAAGGATATGTAGGGCGAATTTTTGTTGTATTGTTCATCGCAAGTTTAGTGACATTACCAATTGGGATAATTGTACAAATTATTGCTGGAATACTCGAAAATATTCTGAAAGCAACTATTCCTGCTAACCCAACAGATGCCAGCTTTCAATTACTATTATTTCTCATGGGATATAGTATTGGATTATTAAGTAATGTCTTCTTATTACCATTCTGGCAAGCTATAAATGCTCTAGTTTATTATGACCTCCGAACACGTCGAGAAGGTATGGGTCTACAGTTAAGAAAACAAGATATTTAATTTTGTAGCAAGGTCATTTCAGTTATCAGTTATCAGTTGTAAATTTAGTTATGTCTGAAAATCCAATAACACTAACTAAACTTTTAAGCGTGGGGAATGTTGTTAGTGCAAGTATCCGAATTTATCGAGATAATTTTAAGTCTTATTTTGGTGTAGCTATTAGAGCAACTTTATGGTTTTTATTGCCATTTTTAGTTTTAATTCCTGTACCTTTAATTTTGGCTTATGGTCAAGCAAATATCTCAAATTCAATTTTTTTATTATTAATTACTGTTTGGTTATTATTGTTTATTTATTGTACGGCAAAATCAATTGTTAATAGTGCAATAATTGGTAGATTAGTATTCGGAATATTAGCTAATCAACCAGAAACTGTTCGTGAAGTTAGGCGAAGTTTAGCACCGAAAATATGGTCTTTCTTATGGGCATTTTTTCTATTTTATTTAATTGTAATTTTAGTTCCATTTATACTTTTGTTTTTGATGTCATTTATTGGTGGTATTATCATAACTATTTTAGGTTTGTCAGTAAATAATAATGATTTAGGTAGTGTAATTTTAGGAAGTACTTTTTTAGCTATTTTATTCATTGTGCTTGCTATATTATTGGCTCGTTTTTTTATTCTTGAAATACCTTTGGCGGTTGAAGAAGTTGCCGGGGCAACTAAAACTTTAGGAAGGAGTTGGGAATTAACCAAAGGATATGTGAGACGAATTTTTATTATATTAGTAATAGCAGGTTTGATAACTCTTCCTGTTGGGATAATTTTACAAATTTTTACCACAATGCTTCAAGGTATTCTACTATTAGCTATTTCTCCCACTCAACCAATAGATGCAACAAATCCAAATATTCAGTTTCTATCATTTCTACTTGGATATGCTATTGGATTATTAGGTAATGTATTCTTGTTACCATTCTGGCAAGCCATAAAAGCTGTCGTCTACTATGACCTCAGAACTCGTAGAGAAGGTATAGATTTACAGTTAAGAAAACAAGATATTTAATTTTGTAGCAAGGTAAATTTAGTCATGTCTCAAAATCTAATAACAGTAACTAAACTGTTAAGCGTGGGCAATATTGTTAGTGCTAGTATCCGAATTTATCGAGATAATTTTAAGTCTTATTGTGGTGTAGCTATTAGAGCAACTTTATGGTTTTTGTTGCCATTTTTAGCTATCATTCCCATACCTCTAATTTTGGTTGACGACCGAGCCAATAACTCAAGTTTTTTATTGTTAATTCCTGTTTGGTTATTATTATTTGCTTTTTGTACTACAAAATCAATTGTTAATCGTGCGATAATTGGTAAATTAGTATTTGGAGTATTAGCAAATAAACCAGAAACTGTTCGTGAAACTCGACGGACTTTAGCCCCGAAACTGTGGATTTTTTTATGGGCATTTTTGGGATTATTTTTAATTGGGATTTTAATTGGGATTGGAGTTGCATTTGTAGTTTTTGTTTTCATAGCATTTGTTTTTGCTATTATCAGTATTTTTACAAATTTTCCGGTAGATAACGATCTAACTTATTTAGCTGTAGGAATTACTTTTTGGGCTATTTATTTGATTTTGTTTATGACATTATTGAATCGCTTTATTTTTTTTTAAATGCCTTTGGTTGTTGAAGAAAATATGACTGCAACTCGAAGTTTAGGACGCAGTTGGGCATTAACTAAAGGATATATAAGGCGGATTTTTGTGATATTGCTAGTAGCAACTTTAGTTGCATTACCTGTTGGTGTAATATTGTATATTTATTCTGAAATATTCTATGATATTTTCAAAATACTCTATGAAATTTTTAGACTAAAACCACCTATATCTTCTGGCTCAAAAATTGATTCCAGTTTGGAGATAGTTTTTGACATATTGATAATAGCAACTATATTAATATTGCCATTTGGTATGACTTTGGGGCTAATCTTAGTTCCTGTAGGAGTTATGCTAGATATTGAACTAAACAATCCAACTTCTCTACTGCTATTATTGGTATTTTCTTATGTCATTTTTTCTTTAAGCAATGTACTTATATTACCATTTTGGCAAGCAATAAAAGCTGTGATTTATTATGATCTCCGAACTCGTAGAGAAGGTATAGATTTACAGTTAAGAAAACAAAATATTTAATCTTATTAGCAGCAAAGAAGTAAGCAGAAAATCTCATCAATATTAACAATGAAATTTTTTAATCAAATCTCTCTACAAACTCCAGAGAGTGTGGAATTAGATTTTAATTTAGCCGGAGTAGGCAACCGTGCTTATGCTTTATTAATTGATTACATTATCTGGAGTCTGATTTTACTTTTTGTCCTGATGTTTGGCATCTTTTTTTCTATTCAATTTTTAGATATATGGAAAACTTTTGGAGGTAATAATAAGCAGGCATCATTGTGGATAAGTTCAATTCTGTTATTAATTTTATTTATTATCTATGTCGGATATTTTGTAATTTTTGAAACTATCTGGCAAGGGCAAACACCGGGAAAACGTTATGTGAAAATTAGGGTTATTCGTGATGATGGTAGACCAGTTAGATTACAACAAACAACTCTGAGAGCTTTATTCCGTCCGGTAGATGATACTTTATTTATTGGAATGTTATTAATCTTATTTAGTAAAAAAGAAAAACGTTTAGGAGACTGGATGGCAGGTACAATTGTTATTCAAGAGATTAAGGCAGTTGCCGATATAATTTCAACTTCCCAAACAGCAAAAAAATTGGCAAAATATTTACTAGAAGAAGCAGATATTTCTCAATTATTGCCTGAAGACTTTGCTGTAATTCGAGAATATTTACAACGTTCTAAGTTAATGACTAAACAAGCAAAAATAGAGTTGAGTAAAAAATTAGCATCTCAAGCAAAAGAAATTATTGGATTGACACAAACTCCACAAAAAGTTTCTGCTACAGAATTTTTAGAAGCTGTTTATTTAGCTTATCAGCAAAAATGAAGAAGGCATTCAATAATTAATAATTAATAATGAATAATGAATAATTAGGGTTTGCTGAAAAAAGTCTTTTTGCTGGGGTAGGAGACAGGAGACAGGAGACAGGAGACAGGAGAAATGGGAATGAGCGAGGAGATAGGAGCTAAGTTTTGTAAGAGTGATTTTTCTGCCCAACTATGAGCCTAAAATACCCTCCTTTTTGAGCGTGAAGAGCTGAAAACCAGGCACTTTTTAAAGGCCCAAAAAAGGCTAAAACCTTTATATGTAAATACTTTTATATTTAATTAGCAAGCCCTAATTAACAATTAATAATTAACAATTAACAATTAGACATCTCAAAAAATTAAAAATAAAATCAATTCTTATCCAGAAATTATCAATTATTTCTCCCTGTTGCCTGCTGCCTGTTGTCTCTGATTTATATGGCGTGAATAGTAAAACTCTTGTGATGTAGGCATCTTGCCCGCTACATATACGGGCAGTGGGAAGTGCTGTAATTGGATTTGAATTAATAAATAAAAGTTGCCTGAATAAAATGTTAAAAAATTAAGTTAACTATGGAGCGATCGCTATTTTTTTTCCTATATTAGAGGTAAGCATTTCCTGCGGAATGCGGAGCAAACAGCTATCAGCAGTCAGCTATCAGCAATTAGTAATTATTCATTACTTCTAAGGTGTAGGAAGGGGACTTTAACAGTAACTTTTATTCTGTCTCAATTTCTCAATTATTTTTACCGAAAAATTCTGCTCTAAAGCCTCCCCTTTTAAGCTATCCCTTATAAATAACTCCTGAAAACCTTGTGGGAAGTAGGGGAGCAGGGGAGAAAGGAGAAAGAATCATAGTAGATAGGAAAAACTACTTAAGTTATCAAAAAAAAATGTACTTTTTAATACACTTTTTCTCTGACAAAAACCTTTTAAAGACTTACGCATAACTTGTCTATGTTGTCAAATTTTATGTTAAGAAAAATGTTGATAAAGCATAGCTTTTTAAGGGGATAAAAAAAGAGCATATTCCATATTTCAAGCCTCCTTATTGCAGAGGTACTGATAACTGTTAACTGAAATGACCTTCCCCAAAATTAATAGCTGACAGCTGAACGCTTACTATTAGAGTTGTTGGAAAATAACTTAAAAAAGCAAGTTCAAGCCACAGAAATAATCTCACTTTCTTGCTGCTTTTCCTCCGTAAATTTTTCTTGACGACCAAATAGATTTATAACTGAAATTATTAGGAGTATTTAAGATGGTTATTTCAGCAGAAAAACCGGATATTAAGTTAATGACTTTAGAGGAGTTTTGGGACTGGTATCCTGATGGTTATGGTCGATTTGAACTACATAATGGAGAAATTGTTAAAGTGCAACCTACTGGAACTCACGAAAAAGTAGCTGGTTTTCTAGCTTTGGAATTAGGTGTGGAAATTAAACGCCTGAATTTACCTTTTTTTATCCCTCGACAGGGACTAATTAAAGCTATAGATTCGGATAAATCGGCTTATATTCCTGATGTAATGGTATTGGATGATAATGCTATGGAAAATGAACCAATCTGGAATAAGCGATCGACTATTACTCAAGGTAAAAGTATTAAATTAGCCATAGAAGTAGTAAGTACCAATTGGCAAGATGATTATTTAATAAAACTTGCAGAATATGAAAGATTAGGAATAAACGAATATTGGATAGTTGACTATTTAGGTTTAGGAGGTCGCCGATATATTGGAGACCCCAAACAACCAACTATTTCGGTTTGTAATTTAGTGGAAAGTGAATATGCAATTAATTTATTTAGAGGTCAAGATGTAGTAAGTTCCCCGACTTTTCCAGAACTCAATTTGACTGCAGAACAAATATTTCAAGTCGGACAGTAGTGCTGCTACGCAGAAGTTAAAATTCAAAATTCAAAAGTCAAAAGTCAAAAGTAAGATTTTATCCGCTCAAAACTTTAAAGTTTGGGCATTGCTGAATCAAGGGATGAATCTTTTTTGAACAGGTAAATCTCATCCTTAATTAAAAGTCAAAAGTCAAAAATAAGATTTTATCAGTTCAAAACTTTGATGTTAGAGTAATTTACGGAAGTTATTTAACATTAAAAATTTGAATACTCGGTTACTCAAGTTTAAATCCATTTTATGTTCTTTTTCCCATCTTAATATTAGGGCTTGCTGATTAAATCTAAAAGTCTTTACAGATAGAGGTAAGTGCCTTTTTAAGTATCAAAAAATGCGAGGTTTTAGGTGCTAATGGTTCAAAAAATTAAGATTTTGGTCAAGAGTTGGGCAGAAAAATCAAGGGACAATTCTTCCTACTATCTCCTTATATAATTCCCCTAACTCCATTCTCCTGACTCAGTATTTCAAGCCTCCTACTTAATAGGAGATACTGATAACTGATAACTGAAATAACTTCTTCTTCAATAGTTTAATTAGTAGAGAAAATTTTATGCAACTTGCCTCCAAACCAGAAACAACAAATATCGATCGCTCTCCATCAGAAACCATCACCCTAGATGTCACTGGGATGAAATGCGCCGGATGTGTCAAAGCAGTCGAACGCCAACTCACCCAACAAACAGGTGTTATCTCCGCTCTAGTCAACCTAGCAACCGAAGTAGCAACCGTCCAATGTGAAACAGGAGCGATCGACCCAAACACTCTCGCTGAAAAACTCACAAATAACGGTTTCCCTACTCAACCACGTCTCGACACCTCCGAAATAGACGCAACCAAAAAACAAACCGAGCGCCATAACCAAGAAATTAAACAACAAATTAGACGAATAGCGATCGCTGCCTTCCTGATTATTCTCTCAGGTATCGGACATTTGGGTCACCTCATTGGTCTAGAAATTCCCATTGTGAGCAATATTTGGTTTCATGCAGCATTAGCAACCTTAGCTTTATTACTACCAGGACGCGAAATTATTATCGACGGTGTTCAAAGTCTCTGGCGAAATGCTCCCAACATGAACACCCTAGTTGGTCTCGGTGCCATGACCGCTTACATTGCCAGTGTTGTTGCTCTACTATTTCCCGAATTAGGTTGGGAATGCTTTTTTGACGAACCAGTAATGATCCTTGGTTTCATCCTTCTTGGCAAAACCCTCGAACAACAAGCAAGATATCGAGCAGCATCTACCCTCCAGTCATTAATAGCACTCCAACCTGCTACCGCACATTTAATCCCACCACCAAATGGGGAGAATAATTTTGAGTCTGTAGAAATTCCAGCTTCGCGAGTCAAAGTCGGAGAATATCTCCAAGTATTACCCGGAGAAAAAATTCCTGTGGATGGGGAAATATACAGTGGCAAAACAACAATAGATGAGTCGATGCTGACTGGGGAGTCCATACCTGTAACAAAAGAATGTGGTGCTAAAGTTACTGCTGGAACTATCAATAACTCAGGCGCTATAGTTATCCAGGCAACTCACACAGGTTCGGAAACTACATTAGCTCAAATAGTTAAATTAGTCGAAACCGCTCAAACCCGCAAAGCACCCATTCAAAATTTGGCAGATACCGTGGCAGGTTATTTTACCTACGGCGTAATGACTATAGCTTCCGCAACCTTCCTCTTTTGGTATTTAGCAGGTACTAATATCTGGCCGAATGTGTTGCAGATGACCGACCATGAAGGGATGATGATGGCACATTCCACTTCCACTTCCCCACTATTATTAAGTTTGAAATTAACCATCGCCGTCTTAGTTATTGCTTGTCCTTGTGCATTAGGTTTAGCAACACCCACAGCAATATTAGTAGGTTCGGGTGTCGGTGCAGAAAGAGGTTTATTAATTAAAGGTGGGGATGTGCTGGAAAAAGTACATGAATTAGATACTATTGTCTTTGACAAAACTGGAACATTAACCACAGGTCATCCCACCGTTACAGATATTGTCGGGGATAAACCGCAATGGTTATTACAAATTGCAGCGACGGTAGAAAGTGGTGCGAGTCATCCCTTGGCAAAAGCAATTTTACAAAAAGCTCAACAAGAGAATATCTCATTACTCACAGCAACAGAATTTCAAACCGAAGCTGGTTTAGGAATATCTGCTGTTGTAGATGGTAAACCTGCTTTAGTAGGAAATTTGGAATGGTTGAAAAGCCATGAAATTGTTGTGAATGCTGAAAATATCCCCACTTTAAACGGCAAAACCACAGTTTATATTGCTGTGGATGGAATTTTAGTTGGAGTTATTGGAGTGAGTGATGTGCTTCGGGATGACGCTAAAGCAACAGTGCAATGCTTACAAAGTATGGGTTTAAGAGTGATGTTATTAACAGGCGATCGCTCTTCTGTTGCCGAAACTATTGGCCAACAGTTAAATATAAATTCAAAGGATATTTTGGCAGAAGTGGCACCATCTGGAAAAGCAGAAGCGATCGCTTCTTTGCAGTCAAATGCTGGAAAAGTGGCAATGGTGGGAGATGGTATTAATGATGCTCCTGCTCTAGCTCAAGCAAATGTGGGTATTGGGATGCAAGCTGGTACAGACGTGGCAGTGGAAGCTGCTGATATTGTGTTGATGCAGGATAAATTGATGGATGTGGTGCAGTCAATTAAACTCAGTCGTACTACTTTCAACAAAATTCGTCAAAATTTATTTTGGGCTTTTGCCTATAATATTGTGGGTATTCCTGTAGCTGCGGGGGTGTTGTTACCGAGTTTTGGTATTATCCTCAACCCTGCTGCAGCGGGTGCTTTTATGGCATTTAGTTCCGTGAGTGTTGTGACAAACTCTTTATTGCTGCGTAGAACATTTAGATAATTAGGAGTCAGATGGGGAGATGGGGAGTGTGGGAGATGGGGAGTGTGGGAGATGGGGAGTGTGGGAGATGGGGAGTGTGGGAGATGGGGAGTGTGGGAGAAATTAAAAAATATATATCCTCACCATTACCAAAAAATGAGGTCTAAAGTCTCCCCTTTTAAGGGGATGAAAAAAATATTCAATTCAGTATTTTAAGCCACTGACTTTAGTCGGAGGTACTGATAACTGATAACTGATAACTGAAATGACCATGCAGGACTACCCAGAAGTGAAGAGAATTTAGGAAGGTTTGCGCTCTGGCGCTCAGATGAAACATTTTTTGGTAGTCTTGCATAGTAATGGTAAGTGGAGATAAGGAATATTTAGAACGGGAGCAAGATGCTCCCACTGGTTATATCATGTCCGGATAATTAGCGGTCAAAGACTTTCTCCTTTTCTTCCTGTTTCTTCTTCTTTCTTCACTCCTGACTCCTGACTCCTGACCAAAAAATAAGGTTAATAGCCTCATCTTTCAAGGGGATGAAAAAAAATAAAGTTCAATATTTCAAGCCTCTGACTTTAACTAGAGGTACTGATAGCGTAGCTCCTCCGATAGGAGGCTAACTGATAACTGATAGCGTAGCTCCTCCGATAGGAGGCTAACTGATAACTGAAATGACTCCTGACTCCTCCATTAAATGCTGCCAATAAATTCCCAATTAGGATTTTCTATTATCGACTTACTTAACAAATCAAATTTTTGACGGCAATGATTATCTGATTTTAAAGGAATTTCTTCATTTCTAGCCACTATATTTATGCGTATTTTTTCAGTATTAGTTGCAATGTCAAAATTGATATCTATAGTAACAAGTTGAGAGAAAACAACTTGACCATGAACTTCAATAGCCATTAAATAGTTGCCTCGAATATACACAACTTCAAAACCACAAGAACTTAAAATATCTGTCAAAATTAACTGTAGATTTTCTACATCAACAGCGACAGTAAATATACCAGTATAGCGAGCCATAAAAAACTCCAATAATAGAAAAATTATTTGAATTGAAGAAGGAAGAAAGAAAAAGTGGATTGGGACAGCAAACGACCTACCACTTCCTGTCTACAAACCCCAACAAGCTTGTAAAAACTGCGGATGACGGCGGGGTATTCAACCCAAAATAAAAAGATAAAATATAAACTAATATTCTATATACTCCCTATAGGTGATAATATACAGCAGATTCGTTGGTATATGAGGTACAAATATTCATGATAATTTGGTTGATAGGAATCCTAGATAGTTAGCAGGGTTATTTCATTATTGATTTTCAAGCAGTGAAAGATAAATTTACTAAAGCTTGAAATAACTTGGTTTTGTCAATAAATAAAATGGCACAGTTTAGAATGAAATAGCCCTAGATAATTAGTAAGAATTTTATTACTTCTATGTCTGCCATTCCTTCTTCCCTAAAAGTCGAAGAACACAACTCAAATAAAATTGCTCCTATAAATAAATTAGTAATCATTGGCAAATTATAAAAAAGCAGTTAAAAATAGATTAAATAAATGCAAAATGATAGGTAAATTCATTGTCTTTGAAGGTGTAGAAGGAGGTGGAAAAACCACTCAAATTCAACTTTTACGAAATTGGCTATTAGAACAAAAACAATCAAGGGAACTTTTATCAAAGTTGATAAATTTAGAAGTAATTGTCACACGAGAACCAGGAGGAACAAAATTAGGTCAAGCTTTACGAGAATTACTCTTAAATACAGATATATCTGGAGAGCAAATTCAAGAAAGAGCCGAATTGTTACTATATGCAGCAGATAGGTCTCAACATATTGAAAACTTGATTAAACCCTATTTAGAAAAGGGGGCTATAGTATTGTGCGATCGCTTTACTGACTCGACTCTTGCTTATCAAGGATATGGTCGTGGTTTAGATTTAGAATTAATTCAAAAACTCAATTATATTGCTACAGGAGGGTTAAAAAGCGATTTAACTTTTTGGTTAGATATTGATGTTGAAATTGGTTTAACTCGAGCTAAAAATCGGGGAAAAATTGATAGGATGGAACAAGCAGATATTCAATTTCATAAAAGGGTACAACAAGGCTATCAAGAATTAGCTAAAGGTAATCCTTTGATAGTACGAATAGATGCTAATCTGACCACAGATAAAATTCAAGAAAAAATTCAAGAAATTATGAGGAAAAAATTAATAGAATGGGTTGGAAGAAGTAGTCAGGAGTCAGGAGTCAGGAGTCAGGAGAATATGGTTAATATGGATTAATCTCCCACTAACCGCATTTTTACCCGCTGTAAAATTAGGTATTAAACTCATAAAGGGAAAGAGATTTTTTTTAAGTATTTATATTCAAATAGCGTTTCTCAAGTTACTGAGGTATAAAGGCGAAATCTTTTTGGAGAGTTGCTCACGCATCCCCGTTACAAAAATAACTTCTGACTTCTGACTTCGTTAATCCCTACTCCCTAAAAAAAAATAATTTTGTACTTCACAATCATTAGAATTACTATATGTTGAAACTATACGAATTTTCTACTTCTGGTAACTGCTATAAAATCCGTTTACTTTTAACTCAGTTAGAAATCCCTTTTGAAAGAATCGAAATTGATATTACAAAAGGAGAAAGTCGTACCCCAGAATTTTTACAAAAAAATCCTAATGGCAAAATACCTACTTTAGAAATAGAACCAGGAAAATATTTATCTGAATCTAACGCAATTCTTTTTTATCTCAGTGAAGGAACAAAATTTTTACCGACCGATAAATGGGAAAAAGCTCAAGTTATGCAATGGTTATTCTTTGAACAATATAGCCATGAACCTTATATTGCCACCTCTCGTTATTGGATAAGTATTTTAGGAAAAGCAGAAGAATATCAAGCAGAAATTAAGCAAAAACAAGTAGGAGGTTATGCGGCTTTAAATGTCATGGAAAAACATTTAGAAAATCATCAATTTTTTGTAGGTAATACTTATACTATTGCTGATATTTGTTTATTTGCTTATACCCATGTTGCTGATGAAGGAGGATTTGATTTAACCCAATTTCCAGCAATCCAAAATTGGATATAAAGAGTAAAAAATCAAACCCTTTATCGTTCTATATTAAGGTAAGCATTCAGCAGTCAGCTATCAGCTTTTAAGTCATATCTAATATATTTCCTGCTACAAAATTGCTTATGTTAATAACTCAGACTTCTAGTTCTAGTGGTTCAATTTATGAGTTAAAAATGTAGTAGAAGTTAAAAGAGCAATTCCTTGATTAAAAAGCTGACCGCTGAATGCTAATAGCTGAATGCTTACATATTAAGTTAAATATAAATTTCCGAAATTTTTCAATCAGAAGCTGTATGTATTTAGTAATAACGTAATTATTCCAGGGGATTAAATTAGATTGAGATTAACTAAATCAAAAAATCTTATCAAAATTTATCAAAATTTATTAAAATTTTACCGAATAATTAAGGTTTAAAGCCTATCTTTTAAAGGAGAAACAAGCGGTCGATCTTCGGAGCTTCCCGTAGGGTAGGATGGCGAGGTTTCCTTGCCATATATAATCGACAAAGAGAAGAAAAAATTTTCCTTTTATTCAATCTTCTCCCTAAAAAGGAAGAAGTAATTAGGGGTTGCTGATTCAATCTAAAAGCATTGACATATAAATACTTTAGCCTTTTTTGGGTCGAAAAAAGTACCTGTTTTTCAGTCTAAAACGCTCAAAAATTTAGTATTTTAGGCGCATAGTTGGGCAGAACAATCTTGGGAAAATTTTTACTCCTACTTCCTCTAAATTCCCATTTCTCCTGTCTCCTGTCTCCTGTTTCCTACCCTAGCAAAAAGACTTTATTCAGCAAACCCTAATTATCCATTATCCATTATCCATTATCCATTATCCATTATTGAACCTATGTCTAAAAAAAAGGATAATTCTTCTCGTCTTTTTGATTCAGGTTGTTTGGTAGAAATTCTAATTTTTTTGATGATTTTAGCTGGAAGTTACTGGTGGTTTATCCAGAGAAATCAGATCGATTTATCTAAATTCGTATCTAATAATTCAGTGGTTTCTTTGCTCCAAGATAAATTTCCAAATCTACCTATTCCCACTTTAAAATCAGAAGATATATCAACCGAAAAAGAAACTGTTTTAAAATCAAAAGAAACTGACTCTACTCCAACCGAATCATCTCAATCATCTTCATCAGAAACCGTCAAAAATACACCAGATTTACCTAAAATAGAATCACCATCATCTATTCCTACCGAAAAAAAGATTGTTAATCCAGTTAAGCCTAATAATAATTCCCTTGAAAAAGAAACTGTTTTAAAATCAAAAGAAACTGACTCTACTCCAACCGAATCATCTCAATCATCTTCATCAGAAACCGTCAAAAATACACCAGATTTACCTAAAACAGAATCACCATCACCTATTCCTACCGAAGAAAAGATTGTTAATCCAGTTAAGCCTAATAATAATTCTCTCAACGATAACGTTTTAACTCCTTGGGATAAAAAAGAAATTAGAGGAATTTACTTAAGTCGTTATTATATAACTAATAATGCGGATGAAAAAACAATTCGTGAAAGAGTTCGTTATTATAAAAAGCAAGGATTTAATGCCATAATTCACGGAGTTTGGGGAAATGGTTGTACAATGTATAAAAGTGAAGTTATGCAACAAATACTAGGAGCAAATAGCTGTCCTAACGAATTTAATGAACAATGGTTAGTTTGGTTAATTGATGAAGCACATCAACAAGGAATAGAAGTTCATGCTTACTTTGAGAAAGGCATTAAAATTGATAAAAATAGTCCGATCTTTGACTTAGCAATTGCTAAAAAATGGATAGTTCCCGGAGTGGATAAAACCTACGATGGAATTGAGCATTATGTCTTGGATGTAGAAGTAGAAGAAGTGGCTAACTTTTTTACAAATATTTTAGTTGAATTTGTCAAAAAATATCCAACAATTGATGCCGTTCAATGGGATGATTATCTAGGATATCATGCAGAATTGCCAGGAAAAGTAGACCGTACAGCGAAATTAACAAGTTTTACCAAGCAGATGGTAACAGAAATGAAAAAAGCTAACAATTCAGTTAGTTTTGATCTTAGTCATCATAACCCTTATTGGGCGAAAAAATATTTTGCTGCAGACTGGGAAAAATGGTTAGTAGATCGAGTCTTTATTCAAGCTTATAATGAAGATAACTTTCAAGAAGAATTAAATTATGCGAAACAATATGACGGTATTGGTATTACCGATAAACAATTACATCGCCTTGAGGAATTAGTGAATAATTCTAATATTAAAAGCGTGTTAGTTTTCCCACTTTCTGGAGAACCAGAAAAAGCAGCAAATAGAGTTAAATCATCTTTTTAGATTGAATTTTAAAAATGGTATTAAACATATTAGAAATCCCCAGAAAAGAGGGAACAGGGAACAGGGAACAGGGAACAGGAAACCCACCCCTCGCCCCTCCCCCTCCCAGGAGGGGAATAATTGATAATTTATGGATAAGAATTGATTGTATTTTTGATTTTTGGAGATGTCTATTAATTCTGACTCTTGTACGGGCAATTTCCTAAAGTCATGCTCCGCAAACGCGTTTACGTTTACGAAGTATTCCGTAGGAAAGTATTCCGTAGGAAATTGCCCCTACGACTCCTGACTCCTTCTTTTAGGTTGTAGGTAGGGGATGAAAATCTCATCTCCCGTATTTTTCTAACTTTTAACTTTTAACTTTTAACTTTTGACTTTTGACTTTTGAATTACCTTATAGGTAAGGAATGAAAATCTCATCTTCCGTATTCTTCTAACTTTTAACTTTTACAGCACTTTGCGACTCTATGAGGTACACCCATCGCGGGCAAGATGCCCGCACTACAATGTTTTCAGCATTTACCCTGTACATCATTTACCCGAAATATGCTGTAACTTTTAACTTTTAAATTCTAACTTTTGACTTTTGACTTTTGAATTTTGACTTCACTTACCTCAATTATCGGACAAAACCAAGCCATAGAATTATTAACTCAAGCAGTTACTCGCCAAGGTATTGCCCCTGCCTATTTATTTGTAGGCACCCCAGGAATAGGAAGGGGTTTAACTGCCCAATGTTTTATAGAACTCCTATTCTCCAATAACCACTCCCCCGCTAACCCATCCCTAAAAAATCGCATTCACAAAAGAAACCATCCAGACCTATTATGGGTAGAACCCACCTATCTACACCAAGGAAAACTACTCTCAGCAAAAGAAGCAACAGAAGCAGGAGTCAAACGCAAGTCACCACCTCAAATTCGTCTCGAACAGGTACGGGAAATTAGTGAATTTCTTGGCCGTCCCCCCCTAGAAACTGCAAGGTCAGTAGTAGTCTTGCAACAAGCTGAAACAATGAGAGAAAGTGCCGCAAATGGTTTGTTGAAAACTTTGGAAGAACCAGGCAAACGGGCAACTTTAATTTTAATTGTTCCGGGAGTTGATTCATTATTACCCACCTTGGTGTCCCGATGTCAGCGTATTCCTTTTTATCGTTTGGCCAACGAGAATATGAAGCTCGTATTAGAAAAAGCTGGCCATGAAGAAATTTTGAAACATACAGAGGTAATGATGATGGCTCAAGGTAGTCCGGGAGAAGCGATCGCTGCTTGGCAACAACTACAAGAAATTCCTGCGGATATTTTGGAAACGGTAACTCAGGGTATTAAGACTATTCGTCAAGCACTAGAAGTAGGGCGAGATATTAGTAAAAATTTGGATCTAGAGGCGCAGTTATGGTTAATAGATTATCTACAGCATAGTTATTGGGCCAAACCACAACAGCAGCTTGACAAAGTGGAATGTCTCAAACATCTGGAGGCAGCTAGAAAATATTTACTCTCCTATGTCCAACCTAGATTAGTTTGGGAATGTACTTTGATGGCTATGTGTTCTTTGAAGAAGGAGTCAGGAGTCAGGAGTCAGGAGACAGGAGGGAAGTAGGGGAGTGGGGGAGTGGGGGAGCAGGGGAGTGTGGGAAGAAATTAAAAAATATATATCTTTACCATTATGCTGCGCATTTTGTTGATCAAAATAATTGGGTCTCCGCCTTTTAAGGCCAAATATTTTTAGAGAGTTGCTCACGCATCGCCTACTTCCCATCCTGGGAGGGGTTAGGGGTGGGTTGGGAGCAGTAGGGGTGGGTTAACTTCTGACTTCTGAATTATGACTTCTGAATTTTGACTTCTGACTTCGTTAAAAACAGCCTCTGAATCAAAAAAAATCACCCCAGCAGAATATCTACTTGGGATGAAAATAGTTCAGTTAAGTTTCAAACAGAGGAGTCAACGAAAAATCAAACTATCAATCTTTACAGCAGTTGAAGGAAAGGTGAGGACAGATCAAAAGCTTCAAAATTAGACAAAGCAATATTTTTCCTTCTTCCTTCTTCCTTCTTCCTTCTTCCTTCTGCTATACCTATACATTTGAACCATCAGCAAGGTTCTGGCTAGCATAGGCGTCCATACTATAGGCCGGAATTCGCTGATTGTAGTCCAATCTATTGCCAGTTAAAGATTCAGATAAATTTTCAAAAGACTTAGAATTCCAGTTGCGCTCGTGGATAGGCTTAGTTTGTTCGCCCAATAAATAAGCTTGGCTTCCAATTACTGCTGCAGCTACCCAACCGATAACGAATAGTGAGATTAAAATAACCATAATTTTTTCCTTTACATTTATTTACCTTTATGTAAACAAATGTAACAATTTATTGCGGTAAGTGTCAAGCTGGGATAAATTACGGTATTGTGGGTAAAAAAATATAGAAATCCACACTTCTTGAGTCTTGACTTATTGTCAAGAATGAGGTAATTAGTACTTAGTACTGACGCTAAAGCTTAGATAGAGAAATGTTTTTCCCACTTTTCCGAACTCTCTACCTGGATATTTGAGATAACATCAAGTCCGTTTAATTCGGTATAAAAAAATGTTCTATCTCAGCGCCATCGCCAAATATTTCTCAATCTCCCCCGCTTCCCTACTCCCCCGCTCCCCTACTCCCCCACTCCCCCACTCCCTATTTCAGATAACGCCACGCCTTAAATACATTCCCTTGCATCAAAGCAGCAACTCCATTTAAAGCTCTAATTTCTGGCTGAGTGGGGTCCAGCTCCAAAGCAGACTTCAAGGCTATTTCTGCGGGCCCTGGATTTAAGTTATATAGATAAACAAAAGCTAAATAAGCATAGGCAAAGGGGTTTTGGGAATCTAACTCAGTTACTCTAGTCAAAGCAGCGATCGCTCCATCTGCATCCTGTTGTAAAACTCTGGCCAAACTCAACCCATAAAGCAACTCTAAATTATTGGGGTCTTGCTGCAAACGATATGCCAAAGTTTTTTCTGCTTGTTTGGTATAATCTTGAACTGGATCGTACTGGTTAACTCGCCCCACTTCCTCAAATACAGTTTCTAAACCTTTTATTCCCAGAGGCAATTTTTGCCCCCACATCCGTAACTGTGTCACCAAATCTAATTCTGGTGCTGGTAATATTTCGGCCTGGGGGTCCACTTCGACACGCACGGGGGGTTGTATGGGAATAGGATAAGTTTCTCCAGTTTTCCGGTTAAGGTAAGTTGCTTCTAATATGTAATTTCCCGATGAAATATTGGCAGGGGGTAACATTCCTATTCTTTCAATAATTTCAAACCCAACCTCAGACTTATTTGCTGGAGACAGACCGGGGTATAAACTCCCCATTCCAATAGCGCGATCGTGAATGAAACTAGACACATTATTGTCAGAAACCAATGGTTGAAACAATGCTTGATCGCTATTTTCGTGGCGATAAGTTAACAACACTAAACCAGACTGTAATTCTTGCCAAGAACCAGACCATTTATAGGTAATAGGTATTGGCACTCCCGGTCGAATTTTTGGCGATAAAATCACATAGTCTAATTTGACTTTTTCCTGTGGTTTATTCAGAGGATGAACTTCTACAGGTAAAAACTGATTATGATAAAGATTTAAGTTGCTATTATCTGGCAACTGCCAACTTTTTTGTAGTTGAAAATTAGGGTTTTGTTCGATGGTATTAACAATAGCAGCTTGAGCTTTTTTAATTCTTTTAACCGAACCTTGGTCATTAGTTTTTGTGACAAACCAAGAAAGCGATCGCACATCTTGAGGTACTTGTTTTAAATTAGTTCCTACTTGTCTACCGTAAACCTGTAAATTTTGCAAAGCACCGTAATAATTTAAGTTATGTTGATTAATTTCTGGAGTGGAGGGTAAAACTCCTAAAGTTGACCTTAAATAGGGGTCAGTTTTGACAATTTCAGCAATTACTTTTTGATGAGGCCATTCTTTACCTAAATGTGCATAATAAACACCGCCAGGACTCAACCAAGCAGAAATGTTTCTGAAGAAAATTCCACCTATAGGCCAGAGATTTAATATCATTAAAATAATAGCTAAACCAATAGTAAACCAGCGAATTTGTTTTCCTACTTTTCTCGGAAACTGCATTAAACCAAAGGCTAATAAAATTGATAAAACTGGCAATAATGGCAAAGTGTAGCGGAAATCTTTATTGATATTGAGAGAGCAAATGAGATAACCGCCAATTAAAAAAATAGCTAACCATCGGCAAGAGTGAAGGTAATTTGATGAGAATTTATCCTGTTTTTTGAACGACCGAATTAGGTAAAAAAATAATCCGCCAATAGGAATAATTAACAGAGGCAAAGAAATATGATAAGGCAGCAGTTTCCAATAATAAAGCCAAGCATCCAAACTTAATAAATTAGGGTCGCCTTCAGCTATAGCAGAATCAACAGTTGCCCGCTTACCAGCAGTTAACATTAATAGCCAATTTGTTCTCGCCCAAGGGTAAAAAATTGCTACAGATAAACACAGAGAAAAAAGTAGTTGAATTAACTTTTGCCACTGCCGTTTTCTGAGAATATTTATCCCTACCCAAAGTAATGGAATGAATAGAAAAAATATGGTTGTTTGTTTAACTAAAATTGCCGCACCAAAAGCCAAACTAAAAGCAATCGCCCAAAGCCAAGTTTTTAGATTTAAAGATATAAGTAAATTATTTTTTATAGCAGATATTTTTGACGGCAATTCATCAAAAATAGACGTTTTTTCTGAATTAAAATTAAAATTTTCTTGGTCAATTTTTCCAATTCCCTGTTCCCTGTTCCCTATAGCAGATATTTTTGACGGCAATTCATCAAAAATAGACGTTTTTTCTGAATTAAAATTAAAATTTTCTTGGTCAATTTTTCCCGTTTTATGCTGCCTGTTGCCTGTTGCCTGTTGCCTGTTGCCTCCTCTCTGTTCCCTATTCCCTATTCCCTGTTCCCTATCCCAATACCAAAACGTTAAACAACAGAAACTTAAAGTTACCATTGCCGTGAGAGGATAGTCGAGCAAATACTGTAAACGATATCTATATAACCCTGGAAATAATATACATAAAACTGCTGCCCAAAAACCAACTTTTTGATTAAATAATTTTTTGCCTAAACAATAAACTGAAGTAAGTAAAATAGCACTAAAAAATAGATGTACTAAAGTTGCTTGGTCAGCACCCCTACCAAAAATAACTTGAAATGGAACAGTAAGAATATAAGTCAACGGCGGAACCTTTGGCGAAAGTGCCCAAAAATTCTTCCACCATTCCCCAGAAAACAGTTGCACATTTTGAAAAGCACGCCAGTAAGTCAGGGAACCCGTGAGATAGTCAGCTTGATCCCAAGCAGGTACAGACTGATCGACAGCAAACCAGAGGCGATCGCTCACCGCTTCCAATAAGCATAGGATAATTAAGGTGAGGATATGATTAATTTTGGGTTGTTTTTTTTCTTGGATAGTCATATAGGGATAGAAACAGAAACCGGGTTTATATTTAATGCCTCAACATACTAACATTTACCTCAGATAAACCCGGTTTCTTATAGGTCTAGTAGGGTGCGTTAGACGGCTTAAATTTATACTCTGAAAGGGATTTAACAATCCGTCGTAACGCACCATTGAATATTTTTCAGTCTACCACAAACTGCAGCACGGTACAACTTGGCGGTGCGTTACGGCGCAACGTAATATTTGACAGTTTAACTGTAGTTTGCAGTAAGCGCCTAACGCACCCTACTGAGCTACTACCGTAAGGCTTCATGGGGAGGAAGAGAAGAGGAGATACCTGAAAAATCGGACATATATAAACAGCTCTGTGTTAACAAAAGTCAAAATAATGCTAATTACTATGCCACATAGATTTTTGGTGTGTTTACAAAATTTTACACCGATGCCGAAACTTCTGTTCAAAATAGATTTTTGGTGTGTTTACAAAATTTTACACCGATGCCGAAACTTCTGTTCAAATACTTTATGTTAAACTTAATTTTTATCTAAAGGTATAACACTATGCCAATAGGAAATCGAGTAGTAAGTGGTTTATATAAAGGGACGGTTTCTGGATATAACTTTGAGGCACGCCTGGATGTGGACGGGACTTATCCACAGATGGAATTCAGTCTAACTCTGACCAATCAGTTACCAGGTCTCTGGATTGCCCGCATGCAATCAGCAGGAACTGACAAGTGGGAAGGTGACATTTGGTATCGACACGATAAGGCAAATACAATTGTGATCGGAGGTATTAAACCCAATAAATTAGCCGTTGAATATATTTCTAGCGGTTCGGGAAAATCCCTGAAATTTTACTTCAAAAAAGATGGGACAAATCTATGGTGGGGTACTATCCCACAGACATCTAATGATTTCCGCCAGACTCAATTAGAATTAGATTACGAACAAGGCGTAGAGCGGTGGCTAACCTATGATACTAGCTCATTACCTCGTCCCGCTGGGGTGGCTGCGGAAGAGTTGACGCTAGAAAAAATCTATGGCAGGGCTGGCATCGAAATAACCCGTTCTAGTGCAGTTAACGCCGTTTCTGGCACTGAGGCAGGTGCAAATGCAGGCTGGAACGACCAAGAACTACATGATGCGATGATCGCCAACTGGTCGCGGAGTGAAGGCGATCCTTGGGCAATGTGGGTCTTTTTTGCCAAAGAATATGAAAACGATCCAGGCTTCGTCACCTTTGGCATCATGTTTGATACTATTGGTGCTCATCAACGCAGTGGTACTGCTATCTTTAGTAAATCCATTGAGGACTTTTATCCTCCCGGTACTGCTAACCGTGATGCAATTATCAAGCGTCACCATTTTCGGACTATGATTCACGAAATCGGTCATGCCTTCAACTTGCTTCATTCCTGGCAAAAACAATTGCCTGGATATCCAGGATGGCATAGTTCAGTAGTTAATGAGCCAAATGCAGGAAGCTTTATGAACTATCCTTATCGAGTTGCAGGGGGCGAAGAGGCTTACTGGCGGGATTTTGGCTTCAGGTTTAGCGACCAAGAATTGCTCTTTTTTCGTCACGCTCCTGAAGCTTTTATCAATATGGGAGCAGCTGCTTTCGGCGCCAGTCACGCTGAAAAGGCATCGACGATGGAATTGATGCAGGAACTCAGCGGTCAAGATCTAGAGCAAGCAACCCTTCAGCTAGACCTCCGTGTCAATAAACAACGCCCTGTGTTCCAGTTTATGGAACCAGTTGTCTTAGAGCTGAAATTAAAGAATATTAGTCATCAACCCCGCTCAGTAGAGAAGTCAATTCTGAAAGATATTGGTCACATGACCGTTAACATCACTCGCAATCAGTCTGAGACTAAGCAATATCGCAGTTATTCTCAGCTTTGTTTCACTGATGAAAAAATTATTCTCCAGCCCGGAGAATCGTTGTACAGTAATCTTTTCCTCTCGGCTGGTTCTTTAGGATGGTATATTGCCGACCCTGGGGCTTACGAAATTACTGTCGCCTTGTCAGTCGAGCGAGAAGATGATGAGGGTAAAGAAATCGTCTCCTCTTCCTTTTCATTAATTGTCCTCCGACCCGATCTGCAAAGAAGGAGAGAAGAAGAAAAGTTAGCCCAAGATGTCTTTAACGATGATGTTGGTCGGATTCTCGCTTTCCAAGGTAGTCGGATTCTGGGATCGGGTAACGATACTCTTCAAGAATTGACTGAGCGTTTCCCTCAAGCCAGTGCCGTCCCCCACGCCCAAGTTGCCCTAGCAGTACCTAAGTTAAAAAAATTCAAAACTATGGATTTCAGCAATGGTCAACCGCAAGTAAAAGTTCAAGATGCCAAACTAGAAGAGGCTAGCCAAGAGCTTCAAAAAGTCCTGGTGGAAAAAGGAACTGAAACTGCTAATACTCTGGGTAATATTGGCTTTAAGCAGATTTCTGACCAACTCAGTCAAGAGCTAGCAGACAAACAGGATAATAAAACAGCGGCTGCTATTGAAGAAAATGTGCTTCAGGTCATGGATAAACGGGGTGTCAAACTACCTACTCAAGTCAAGCAAGAGATTGAATCCAAGCTGAAGTCTTTGAAGAGTTAAGAGCTGCTTTGTAATCTCTGAGCCTATCGGCTGTGACTGTTTAGATTATTGGGACTTAGACATTTTCTAGCCAAAAAAGGGGCTGAAAAGTTGTTCAGGTAAGTTAAAGAGGAAAGGGTTGGAACCACAAGTATTGCTGGATTGATGTTCACTCGAGTTCAAACCTTTTTCCCATATGGGTTTAAAGCCATTTTTGACTCATTTTTTGTAGAAGTCCCGTTATTCGAGTTTTTTCGGGCAGTTCTCTTGTTCAGAAATTTGCACTAGCTTTGATTTTTGCAGTATTTGTCTAGACTCTTTTCGAAAAGCAGCTTGTTGCTCTTCTGGTAAATTACTCAAATCAAAACAATAATCACGTTCCCCTTCGTATCCGGCTGGGTTGGCTTCATAGCTAATATCTGGATATTTTGTACTCAGAAAGTTTTCAAATTTCTGGGCTGTATCTCGATCAATACCAGAACCAATACTTATAAAAGATACAACAAACATATTGCAAGCCTTCGCTAATGGGGCTGGTAGTATAAACACAGTAATACTGATGAGTGCAACTACTATCGTTACAGTAATAGAGTTAACAAATTTATCATTCATAAATTATCAAGCAGTACTCGTTTGTAAATTAATGTTAGTTCAGGATCAGAAAAGGGACCAGGTGATATGCTGAAAAAAACAAAACCATTCAGCTACCTCTCCCTATGCTTAGTATAGATGCTTCATTTTGCCATGTCGTTGACACTCCACGGGATAAATCCGCGTTGATTCGTGACTAGGAGCTTTCTATCTGGCTAAAGCCACGATTTTCACATTGCTCGTTTACGAAGTATGCCGCTAGGCAAAACAACCACATTGCCAGTACCGTACCGTGGTACTTATACAGCAGCAGTCCACGCTTACTGTGCCAATTGCCAGTACTCTCTGCGGTCAAAGACCATTGAGGCTACTTTTTAAGTTATTAGTTCATTGTAATACATTTTTTTGACTACGGATTAAAATCCGTCGAGTTGCTTCCAGGAAGCCGTTAAAACTGGCACTTTTCCCGCTTACCGAAATTTTACGATGATTTTTGTCAACAATTTGAACCTCAATGGCAAAAAACCTTACTCAGTTATGGACTGATATCAAGTCCGGTAGCATTGGTATTGTAAGGTAAGGGTAAGGAAGAAGGCTTTAGTTATCTAGAACAGAAGGCTTTAGTTATCTAGAACAGAAGGCTTAAAAGCTGGAAAAAACTTAAATTTCCTGTAGATATTCACCGCAAAATTTGGTCTGAAGTCTCCTCTTTTAAGGGGATAAAAGCGGCCGCAACTGCTAAGAGTTTTTTAGTCTTAACTTGCAGTTATTCTACTAATGATTTGTTGGCTGTTATTGACGATAATTTGGCATTGTTTTCCGGTGGGGAAGATTGGAAGTTTGGTAGGATAAATAAGTAGCATTGTACCGTTTCACGGAATTCAAAAGTCAAAAATCAAAAGTCAAAACTAAGATTTTATAAGCTTATAACTTTGATGCTACAGTAATTTCCATAAATTATTTCATATTTAAAGTTTGAAACTATTTGTGACATATTTAAAGTGAATTGGTATATTAATTGTTAATTTCAGGAGGAAAATAACTAATGACAACTCAAGAATTAATCGACTTAAGGACTTGCATTATGGAAGGTAGAAATCACGATGCCTTAGCAATTATTGATGAACTGGATGCCATGAGTAAAAAAGACACGCTTTTCAAGATAGATTCTTATTTAACTGTGGTATTAATTCACTTAATTAAAAATCAGGTAGAAGGGCGATTAACTAATTCCTGGGCAGCATCAATTCAGGCTTTGATTAGAAAAATTAAAAGCTTAAATTTAAAGGAAAATCAAATTTCTGATTACATTAAAGAAGAAGAATGGGATGAGATATTAGAAGAGGCGATTGAGTTTGCTATTCGCGATGCAAGCACAGAGGTTAAAAATGGTGCTTATAGTTCCTTTCAATTGAAGGAAATGGTAGATAAAAATTCTGTGTTCACAACTGCTAATAGTTTTTTAGCCTTAACTTATAGTTATTCTGCTAATGATTTGTTAGCTGTTATTGACGATAATTTAGCATTATTACCCGGTGGGGAAGATTGGAAGTTTGGTAGGAACAATAAATAGGGTATCTATTAAAAAAGCGATCGCTTCCATTATAATATCAGGACTTACGCAAAATATTAAGTCATACACCATCTGTAGGGGCGAACGGCCGTTCGCCCCTACTAGATAAAGCGGTTCTGCGTAAGTCCTGATTATGAGTTAATAACTAGAGGAGTGAAAAATATTAAAGTGCTAAAAAAACTAAAATCATACCATAGCCTTTTTATCTACAGTCTTTTAATCTTAATATCTGCCTGTAGCAACACATCAAATATTTCCGACAACCCTACACCCACTAACAATTCTAAATTAGAGACATTAAAATTTGAAAAAAAGCCCATTAACGACAAAGGTGGATACTTCTATACTAACGGCGAATACGCTCTTGGACCATTCACTCCAACAATGATTAAAAAATGTCGAGAATGGGGAGGTGGTGGCAGTTGCAATAGTAACCAATGGTCAGAAAAATTATTTCTCCAAGCATACGGAAACAGAAGATGTCCGGAGGGAGCTACCCTCAACAAAATTATCGGTTATTGCGTCGAAAATAACCAAGTCATGGGTCCTTTTCCTCAAGAATTAATTTCTGCTTGTGTCAAAGCTAATGGTGGAAATAGCTGTCAGTTGAACCTTTGGAATGCACGTTTCCTCTACAAATTGATGCAAGATGAAGGTATCGTGAGCAAAGTAGATAAACCGCCGCAGTTTGTGATGTTAGCATTTGATGGTTCCAGATCCCTAGACGCTTGGAAAAGATCGCGCAACTTTGCCCAAGAAATGGAGAAAAAAGGTATTAACTTGCGCTTCACTTATTTTGTCAGTGCAGTATATTTTGTCAGCAAAGACAAACGAAAACTTTACGATGCTCCCGGTGGGAAAGGAAAAGGTCGGTCGGATATTGGTTGGGGTGATACAGCGGAAGATATTGCTCTGAGACTGGAACAGGTTAACCTCGCTTATCAAGAAGGTCACGAGATCGGGTCTCATGCAGTGGGTCATTTTGATGGTAGCAAATGGAGTGAAAAAGACTGGACGGAAGAGTTTAAATATTTCGAGCAATTTTTCTTTGGAGCGCATAAAATTAATAATTTGCCAGGTTCTCTAGTATTCGATCGCACTGCCATCGAAGGTTTTCGCGCACCACTATTAGCTCGAAGTCCTGGTTTGTATAAAGTATTAGCCAAAAATGGTTTCCGCTATGACACTAGCAAAGTAGCATTATCTAACTATTGGCCGCGAAAGGAAAATGGTATTTGGAACTTTCCGTTAGCTAGTTTGACTAACTCTCGTGGAAAAAATGTACTGTCAATGGATTATAACTTTTATTATTTGCATTCTAAGGCAAAACCAAACCCTCGTAATGCGAAACGTTATGAGGAGGATACTCTGAAAACTTACATGAAATATTTCCAGAAGAACTATAATGGCAACCGCGCTCCTATAGATATTGGGCATCATTTTTCAGCTTGGAATAACGGTGCTTACTGGAACGCAATGTTTCGGTTTGCTGAGTCTGTCTGTGGTTTACCAGAAGTTCGATGTGTTACTTATAGTGAGTTAGCAGATTTTATGGATCTGTTGAGTGAGGAGCAAATTACTGCTTATCAGCAGGGAAATTTTCCGAAAAGTTCAGAGGATGAAGTTGCTCAGGAGTAGTTGAATAAAGAAGGCAGAGGGAACCCTAAAGAAATCATTTTATATCTTTTTAATTGGGGTTTGTGATGACCACATAGAGGACATCCCATAATTATTTCCATGATTTAGGGACTATATTCATCTTATCATCCCCACACTTTCGCACAGGCACTACTATATTATTAGTATTTATATCATGTCCGGATAATCAGTGATAAAAAAACCTTTTCCCTTTGAACCAATATTCCCTTCTATCTCCCCCCTTTGAAAGGGGGGTTGGGGGGGATTCCCTCTGCCTTCCTCCAAAGTGTAACTATTCAACCGAACATGATATTACTTATCTTTTCATAGTTTGGTTGATTTATTTGACTACTCCCCGCAGCTGTTGCCGAGGGGGATTCTAAGTTGATACTACGCAACAGGATAAATCCATGTTGCTTCGTTTTTTCGAGCGCTGACCAAAGATATACTCTTTGGGGACAATTTCCGCGGTGCCCCTACACAGTCGGCTTAAGTTTAACCCATGCTTTGCTGCTTACTTTTGTCTAAACGTTTGTATATCCAGATAATAATACAGGACAACTAAAGTTGTCTAGTCTAAACGACTCGCTTGTTTTCATCCCCCGGTTAAAACACCTATGCTTTCAACGTCGCTTTTCAGTAAAATTACTTACAAGTTTAACATTTTTATGAAACATTCGTAAAGTTACTTACGATCATTAAATAAAAATGTAATGATTAAGTAGGTAGGTTTAATTATCCATATAGCGATGAAGATTCAGAACAGTGAAAACCCGATTGGGATTGCTTTATGGCCACCTACTTATTTTTGTAGATTAGTTGTAAATACCATGATCAAAAAATTATCTTTTGCTACTATTGGTGCAATTTTAATCAACTTAGGAATTAGCAAAACAGCTTCAGCAGCTCTTTTTTTTTCAGATACAGGACATTATTATGAATATGTATCTGTCCCAGAAAGGTTGACTTGGCAAGAAGCAAAAATTGCAGCAGAAAATAAATACTTTAATGGTTTTCAAGGTTATCTAGTAACCATCACTTCAGCAGCAGAAAGTGATTTTGTTAATTCTATTGCTACTAATGATTTAGATCAAGTTAGTGAAGGATGGATCGGTGCAAGTGATGCTAGCGAAGAGGGAGTATGGAAATGGGTAACAGGCCCAGAAGCAGGAATGCAGTTTTGGCAAGGTAGTGCTGCACCTCAAGGTTCAGTTGTTAATAATAGTTATGCAAATTGGTCTATTTTTGAACCTAATAATGTTCTCCATACTGATGATGGTGAAGATTTTGCCCAAATTAGCTTCACTGGTTTTTGGAATGATTTAGCTAGCAATGATGATTGGCAGGTATCAGGTTATTATATTGAGTATGGAGGACTGGCAACTGTTCCAGTTTATGAACCAACGGGAGTGCTGAGTTTATTTGTTTTTAGTGGTTTAGGTTTATATCGGTCATGGCAGTGTAAGTTAGAGAAAAAGAAATAAATATCATTTCCAGGACTTACGCACGCTTCAGCTTGAAAACCCGATATGTATGGGCGAATGGCATTCGCCCTAACTTGATACTTAAATTTAACGAAAAATTGGTACAGCTAAAGATTCATACATTTCACTAGAAAAAGGTTGAAAATCATCATGTTTGACTATTAAATGACAAAGCAATCTCATTTGTAATGGCGCTGGTGGTAGATTTACCAGTTCTAATGTTACTTTAACTGCATCAGGATACTTTTTGAGTAGCGGAAAAACATCATTTAATAAATATCGAGGGCAAAAACCTAAAAGGTAAAAATCTTTCGTGCGTAGCATTAAAGCATTTGAGTCAAAATCGTTTTGTGCATCGTGCATTAAATACAAAGTTTCTCCTACCTCTAATTTTTTGATTCTGTCAATAGTTTCAGATGTCATATATCGGAAACCATGAGTAAAGAAATATAGATGATAAGCACCATTTTTATCTTGTTCTGGGTAAGGAAAAACTTCATAATTATCTGTGACTTTTTTACCTCCGCTACGAGACAATAAAACCATAGGGTCATCTTCTGTTTCTGAGAGATTTTGCCAACTAATAAAATCTGGATAATCTGGTCGCGTTCTCTTCATAATTTTATGAGAAAATACAGGCAATAATTCCTGAGAGCGATGAGTTTTATCAAATTATTTTAAAGACCAAATACCAGAAAAACCAAATTTTTTAGCTTCTTCTGCACCTTTAAGGTAAACAAATTCATACCAATTGTTTTTATAAGTTAAAGAACCTACAGGAAACCAACCACGAGTAACGGGGTATTGCCAAGCTAAGAATAATTTTTTCATAGTAAATTTTCTCTTATTTGTAGAAGTCTATTTTGGTTAATTCTCAGAAGTTATTGGGTAAATTCAATAGAAATTTCAGAAATATAATTTTTAGGTATGTGGTAATTTCAGTTATCAGTTATCAGTTAATTTTATGGGTTGAAAATTTGTGAATAGTATCTATTATTCCTTAGCAGATTCTGGAATTTATATACTTAGATATCGCCTCTATTAGCTAAATTTTTGGAGCCAAATTAGACCAGTTTTGGGATATTATTATGCTGCTTTTTCAAATAAATATAGTGTTAACATGGCTTTTTTATCTCCTATTTTTTAGACATTGCTGACCTGGATTTAGCTGCATAATTTTTGACAACTTGATTATTGATGTTCTTCTGTTTTTCGGGGTCTAGTAATTCTCTACCGAGACTAGATGCGTGGTCTAATTTTGGTGCTAAATGTACTGAATTATTCATAATAAAATCCCAATTTTCGTCACCAATATTATTATAAATTTGATGATAATTACGCTTAGAATTAAACAGCGGGTATATATAACATAAATCCACAGATTCATCTTTAATATGTCTGCGTAAAACCTCTAAATTATCACCGTAAAAAGTTGGTTTACCATCTGAATAAGTGTTCTTAGTATAATTTTAAATAGAAAATAACTATACAAAGTTAGCGCGATCGCCACTTCATATTCATACATTTACTATGATAAGCAAGATAAACACTTTATAGATTAAGTATTATTTTTTTTAATATCTACTGAATTATTTTATTGTGCCTTATAATAAGTAAATAGATAAAGTGCCCCGAACTGCACGGGGAGTTATGGCACGGTTGAGATACTGTGCGCCTATCGAGATCAGGTGCTCCGAAATGCACGGGGAGTTATGGCATGGTTGAAATACTTTGCACCTGTCAGGTTTTTTTTAAACTTTTACTTTGTAGGAGGCGAGTTTGCACTCGTTCCTCTACTACTATTAGTAGGGGTTTGAACCACATCAATTTGTGACTCAAGAAAATCAGGACTTACGCAAACCAGTCCCGTGCGTAAGTCCTAACGATCAACAGATAAACCTAACTAATCCCAAATGAAACAAACCAAACATATTGCTATGTGGGCTTATCCCAGAAGCCGTTCGACTGTCATTACTCGTGCGTTTGAGAATTTAGATGGATGTATTGTTTATGATGAGCCTTTTCTGGCTCCATCTATCTCTATTAGGGGCGAGATTCTCGGAGACGAAAATTTACTGCAATTATTTAAGTTAAACGATATTGAAACTAATTACAAGAAAGTTATTCAAAAAATAACTGGAGATTTACCTGACGGAAAATTGTTTTCATTTCAAAAAATTTTAGCAAACCATTATCTACCTGAATTTGGAATAGATTGGGCAAAAAAAATAACAAACTTTTTCTTAATTCGGCATCCTCAAGAGGTTATTCTATCTTTTGATAGAGCAGTTAGAAAGTTTAATATTACAGAACCATTAACACTGCAAGATGTTGGGTTCGAAACCCTTGATCAGATTTTCCAGCAGATTGAACTTATTACAGGGCAAACCTCTTTAGTTATTCACTCAGATGACATCATAAAAAACCCTAATTCTGTTTTGCAATGGTTGTGCAAAAATTTAGGTATTGCATTTGATGAAAGGATGCTGAGATGGAAAGTAGGTCTAAAAGATTCCAATTTATTGTTTGCACAATTATATCCTAATCCTGAGTATCACGATTCAGAACCTTGGTTTGAGACTTTAAGATCATCCGAAACATTTATTCCCTATAAAAAGAGGGAGATTGATTTACCAGATCGGTTGATTCCTTTATTAGAGGAGTCGATGCCTTACTATGAAAAACTCCTACAACATTGTCATATTTTTGAATGGTCAGAACATCGATGAAATTCAACTGGTAAAAATATTGAAGATAAATAAGAAGATAAATAAATTTAAGAGACATAATATAGTTCAAATACTATATATCTGTCAAATTATTAATTTCTTTCTTAGGGAGAGTATATTAGCTATTTTTCCCTGTTATTGCACTGTATATTGGAATAATATTAATGGCAAAACAACTTTCTTTAAATTCCTTTAGCTTCAAGGTGCTTTATATATACAGACATATTGTTATTACTCCTGTTGCAAGTTACATTCCTTTTATTTGTTTTATCGAATATCAAAGATAAAGATATACAGCGTCCACCTTGGTGAGGTACACCCACGCAGGCAAGATGCCCGCACTGGGACATTTAATTGTTAATATCCGTACTTCATATACTCAGTTTCTAAAATTGAATCTTCTGGAACTTCAATAATGTCAAATAAATCGCGCATTAGTAGCCATTAATTTTTAATCTAAATCAACTAAACTTATATTGATTACTTTTTGAATATCTGAATATTACATCATGTCTTCTCCCAAAGTCTTTTTTAGGAGTACTGCCACCTCTATAACACCAGATTATTTCATTTCTAAAA
This sequence comes from Okeania sp. SIO2C2, assembly GCF_010692625.1. Lineage (NCBI taxonomy): Bacteria > Bacillati > Cyanobacteriota > Cyanophyceae > Oscillatoriales > Microcoleaceae > Okeania > Okeania sp. SIO2C2. The sequence goes on from NZ_JAAHGM010000005.1 coordinate 78,288, forward strand.
TCTCCACCTTGAGGGCAAAAAACTGCATCTAATACTAATTTTAAATAGTGACTCGCTGTGGGGTCGCAATGAAGATAAAAACTCCCCGTTGGTTTTAAAACTCGATAAATTTCTGCCACTCTTAGAGTCATACTAATCAAATAAGCAAGTAAACTATCTTTGCCTAAAACTTTTGTTAAACCTACGATTAGATCGATACTTTGAGAAGTAAATTTACCTTGGTAATTTTCCATAATTTCTGCTAAACCTTGATTAGCAAAATCATCCCAAGTCCAAGTATCAATAAAAGCTTGTGCTTGTGCCCTATCTTCCTGACCAACATTATTATAAATTTGATGATAATTACGCTTAGAATTAAACGGCGGGTCTATATAACATAAATCTACAGATTCATCTTTAATATGTCTGCGTAAAACCTCTAAGTTATCACCGTAAAAAAGTTTGTTTATCATCTGAATAATTCTCCTTTATTTTAGGGAATAGGGAGTAGGACAAAAACCTCTATGTTTGCCTTTCTATCCTATACTTCCTTTACCAATATAAAACAAAATCATTTCCCTAAATCACACACAACTAATAATAAATGTTATACTATAAAATTAGACAATAGCTAAAGTGATTTTGGGCAATATTGAAACATTAAAATTCAAATATATTGCTATCAAACATTTTTTCAAGCTTCCGACTTCAAGGGTCGGTACTGATAACTGTTACAGCGGGTTCCACCTTGGTGAGGTACACCCCGAAGCGAGCAAGATGCTCGCACTGGGAATATTTAATTTTTAATATCGGACACGCGGGCAAGATGCTCGCACTTGATATACCTGGAATCTGCTGTAACTGATAACTGATAACTGATAACTGAAAATGTCGGGCACGCGGGCAAGATGCCCGCACTTGATATACCTGGAATCTGCTGTAACTGATAACTGATCACTAAAATGGACTTTCAAGACGAATACGACATCATCGTAGTAGGTGCAGGCCACTCCGGGTGTGAAGCAGCTCTCGCAACTGCACGCCTCGGTTGCCACACCCTCCTACTCACTCTCAACCTCGACAAAATTGCCTGGCAACCATGCAACCCCGCTGTTGGCGGACCCGCAAAATCTCAACTTACCCACGAGGTGGATGCTTTGGGTGGAGAAATTGGCAAAATGGCAGACCGCACTTATCTGCAAAAACGCATTCTCAACTCCTCTCGCGGACCTGCTGTTTGGGCGTTACGCGCTCAAACTGACAAACGAGAATATTCTGCCGTTATGCGTAACATCATCGAAAACCAAGAAAACCTCCGAGTTAGGGAAAGCATGGTGACAGACTTAGTTCTCGGAGACAACGACGAAATTATTGGAGTAGAAACCTACTTCGGTGTCGCCTTCAAATGTAAAGCTGTCATCCTCACTACCGGAACTTTCCTCGGTGGAGTTATTTGGGTAGGCAATAAGTCGATGCCAGCAGGTCGCGCCGGAGAATTTCCTGCTATCGGTCTGACTGAAACCCTCAATAAACTTGGTTTTGAAACCGGACGACTGAAAACAGGTACTCCTGCCAGAGTTGACAAACGTTCTGTTGACTACACTGACCTCGAAGAGCAACCAGGGGATGAAAAGGTGCGTTGGTTTAGTTTCGACCCGGAAGTGTGGGTGGAAAGGGAACAGATGTGTTGTTATCTGACGCGCACTACTCCCGAAACTCACAAATTAATTCGGGATAACCTGCATTTGTCTCCTGTTTACGGTGGGTGGGTGGATGCGAAAGGTCCGCGCTATTGTCCGAGTATTGAGGATAAAATTGTTCGCTTTGCTGACAAATCGAGTCATCAAATATTTATTGAACCGGAAGGTCGTGATATTCCTGAACTTTATATTCAGGGGTTTTCTACTGGTTTGCCAGAGAAATTGCAGTTACAAATGTTGCGGAGTTTGCCTGGTTTAGAAAATTGTGTGATGTTGCGACCTGCTTATGCGGTGGAATATGATTATTTGCCTGCAACTCAATGTTATCCGACTCTGATGACAAAGAAAGTTGAGGGGTTATTTTGTGCTGGTCAAATTAATGGTACCACTGGATATGAGGAGGCAGCAGCTCAAGGTTTTGTAGCGGGAATAAATGCGGTTAAATTTGTTAAGAATGAAGAGATGATTATCTTTCCTAGAGAACAAAGTTATATTGGTACTTTGATTGACGATTTATGTACAAAAGATTTGCGCGAACCCTATCGAATGTTGACCAGTCGTTCCGAATATCGTTTGATTTTACGGTCCGATAATGCAGACCAAAGACTAACACCTTTAGGTCGAGAAATTGGTTTAATAGATGACCGTCGCTGGGAGTTATTTGAGAGGAAGCAAACTAATATTAATGGGGAAAAAGCTCGGTTAAGTTCGACTCGAATTAAAGAATTAGAAGAGGTTGCTATTAATATTGTTGCCGATACTCAGACAAAAATTAAAGGTTCGATTACTTTAGCAGATTTGTTGCGCCGACCTGGTTTCCATTATGTGGATTTAGAAAAGTATAATTTGGGGAATTTAGATTTGAAATTAGTTGAAAAAGAAGGAGCCGAAATTGATATTAAATATTCCGGTTATTTGCAAAGACAACAAAATCAAATCGACCAAATTAGTCGGCAAGAGAATAGGAAGTTGCCTGCTAATTTAGATTATTTTTCTATTGATACTTTGTCAATGGAAGCGCGGGAAAAATTGTCAAAAGTTCAGCCTTTAACTATTGGACAAGCGTCAAGAATAGGGGGGGTAAATCCAGCAGATATTAATGCTTTGTTGGTTTATTTGGAAGTGCAATATCGACTTGTGGAAGTTAAAAGTTAAAAGTCAAAAGTCAAAAGTAATCTCTGACTTAGTTTTCGGTATCTGTCGATAAATTGCAATTCCATAAGGGTTTGGAGAGCAAACCCTTTCTTGATATTCCCACTTATCAAAAAAAACATCATTTGTAGTTAGTTTTGACTAAATTCGATGTATCAGAATATAATATTATTCGTTGCTTGAGTTTAACTAGGAGGAATAATAGGTAGACCTATTGAACAGTCTTGAAAAATGTGAAAATTGTAGGTTTTTTTTATGCTGGTAGAGCGATCGCGCAGGAGTAATGTATAATTAAATTTGTACTATTTTATTTACTCAATCTTACTTGATATTATCCTATGTTTTCTTCTTTTGAAACTAAATTAGCAGTCAGTTTATTTGCAGGTTCAGGAATTGGCGATAAAGGATTTGAAACTGCGGGTGTTCAATTCTTATTACATAATGAACTCATTGTAGAACGGGCAAGTTTAATCAAAACTAATTTTCCTAATTCTACTGTAATAAATGGAGATATTTTAGATAAAGAAGAAGAAATTATTAATACAGTTCACAAAATAATTGGCAACCAAGAACTATTTGCCATAGTTGCAACACCACCTTGCCAGGGAATGTCACAAAATGGATTAGGAACACTTCTATTGAACGCTAGAAAAGGTCTACGCCCAAAATTAGACCCATGAAATAGACTTATATTACCTGCTCTTCGTATCGCCGTAGCATTAAAACCAAAATGGATTATTTTTGAAAATGTGTCACGAATGTCTAATACAGTTATAGAAGATGAAAATGGAAAATTAAGACCTATTTTAGATTTAATTCCTGAATATTTAGGTTCTGAATATATCGGTGAATCAAAAGTTGTTGAATTTGCTGAATATGGTATTCCACAACGTAGAAAAAGATTAATCACAGTTTATTCAAAACTACAAATTGCCAAAAAATATTTACAGTCTGGTGGTTCTTTAATCCCTCCAGAAACTCATCATAAGTTAGGGAAAAATTTACTTCCTAAATGGATTACAGTTAAGGATGCTATAGGTGACTTTCCTTTTTTAGATGCCAGAAATTCAGAAACTGCAAAACATCCTAATTTACCACTTCACTATGTACCTATATTAACTCCTGAAAAATATCAATGGATTAGTCACACTCCTGAAGGAGATTCAGCATTTAATAATCAGTGTATTAACCCAAAATGTGGGTTTAAAAATAACCCCATACATAGAGCTTCTCGTGATTCTTCAGGTATTAATCGAGCGAATCATAATACTCCTTTATACTGCATTAAATATGGTCATTTATTGCCACGACCATTTACTAAAACTAAAGATGGAAAATTGAGAATCATGCGAGGTTTTACCAGCGCTTACAAGAGAATGAGCTGGGATATTCCCGCTCCTACACTAACAAAAAACTTAAGTTTTCCTTGCTCAGATCGTAATATTCATCCCACACAAAATCGTGTACTCTCTTTAGCTGAAGCGTGTAAATTACATACTATTTCAGATTTTAATTATCAATGGGAACCTTTGATTTGGAAAAACAAAAAAATTAAGCAAGCATCAGATAGTTTAATCAGAGAATCAATCGGCGAAAGTATCCCACCCAAATTTATGTATTTGCTCGGTCAACATTTAATTAATATTACTGAAAAAAATATTAATACAACTCCAAAAGAAAATCCTTTACAGCTTGAACTATTTTCTTTAAGTAATTTTAGTTGTTAATTCCTAACTTTTTAAAGAACTGAATATAATCTGGTAAATCAGGCAATAAAACCCAATTATTCATCAATTTATCTCTAGCAGTTTTTTTAGTAACACAAACACTTGTTGTTCTTCCTCCTCCTGCTTTGGGAATTGTATTGGAAAAGTCATTTGGTACAAGTTTATTAGAATAAAAAGCTGACATAATTGTTGGTATTCCCTCAAAATAATCCCAGAATAAAGCTAGTAAATTATTAATATACTGATGATGTCCTTTCCAATCTAAACCTGTTAGGAAAGATATTCTAGAATTACCCACGGGTAAATTACTGGTTACTCCTGTTTTCAAATTTCCACAAGATGTTTTAACTTCTACTCCTCAATGAGGAAATTGATCCCAATTAATCGCTGATGAATTATTTAGATATTCCTTTGGTATTAAATCTGGATAACCAGTTTGAGATGGGTTAAGTACCAAATGTGAGGAAATATTTGCAAAATTTGAGACAAAAATTGCTCCGATGAATGCTCCAGTTGGCTTTTGATCTATTACTTCAAACAAACTAATACCGACAACTTGTTCAAATATCATTGCCAGAGTAATTACTGTTGTATTTGTCAATATCGCTGCTTTTTCTACTTCTTTCGAGGTGAACATTTCTCCTTTATTAGTGTAAGTAAAGTCTGTTTTAGTATAATTATTAAGGATGTACTTGATTACAGATTGAGACGATCGCATTTTATCTGTTTCTAACAAAGCAAAAGTTTGAGCAATAAGCTCAGTTGGATGAATCTTTAGGCGTTCAGCAAGTTTTGAAACCGCTTCCAATGTCGGACTTTTCAACCCCCTTTCTAAGTCACTAATATATGTACGATGAGCGGCACCTTCAAAATCTTCCTGGGATAAACCTTCTAGTTGTCTGTATGCAGCAAGCACTCTGCCAAAAGCTTGATTAATAGATTTTTTCATATCTGCATACTATTGCATTCACAAGTTATTTCCTACAGGCAATAGTATGCAATTTTTCAACTAAAAAGTAGAATTTTTACAGCTTTGACACTATATATAGTTATATTTTGCGATAATTAACTCTATATATACCTAATTCATATAAATAATTTTACCTTTACAGTGTCTACATCAATGACCCCAAAATAGGTACTACTTCTGGCTTTGTTAGAGTTGCTGCCGAACCCTTAGAACAACCAGACTAGAACCCAAAGAGGAAATATGCGTGGAATCACAATAAATCGCCAACAAAATATAAAGTACAATGGAAACAAGACTGCTGAAATTTTTCACGCCAACAAGGAATATGATAAACCAACCTAACAAAGAAGCAATTATTATCCGTACTGAAAGAGGTCTGACGATTTCTGGTACTCGCATTACTCTCTATGACATTATGGATTATCTCAAAGCTGAGTATCCACCCAAGTACATTCGCGATGCTTTCGACCTTACTGAGGAGGAACTCCATGGTGTTCTTTCTTATATTAAAAACCATCAAGTAGAAGTTGAGGCAGAGTATCAGGAAGTTTTGAGGATGGCAGCAGAAATTCGAGCATATTGGGAAGAACGAAATCGCGACCGCTTGGCAAAAATTGCGGCAAGTCCTCCCCATCCAGGATATGAAGCAGTTCGAGTTAAACTGATAGAAAGGAAAACCAAGCGTCAAGCAAGGAAAAAATGATTATTTTGGTTGACTACAATTTAAACCGAGAAGCTATCTTGCTTTCTGGAAGTCTTGTTAATGGAGGATGGTTAGACCTTATTGACCTTCGATTAGTTACATTTAGAGAGATTGGGTTGCCAGCAAATAGCAATGACCGAGTTGTTTGGGAATTTGCTCAAACTAATCGAATGCTTTTACTGACAGCAAACCGTAATGCTCAGGGTGAAGATTCCCTCGAACGAGTAATGCGCCAAGAAAATACGTCTACCTCTTTCCCAATTATTACTATCGCCAATCCAGATCGAGTCAGCGAGTATGGTTACAGAGAATCTTGTATTGAAAAGCTGGTGGAAATTGTAATTGATATTGAATATTATATGGGAGCAGGTCGATTATTTATTCCGTAGTGCAGACTTAGCTCTCAATTTAGAGTTTGACAGAAATGGAGAGGTAATAATTCTATGAATCATCCTAATTTTCAAACCATGAATGAATCAGAATTACGAGCTTATGTATTAGATCATCGAGACGATACCGAGGCGTTTTATGCGTTAGCTGACCGTCTGACATCTAAGTCAGGGCGTAAGTTATCTGAGGCAGATTTCGAGAGATTACCTGAAATTTTAGCAGAAATTAAACAACAAAAACAATAAGTAGTGCAAACGATAACACTATAGGGACTTGATGCAACTTCCCTACAGTCCCTACAGTGTGGTGTAATCGTATTGATAGAGCAGGAAATGTTGAATAATTACTCTGGTAGCCAATCTTCATCCAATATCTGTTCCAGAGAATAAGGGTTAATTTCTGGTAACTGAAGTTCTGATTTAATTTGAGTGCTTTTTCTAGCTTTACTATAAAGATAGTCAAGTCTTTCAGCTAAATGATTTCGTAAATTTGTTGTTATTTTTAATTCTAATTGAGTCCGAAAAGCAAAAATTTCTCCACGCCACTGCCTAGAGTTATTAGCTTTTTCTTCCTCCCAATATTGATAAAATAGTAAATGTTGAATAATTAAAATAACGAAACTTTGAGCAGCACTTTTTTCACTTCTACCTAATGCTTCTAACTCCTCAATTAAGTTTTCATAATCTAGGTTTTCTAATTGACGATTATTTAGTAGTTTGATTGTTTTTTCTAACCACAATAAATAATCTACTTCATACAGTAATTTTAGATCGGTAATTTGATTAACCATATTTTATATATATTTGTGAAAAAGTTAAATAGTAATTTCGTAGGGGTTTGGTCTCCAAAACTTTCCTTAATGTTCCAGATTATAATCGTGATTTAATTGTTCACTATTTTAATTACAATAATTTTACCAAACATTATATTTCTGAAACCCATCCAGTTGTCCAGACAGCGCCACCATAAATAGTTCCATGATTACCATTACCTGATTTATCTCTAACAAGATTGCCAGAACCTTCATCAAAAGGCCAATAACTAATAAGTCCTGGCTCATTACCTCGAAGAGAATAAAGCATTTTAGACTCTATTTCAGCATCAGTTAATGCCCGATTCCAAATACTTAATTCATCAATTTTACCTTTGAAATGTGTCTGATATTGATTAACTAAATCCCAACCAATTAAGAGAGGTTGCTCAGAAGCAAGATTGTAGTTTCCAATTCTAGAAGTTGTCAAAGATGCCACAAGTTTTCCATCTGCAAAATATGTTAGTCGATCCCCTTGTTTACGAGCAACAAAGTGATGCCATTGACCATCTAGCAAGTTAGGTTGGTTAGGATACCCAATCCAATTAATATCATCAAGTTGAACATAAGGTATCTTATTCTCACTTCCTCTCCAACGACCATGAAATCCAAACATAAATCCTGCACCGTTGGTTGTGCGATTAGAGAGAATCTGAGGGTGAAGTACTTGTTCACTTTCTAATGCATAAACCAGTACAGAAAATGTGAAATCTCCACTACCAATTTGGTTTACTACGTTAGTATTTGCCACTTGAACATAGTCATCAACTCCATCAAAAAATAAGGCATAATTTATTTTTTCAGAACGCAAAAGTTCAGCCACAAATAATATTGCTAGAATCATCGAGGTAGCTATAGATATTGTAAAGAGTAGTAAATTGCGTAACTTCATTGTTTTTGTTCCTTTGTTAAAGTTGCTTGTAACTCAGTGATAATATTTTCTATAGACTGAGATTGTAATTCTCCTCTATGAAAAGAGGCGATCGCTTCTTTTGCTTCTTGAGCTATTTCCTCTCGACTAGCTTCAATCATTTGATTTTTAACAATTTCTAATAACATTTCTCTTTGTTCAATGGAAAGTTGGTTAACTATTATAAGAGCCTCTTCTAGTGTTGCCATAATCTATACTATTCTAATCTAATTATTATTATTTTCCCTAAATTATAACTTAGTTTAGTTAGAGTTTAGTAGTGGACTGTTTCATCTAAAATGATGCAATGATCAAGATTGCTGTACCAAATTTCTCAGCAGCTATAACAATCGCCACTATAGTTAGGAAATCGGGTAATTATGATGATTTATCAAAATAATATGGGTTGCACAACCCCGCCTTTTAAGGCGCAATATTTTTGGAGAGTTGCTCAAATCCCCTACTTCCCCTCCACGGTCGGGGTTAGGGGTGGGTTAACTTCTGTACGTCGCCAATCCGACGGCTCCCCTATCTGACTTCTAACTTCGTTAAGACGCGAGCAAGATGCTCGCACTAATTGTCCTAAGCAACCTGGCAGTTACTATAAGACTGCCACGAATAAATCTGAAATTTGGCCAAAAAGTCAAATAATTATTGACAAAAACTCAAAATAATGATATAAAAGTAGAGAGTCATGTAGTAGACTAATTTAGATTATATATTCCTCCTTGCCAGCTCCGGTATTCCCTGTTCCCCTTGCCAAAATTAAGATATATAGCTTAAATGCTAAACAAGTTATAAACTATAGTTAAAATGTCTATAATTATTCTCATCTGAGACACTGTTACTACATAATCTTGGTAAACTAAAATATCTGAATCAAAATTAAACAAACTCTTAAATCAAAAATTATTGAGGATAGGGAGTAAAAAAAGAATATGACCACGAACTACCAAAAAACTGAAGAAAATTCAGAAAAAACAAGATTTAAAGAGCCTATTTCGGTAGATAATCTTGCTGAGAATTTGATGGACGATATGTTCCGTGATCTTGACCGAGTATTGGATGGTGGTAGTCGCTTACCGACTCAAGTAGCTAGACCAGAAGTTGTCTCTTTAACGCAAATTAAGGTTCCTCAAATTGTTCTGCCTCAAAATAATACTCAACCTCAAGAAATTGACAAAGAAGAAAAGGCAAAATTAGCTAAAGCAGAAGCAGAAAAAAAACAAAGCAAATCGTTAGATAAACTACTTTTAGGCGCAGCTTTTGCCTCTATATTAGTCACCCTTTCTTTGTGGTTAGTAACTAGGGGAGGACTCGATAAAATTTTGGGTTATTTAGGTTATGTAGAAAAGCCAAATGAATCATCAGAAACATTGAGTCCAAGAGCAGTAGCAGATCAAGAATTTGCTGAATATATAGAGCGATCGCTCCAAATGATTGAACAAAAAGAAGCAACTCGCAAACAACAACAACAAATTCCTGGTATACCACCCGCCCCACCAAGCAACAATTTACCAACAATACCAGTACCTGCAAACCAACCAACAAACACTAGCTTACTATTACCGCTCAACCGACTGGTCGATCTCATGGAGGCACAAGTAGCAAAAGAACCTATAACTATTCCAGAAACTAAAGTGGTGGTAATTCCTCCAGTGCCAACTGTTGTACCTTCAGCAGTAGCAGTAGCACCAAAACCTGCCGAATCTTCCCCAAAGCCATCAGCAGCATCTGCATCTAATGCTTCTGCCTCCGCAGATGCTGCTGAAAACGTTACAGAAAGGTCGGAAGCAACAGAAACGGCAAAAGCAGAAACGGCAAAAGTAGAGGAGAAAGCTAAACCAGAAACGGCAAAAGCAGAAACGGCAAAAGTAGAGGAGAAAGCTAAACCAACACAAGAAGTAGCAACAAAACCGGAAGCAACAAGCCAACCGGAAGCATCATCCCAGTCCCAACCTGAAACTAAACCAGAAGCAGAAACTCAATCTGAAACAGAAGCAAAATCAGAAGAGTCACAAGCGCCAACACAACCATTACAATTACCTCCACCGCCAGCAGAAATACCTGCGACGAAAGCAGTGGCAGAAAGTCAAGTTCAGATTCCTATTAATACCTTAGTGGGTATTTTGGAGTTAGGGGAACGTTCGGCTGCTTTATTTGAAATTGAGGGTGTAGCGCGTCGGATATATGTAGGCGAGAATATTGGTGGTAGTGGTTGGACTCTTGTTAATGTGGCAAACCAAGAAGCTGTAATTCGCCGTAATGGTGAAGTTCGTTCTGTTTTTGTAGGGCAACAGTTTTAGTTTAAGGGAACAGGGAACAGGGAACAGGGAACAGCTTAATCTGTGGGAAAAATATTTCCCTGTCTTACAGTTTCCGATCAGCATAAGTCCTAACCAACCCATTCTTTGCTAATATATGAGTCATAACTTACGCAAATTCACATTGAAAACGCCATGTAGGGGCGAATGGCATTAGCCCTTGATTTAGTGCCTGTGCGTAAGTCCTGTAAGTTATAAAGTTAAATTTTCCACTGCCTAATGCTCTTAATTTTATGTAATCTTAACTATGGGTTTATTTGACGATTTCAGCGAATTTCTAGAAAATAGGCTTGAAGAGTTTCTGCGGAATAATCCTCATTTAGAACTCCAAGCACTCGAAGAGCAACTACGCAAACAAGAAGAAGACACTTTGCGTCTGATAGCGCAACTCCAGCGCCAAGAAAAAAAATCAGAGCAAGACATTCTTTCAACAGCGCAAGAAGTGAAGCGTTGGCATAACCGAGTGGAAAAAGCACGAACAGCTAATCGACCAGACCTAGCTCAAGCTGCTCAAGAAAGGGAAGCATTTTTTTTACGCCAAGGTAATCAACATTGGGGACAGATGCAAGGATGTAAGCAGCGCATCCAACAAGCGAAAGAACTCTATCGTCAAATTAAACAACGTCGGGAGGAAGTACGAGCAAAAGCTGTTCAAGCTGAAGCTAATCGTTATACTGCTAGGAATGAAAGACGCTGGGAAACCGATGGCTGGAATCAAACCAATTTATATAATTTTGCTAATTCATTAGACCCATTGGAAGAACAGTTTAAAAGTCTAGAAACAGATGAAGAATTAGAAAAAATGAAGCGGGATATGGGAAAGTAGTATTCATTAATTAATAATTAATAATTAATAATTAATAATTAGGGCTTGCTGATTAAATTTCAAACCATTGATTGATATTGGTATTGGCCTTTTTTGGTCGAAAAAAGTGCAAGCTTTTTACACCAAAAAGCTCATGCATGCTAGTATTTTGGGACGATTATGGCAGAACAATCTTGGGATAACTTTTCTTCCTACCTCCTCTATAATTCCCCGTTCCACCTGAGTTCTGTCTTCTGTCTCCTGTCTCCTGTCTCCTACCCCTACTAAAAGACTTTTGAGCGCAAGCCAATTAATTATTACCTCATTGTTTGGGGTTAGAATCCCCATGCAATTTTCCCTCCTGACTCCTGAGTTCTGACTCCTGACTCCTTCTTCAATAATTTTTCTCTAGAAAGAACTAAAACCGAAATGTTGAACACCAAACTTACTGGAAGTTTGACAAGAAATATCTAGGTCATTAACAACTTTTTGATAAATTTCTTCCGCTTGTTCAGGAGAATTACCAATACTGGTTAAACCTAATTTGCCAAATTGTGATAAACAACCCATCATGTGAAATACAGTTCCGGTCTCAGTACAGCTATCAAAATGTAATTGATTAAAGGCAATAATATCCATCAAATCATTAGGTAATAAACCCCGATAAGGACTTTTTTGTAAATTATCAGTAGCTTTGTAAAATTTTGCCCGTCCCTGCTGACTATAAAATAAGGCAGTAGTACGATCGTAATATCCATTTGTTAATAATTTTAATGTCATAAATGGATGAGTTGTACCACCACGACGCAAGTTAATTTCAATTGCAGATAAATCCCATTTTGGGGTAGCATTTTCACCTTGATATACAGCAATAAAATCCACACCAAATCTATCTAAAGCACCTTTTTCCGCTAAATTTTTTCCCACTTTCATACCTAATTCTTGTAACTGTAATCGGTAAGCTTCATCAGCAGGAAAACGACAACCAAGAAAAATTTGCCCATCAGGTCCGCCTAAAATTTGGTCATGGGTAGAAATAATTTCAACTTTTCCTTTGGGATTAATCAGACCTTGTACGCTTGGCGATCGCTTCACATCTCCTTCTATAAAAGCTTCTGCGATCGCTCCTAACTCAAAAATACGCTGACTAAAATTTTCCCAAGTTTCATCACCAGACTGAAAGCGCAGTGTGCTAAAACTATCGCGTATTGCTGTCACCCTATCACTATTCACTTCTCTCTGCAATGGTTGTAAGTCTAACAAGGCATTACCTTCGCCTGAAAATCCCTCATTCAACTTAATCACAATTCGTTGTAGGTGAGGTTGACGCTCCCATAACTGCGCTGTTACTAATGCCAAATCATCAACATTCCAAACTAACTCACTCCCATCAGGATGAGGTATATTACACTCAGTAAATATCTGCCTGCTGCCACTTTTAGTCCCCCAAAAATTCAAATCTGGGTCTGATGCTAATAAAGGAATACCTAACTGTAGGGATAGCTCTCGCTCAAGTGAAGTGGAGTTATAACAAACCATGTAGGACTTATCCCGGCGCAATGCTAGACGAATACGCTCAATGAGGCGTGGACGTTCTAAAATTTTTTCTGTTAGAGGTCTTGCAGAAGTATCATAGGTGGCAAATAGGAGTAGTCGCTCGCGAGCATGGGAAAATGGGATTCCTGGTAATAGTTGTAAGTAATAGTCAATGATGCTCGGGTGCAGAGGTTCGGAAGTAATGTAAATTAGTCTAGTTCTGGGGTTACGCAGACGAATCAAAGAAAATAGATATCGTTCTTCATAATTATGACTGCCCTCTATCTTTTGCAATTCCCGTTGGTCTAGTGTCACAGAAGGAATAATCAAAATATCGGAGTCACCATGGTCACATAAATCTATACTTTCCCAGCGATCGCGTAAAGAATTTTGTAGTTCTCGAAATCTTGAGGCTTGTTTTGCTTCATAAATATGTAGTTTTGTCATCACATTTATACATTCTTCTTAAGTTTTACAAGAGATTCGGTGGTATATTATCTACAAATATTAAGGATAAAATGCGGGCATCTTGCCCGCCAGATGTACCTCACTGATATGAAACATACTATATATAACTATAGCAGGTAAAAGACAAGCTTTTGGGGAAGACATTGAGGGTAATGGTGTCCCATGGTATGCGATCGCATTCTCATACTCAAATTCCTCTGTACTTAGATCGCAATTTCTCTAGAGAAAGTCTGAGTAATACCAATTTTATCAATGTTTGCTACAAATAGCTAGGGTATTTCTTAGGAGTCAGGTAGGGGAGCAGTCGGATTGACGACGTACAGAATGAATTACTTCAATACCAGTTTTGAGCTAGTAAATTCTCTTTTTTCTCAAAGGGACATTTTCTGTAAAGTATTTAGATCGCACTTATTATTCGTAACATTCTTTTTTTGAATTGGTATAATAAGGCAGGAGAAAGGTACAAAATTGGAAGTCGGGAATAGAGATGAATATTGAACTGTACCTCACCATCTTAAAAAGTGCTGTAAATTTTATATTTCCAGTTCCCTAAAATTTTCCTGATAGTTTAGTTTGGAATTTCTGAGAATACAAAGTTAAGTTAAAATGGACTAATAAAAATAATAAAGTAATATGAGTTCTAATCTAAGAGAACTTTCCTTAATTAGCTAGAGATTTTCATCCCTGGCAGATAAACCGATGCTGGAAGATTTAATATGACTGATTCTAATTTTAATCACGAATTACAATGGACGCCAGAAGCTCAAATTAAATTAAAAAATATTCCCTATTTTGTTCGAGCTCAGGCAAGAAAGCGAATTGAAGATTTGGCCAGAGAAGCAGAGCAAGAAGTCGTCACAGCAGAAATAGTTGAGCAAGCTCGATTAGAATTTGGCCAGTAGGATAATCAAGTCAAAAGTTAAAAGTTAAAAGTCAAAAGTTAAACCACCCCTAACCCCTCTGGTGGAGGGGAAGTAGGGGATTTGAGCTCCGCTCCAAAAATATTTCGCCATTTCTTGGCGGGGTGGCGCGACCCAATCCTGTTTGATAACAACATTCCAATCAACACAATTGTGATGAGGAAAACAATTATTCTTTGAAGTCTAGAAAAAGGACTCATAAAGCCTTAGACTGGAGTGTTGCAGATAGTCAAGTTTGAGGTCTACAAAATCAACAGTGAGAAAAATTATAATTGCTGGGAACTGGAAAATGTACAAAACCCAAGCAGAAGCTAAAGAGTTTCTCCAGGGTTTGATGTCTCAACTCACAGAAATCCCTGAAAAACCTGAAGTAGTTCTCTGCACTCCCTTTACTGCACTAGATTTTATGTCAAAAAATTTGCATGGGAGTCGGATAAAGTTGGGTGCCCAAAATGTGCATTGGGAAGATGAGGGAGCATATACAGGAGAAATTTCTGGCCCAATGCTCAAGGAAATTGGAGTTAGTTATGTAATTGTTGGCCACAGTGAGCGTCGTCAACATTTTGGTGAAACTGACGAAAAAGTTAATTTGCGCTTAAAAGCTGCTCAGAAGCATGGTTTAACCCCTATTCTCTGTGTGGGAGAATCTAAGGAGCAAAGAGCTGCTGGTGAAACAGAATCACATATCTTTTCTCAGTTGGCCACAGATTTAATTGATGTGAATCAGGAAAATCTGGTAATTGCTTATGAACCTATCTGGGCAATTGGTACTGGTGATACTTGTGAAGCTAAAGAAGCTAACCGTGTTATTGGTTTAATTCGTAGTAAGTTAAGTAATCCTAATGTCACTATTCAATATGGTGGGTCTGTTAAACCTAATAATGTTGATGAAATTATGGCTCAACCAGAAATTGATGGTGCTTTAGTTGGGGGAGCAAGTTTAGATTCGGATAGTTTTTCTCGTCTGATTAATTATAAATAATTTAAGGATTTTTGATGATTAATTAGACTTCTTGTAGAAACTAAAAAAGGGAGGAAAAAAGAGTATGTTGCAGCAAAATAGAAATATAAATTCACCAATTTTATCAAAAATTTGCACTATAACATAACTATAAATTGGTGGCAATAATTATGGATAATTAAACCTCACTATCATCTATAGATTTGGTTTAAGTATTCAACTTAGTTGTTGTTCTACTAACAGTTATAGTTGACAATTTTTTTCTTCCCTTTTGCTTAAATTATCCTAAAATTAACTCTCTTGAAGAAGGCAGAAGGCAGAAGGCAGAAGGCAGAAGGTCTAATTCTTATGGATAGTCAATGATCGGCCACTTTGTGTCTCATAACCCCAAACAATTTTCAGTACTGTGTAGATGGTGGGGTACTATAGCAGAAGTAAAAAAGAAAGAAGGAAGAAGGAAAAGTGTTACTTTGTCCGAGCTTTAAACTTTTGAACTGTCCTAACCTTTCCTTCGACTCCTATAAAACCGCCACAGAAAAGATAAATTATTTAACTGTTACTGCATTAATTATTAAACATCATTAAAATGCACAATTACTATCAAAATTTTGCTTGGGGAAAACGTACCTATATTATGGGTATTTTAAATGTAACGCCAGATAGTTTTAGTGATGGTGGTGATTTTAATACGCTAGAAACATCTTTAAAACAAGCCAAAAAAATGGTAGAATATGGTGCCGATTTGATTGATATTGGCGGTCAATCTACTCGACCTGGGGCTGAAGTTGTGTCTCTGGAGGAGGAAATTAATCGGGTTTTACCAATAATCAAGTTATTAAGAAATCAGCAAAATATTTGTGCTGAAATTCCAATTTCTGTTGATACAACTAGAGCGGTAGTTGCACAAAAAGCTGTGGAAGTTGGTGCTAATTTAATTAATGATATTTCTGGGGGAACTTATGACTCAGATATGTTTTCAGTGGTTGCTGCTCTTAAAGTGCCGATTGTATTAATGCACATTCGAGGTACGCCAAAAACAATGCAACAATTGACAGATTATCAAGATTTAATTGGGGAAATATATCACTTTTTAGAGAGTCGAATAGAGGCGGCTATAACCGCAGGAATAGAAAGGGATAAAATTATTATTGACCCTGGTATTGGTTTTGCTAAAAATTACGAACAAAATTTAGAAATTATCCGTAATTTATCAAGGTTTAAAAGTTTAAATTGTCCGATTTTAGTAGGGTTATCTCGTAAAGGTTTTATTGGTAAAATTTTAAATCAACCTGATGCTAAACAAAGAGTTTGGGGAACTGCTGTAGGTTGTGTGGCAGCGATCGCTCAATCTGTAGATATTTTACGAGTTCACGATGTTAAAGAAATTTCTGAAGTTTGTCGAGTTGCAGATGTTATTTTTAGGAATAAAGAAGTATAAAATTCAGTAGTTAAGCTAAGACACATTTTAAATGCGTCTTAGCAAGTCATACTAATTCTCTATTTTATGAAGCTCAACTTAGTAAAAAATGACAATCATCAGAGTAATTAAGCTCTGAGTAATAATTATTAAGCGCATTGTTGCAGAGAATTAGTGAAAAATTTAACATTTTTGGCAACACAATAAGTGATAGAGTCTCACAAAACAGTGTTAATTAATTGATATTGGTAAAAGCTGCCTGTTTTTCAATTCAGCAATAAAAGGCAATTACTTTTGATTTTTGACTTGAAATTAACTTTTGACTTTTGACTTTTGACTTTGCTGCCTATTTTTCCATCAGCAATAAAAGGCAATTACTTTTGATTTTTGACTTGAAATTAACTTTTGACTTTTGACTTTTGACTTTGCTGCCTATTTTTCCATCAGCAATAAAAGGCAATTACTTTTGACTTTTGACTTGAAATTAACTTTTGACTTTTGACTTTTAACTTTGCTGCCTATTTTTCCATCAGCAATAAAAGGCAATTACTTTTGACTTTTGACTTTTGACTTTTAACTTTGCTGCCTATTTTTCCATCAGCAATAAAAGGCAATTACTTCTAATTTCTTACTTTTGACTTTTGAATTTTGAATTTTGACTTGAAATAATGTCTCGTTCTAAAGCCTTATATTCTTATATATTAATACGTTTGCTATTAGCTCCACTGATGTTGTGGACGATTAGCACATTAGTTTTCTTGTTATTAAGAGCAACACCAGGAGACCCCGTAGATGCTATTCTTGGACCAAAAGTATCAACAGCAACAAAAGAAGCTCTAAGAGTAGAACTTGGTTTAGATGGCTCACTACTGGAACAGTATCTTAATTATCTAGGAAAATTACTCAGTTTTGACCTTGGTACATCAATGACCACTCGCGGGGAGTCAGTCTGGCAAATTATTCAAAATTATTTTCCTGCCACTGTAGAATTAGCAGTATTTAGTATGGCGATCGCTCTAATTGTTGGTATTACTGTTGGTTCTATTGCAGCTTCTCACCCTGATACCAAGTTAGATATTGGTGGGCGTTTATTTGGAATTATTACTTATGCAGTTCCACCTTTCTGGGCTGGGATGATTTTACAATTAATTTTTGCAGTACAGTTAAAATGGTTTCCTTTAGGTACTCGTTTTCCTATTACTGAAAATCCACCTCCAACTATTACAGGTCTATACACAATTGATAGTATTTTTAGTGGTAATATCAATCATTTTTTCACCTCTATATATTATTTAGCTTTGCCAAGTTTAACATTAGGAATTTTGCTTAGTGGTATTTTTGAAAGAATAGTCAGAATTAATCTCAAACAAACATTAAAATCTGATTATGTAGAAGCTGCTAGAGCTAGAGGTATTCCCGAATTGAAAATACTATTTGCTCATGCTTTCAAAAATGCCATGATACCAGTAATTACAATTTTAGGATTAACTTTTGCTGCTTTATTAGGAGGAGCAATATTAACCGAAGTAACTTTTTCTTGGCCTGGTTTAGCGAATAGATTATATGAGGCAATTAGTTCGCGAGATTATCCTACAGTACAGGGAATTGTTGTATTTTTTGCCGGAATTGTTGTGGTAGTTAGTATTTTTATTGATATTTTAAATGCTTATATCGATCCGAGAATTAGGTACTAATACCAAGCGCGATAAATGTTTGCTACAAATAACTAAGCTATTTATTAGGAGTCAGGAGTCAGGAGTCAGGAGTCAGGAGGGAAGAAAGAAGAAGGAAGAGGAAGAACTAGAGTTGAAGGAGAAAGTTTTTTTATAACTAATTATCCGGACATGATATAACTCCCTTTGAACTTTTCTTTCCCTTCTACCTTCTGCTTTCTGCCTTCTGCTTTCCCTCCTCCAAAGTGCAGAAAAATCCCAAATTGACAATTGTTACTCCTACCTCCTCGCTGATTCCCATTTCTCCCCTCCTGGGAGGGGTTAGGGGTGGGTTGTCTCCTGTCTCCTGTCTCCTACCCTCACCCATAAGACTTTCCATAAGCAAACCCAAAACGCTGTCTAAAATTGGCAATTGATTTTGCTGGAAGTACATAATGTTCACAATGTAGATCCCCTGCTTCAAATTCTAATTCTTGCAAAATTTGGTAATGTAATTGAGACTCTTCTCCATCGCAAATTCCTACAGTAGGTTCCAGTTGCTCAAACTCAGATGAGAGTAAACTAGAAAAAACACAACCCATGATATTAAAAGGATTTGAATTAAAAACTGCTGCCCTTTGAGCATTATTCATTATCTTTTCTACAGAGGGTGGTAAATAGACTGTTGTTTTTATAGGAAATGGCGATCGCAACATTCCACCTTCACTAAACAATATATCTTCTCGTTCCTGAAAACGCTGAATAGCTTTCTCTACTGAAAAACAATGAGGACTAGAATCATCAACAATTAGCGTACCAGGTTTAACCTGCATAATATCTAATACATCTGCGACATTTGTAGCTCCCACAATTAAAGTAGAGTCGTAAATTTGTTCGGGAACTGTTGTTTTTGATAATGCCAAATTTATCTGACCTTTAAAACCAAATTTTTGTACTAAATATTGTTGAATATTCTCCAAAAATTCCCACTTACTATAAACGTCACAAAGAGTAATTTCTTGAGGATGCGGTAAGCATTTCAACATTAAAGGCAGCACATTCATTCCCACAGAACCTAAGCCAATAAATCCTACTTTTTCTGTACTTAAATCTCGACCACCTTCCTCGCATATTTTCTTAATAGTAAGTACAACAGCAGCACCAGTTGTTCTATGTCCAGTCGTAATTTTTGGCAAATCCTGACGATTAGCAATTGCCTTGTTAATTGCCAAACCATAATCAGTAGCAGAAGGAATTAAGCCAGTCAAAGAAACAAATTTAGCACCAATTATTCTAGCCATTTCTAATGCTTCAATAATTACCTGTACTGTATCATCTTGATTGTTATATAAATCAGAAATAAATCGAGGCAAAATTATTATTGCAATTCGACCCCAATTAGTCTGTTTTATCATTATCCAAAAAGGAAGATTTCCAAAGATATTTTCAATAATATTTTCTCGACTATAATCAAATATTTCTGCATCATATTCTCCTAAATAACCTAAAGCTACAGCATCGACAGGAGGAATTTTACCGACAGCAAATAAAGATAATAAAGAACGAGATTCAAATTGTACATACTCGGAATTTTTAGATTGTACAACTTTCTCCTTTAATGTTTCCTGAACTTCATTTTGAATTGATTGATAACTTGGCTGTTGAGAGACACTTTTATTGTTTAGTAATTCTGTGATTATATTACTTAAATCAGCAATTATTGGGTGTAAGAATAAAGTTTTTACTGAGAGACTAATGTTGAAATTTGTGGATATCTTAGAAACTAATTTGACTGCAGTTAGAGAATGACCCCCCAAATCAAAGAAATTATCATATATTCCCACCTTTTCTATTCCTAAAACTTCTTGCCAAATCTCTACTAATACTTTCTGTGTCTCCGTTTCAGGAGCAACATACTCCGTTGACACACTACTGATATTATCCGGTATAGGTAATGTCTTACGGTTTACTTTACCATTGGGAGTCAGTGGCAGTTGTGGCAACACTACAAACCCGCTCGGTATAATATATTCCGGCAAACGCTCTTTCAGATACTGTTTCAATTTCCCTATTTCTTCTGTCTGCGATACTTCTGGAGTTTCACTTTCTAGCACAAGATAAGCGACTAGAATTTTATTACCAGAGTTATCTTCTCTTGCTGATACCACTGTTTGTTTAACACTGGGATGTTGAGTGAGGACTGCTTCTATTTCTCCTGTTTCAATACGATATCCTCGCACTTTTACCTGGTTGTCGATGCGACCGATATATTCTATATTTCCATCGGGTAAATATCTACCTAAGTCTCCCGTCTTATAAAGTTTTGAGTTGTTTTCAAAAGGGTTAGGTATGAATCTTTCTGCTGTTAATTCTGGTTTGTTTAGATATCCTCGTGCTAAACCTGCACCACTGATATGTAGTTCTCCTGCTACTCCTATGGGTACTGGTTGTAAATAGCGATCGAGGATATAAATTTTCAAATCGCCTAAAGCTTTTCCAATTGGACTACTAACCTGTTCTATGCTCTCTCTGCTCAAGATTTGGTATGTGACATGGACTGTTGTTTCGGTGATACCATACATATTGATTAACTGAGGGGAGCGATCGCCATGACGCTCAAACCATGGGGCAAGAGTTTTGATCTGTAGAGCTTCCCCCCCGAAGATGATATATCGTAGTTTGAGAGCATCAACACTATATCCTCGATCGACTTCAATTAGTTGAGTGAATGCAGATGGAGTTTGATTCAGGACAGTAACCTGATGTTGGACTAACAGATCGTAAAATTCTTTGGGAGAACGACTAACCCAGTACGGCACAATTACAAGGCGACCACCGTAAAGCAGAGCGCTCCACAGTTCCCACACAGAGAAATCGAAGGCGTAGGAATGGAATAATGTCGAGCAGTCGTGAGCATTAAAATTGTAAATTGATTCAGTTGTGCGGAATAAGCGCGTGACATTTTGATGGGAAATTAAGACTCCCTTTGGTTGTCCTGTTGAACCTGAAGTATAAATTACATAAGCCAAATTTTCAGGAGTTATTGCAGGATTATTTGTACTTTGTTGAGATAAGGAGACTGTTTCTAAATCACTATCCAAACAAACTACTTGAGCTGAATGTTGTGGCAAATCTGATAAAACTGATTTAGTTGTTACTAATATTGGTACTGCTGCATCTTCCAAGATATAACTCAAAGGTGCTGGTGGATAACTGGGATCTAATGGTACATAAGCTCCACCTGCTTTGAGGATACCTAATAAACCAATTACCATTTCTAGCGATCGCTCTACACAAATACCCACTAATACTTCTGGTTTGACACCCAAACTTTGCAAGTAGTGAGCTAATTGATTAGCTTGACAATTTAACTGTTGATATGTTAAGTGTTCCCCTTCAAATATGACTGCGACTGCATCTGGTGTTTTCTCTACTTGCTCTTCAAATAACTGATGGATACATTTGTCTGTGGGGTAATCTGTTTTGGTATCGTTCCACTCCACCAGTATTTGGTTTAGCTCTGGTTCTGTCATCAATGGCAACTGACTAATAGGTCCCTCGGTCGTCTCTACTGCTGCTGATAGTAAATTTTGGTAATGTGACAGCATCCTACTAATAGTTTCAGCTTCAAACAAGTCTCGGTTATAGGCACAAAATCCTTTGATTTCATCTCCTGCTTGCCACAGATGTAATTCCATATCCATCCGCACTGTCATTTTATCTCCCATCCATCGCTCCCAACCGAACCCTATCTCTAAGTTAGGTAAGCTAAAGGATGGTTTGAATATTTCCTCCTGCTGAAGGGCAAACATCACCTGAAATAAGGGGTTTTGCGATAGAGACCTTTGAGGGTCCAACTCTTCTACCAATTTCTCAAAGGGTATATCTTGGTGAGTATAAGCTTCTAAAGCTGTTTGTTTAACTCGGTTTAATACTTCTGTGAAGCTTGGTTCCCCTCCCAGGTCTGTGTACATGACTAGGGAGTTGACAAAGAAACCTATCAACCCTTCTATTTCTGTACGGTTGCGGTTGGCGATCGCTGTCCCTACTACTATGCTTTCTTGACCACTGTAACGAAACAGTAATACTTTGAATACTGCGAGCAAAGTCATAAATAGGGTGGTTCCCTGTTTTTGGCTGAGTTGTTTAACTTTTGATGTTACTGCTGCTGATATGTTTATCGGTATACCTCCCCCATTAAAGGTTTGAACTGGGGGTCGGGGATGGTCTGTGGGTAGTTGTAGTTGAGGTAAGTCTTGCAGCTTTTGCTTCCAATAGTTGAGTTGGGTTTCAAGAATTTCACCTTGTAAGTAGTTCCGCTGCCACACTGCAAAGTCTGCATATTGTATTGGTAGTGGAGGTAATGGGGATGGTTGGTTTTCTAGTATGGCAGTGTAAATTGCTGAGAGTTCTTTGAATAATACGGTCAGTGACCAACCGTCGCTAGCTATATGATGTAATGTGATTTGCAGTATGTGTTCTGTTGTTTCTAGTTTTATCAACTGAGCGCGTATAGGAGGGTTTATTTCTAGATTAAATGTTTGTTCATTTTCTTGTTGAAGTAGCTGTCGGAGTTTGACGGTTTGCTCAGATGGTGTTAACTCACTTAAATCTTGTATGGGTAGTTGTAGTTCAAAAGGGGGTTTGATTATTTGTACTGGTGTACCATTGATTTCACTGAAAGTAGTTCTCAGGGTTTCATGGCGAGCAATAATTTGGTTGATACTTGTTTGTAGAGCGACATAATCTACTTTACCTACTAGATGTAGAGTTAATGGTTGATTGTAAGCGTTGCTACTCAAATCCATTTTTTCAATAAACCATAGCCTTTGTTGTGGATGTGATAAGGGTGGGGGGTTTTCATTTTTATCTCTTGGTTGAATGACTACTGTTTCTATATTTTGGCTCTGAGCTAAATATAGCTCTATTTCCTGAGCTAGACTCACCAGTTCGGAATTTTCAAATAACTTTGTGAGGGGTAACTCTATATTAAAGGTTTGTCGCACCCGAGACACAACCTGAGTTGCCATCAAAGAATGACCCCCCAAATCAAAGAAATTATCATGTATTCCTACCTTTTCTATTCCCAAAACTTCTTTCCAAATCTCTGCTAATGCTTTTTGTGTCTGCGTCTGGGGAGCGACATACTCCGTTGACACACTACTGGCTACATTTGGTACAGGTAATGCCTTACGATCTACCTTACCATTGGGAGTCAGTGGCAGTTGTGGCAAGACTACAAACCAACTTGGTATCATATACTCCGGCAACCGTTGTTTCAGATAATGTTTCAATTTCCCTATTGCTTCTGTCTGCGTTCCTTCTGGAGTTTCACTTTCTAGCACGAGATAAGCGACTAGAATTTTATGACCAGAGTTATCTTCTTTTGCTAATACCACTGTTTGTTTAACACTAGGATTTTGAGTTAAAGTCGATTCTATTTCTCCTGTTTCAATACGGTATCCTCGTACTTTTACCTGGTTGTCGATGCGACCGATAAATTCTAGATTTCCATCGGGTAAATATCTAGCTAAATCTCCCGTCTTATATAGTTTCGAGTTTTTTTCAAAAGGGTTAGGTATGAATCTTTCTGCTGTTAATTCTGGTCTGTTTAGATATCCTCGTGCTAAACCTGCGCCACCAATGTGAAGCTCTCCTGTTACTCCTATGGGTACTGGTTGTAAATAGCGATCGAGGATATAAATTTTCAGATCGGTTAAAGCTTTTCCAATTGGACTACTGACCTGTTCTATGTTGTCTGTACTCAAGATTTGGTATGTGAGATGGACTGTTGTCTCGGTGATACCATACATATTGATTAACTGAGGAGAGCGATCGCCATGACGCTCAAACCATGGAGCAAGAGTTTTTATCTGTAGAGCTTCCCCCCCGAAGATGACATATCGTAGTTTGAGAGCATCAACACTATAGTCTTGATCGACTTCAATTAGTTGAGCGAATGCAGATGGAGTTTGATTCAGTACAGTAACCTGATGTTGGACTAACAGATCGTAAAATTCTTTGGGAGAACGACTAACCCAGTACGGAACAATTACAAGGCGACCACCATACAGCAGAGCGCTCCACAGTTCCCACACAGAGAAATCAAAAGCGTAGGAATGAAATAGTGTCGAGCAGTCGTGAGCATTAAAATTGTAAATTGCTTCAGTTGTTTTGAATAAGCGCGTGACATTTTGATGGGAAATTAAGACTCCCTTTGGTTTTCCTGTTGAACCTGAAGTATAAATTACATAAGCCAAATTATTTGGAGTTACTCCAATAGCAGGATTATCAAAATAATTGGGTCTAAAACCCCCCCTCGATGGGTGAAACGTTTTTGGAGAGTTGCTCAAATCCCCATTACCAAAACAACTTCTGACTTCTGAGTTCCCCTCCTGGGAGGGGGAGGGGCGAGGGGTGGGTTGACTTCTGACTTCGTTAACTGTACTTTCTTGAGATGAGGGGACTGTTTCTAAATCTCTATCCAAACAAACCACTTTGGCTGAATGTTGTGGCAAATCTGATAAAACTGATTTAGTTGTTACTAATATTGGTACTGTTGCATCTTCCAATATATAACTCAAACGTGCTGCTGGATAACTGGGGTCTAATGGTACATAAGCTCCACCTGCTTTGAGGATACCTAACAAACCAATTACCATTTCTACTGATCGCTCTACACAAATACCCACTAATACTTCTGGTCTGACACCCAAACTTTGCAAGTAGTGAGCTAATTGATTAGCTCGACAATTTAACTCGAAGTAGGTAAGTTGCCGCTCCTCAAATATTACTGCGACTGCATCTGGTGTTTTCTCTACTTGTTCCTCAAATAACTGATGGATACATTTGTCTTTTAGATAATCTGTTTTGGTATCGTTCCACTCCACCAGTATCTGGTCTAACTCTACTTCTGTCATTAATGGCAATTGCAATACCCTTTGTTCTGGATGAGTCACAACTGCTTCTAACAAAACCTGGAAATGCTTCATCATCCGGTCTATTGTATCTGACTCAAAAATATCTCTGCTGTAGTTACAAGAAACTTCCAAACCTGATGAAACTTCCATCAACTGAACTTCCAAATCAAATCTGGTGAAATCAGAATCCAACATTTGACTTACCCTTAAACCGGGTAAATTCCAAGGTTCCATTTTAGTATTCTGGAGAGCGATCGCTATCTGTACTAAAGGGTTATGACTTAAATTTCTCTGTATCTTGAGCTGCTCTACTAACTTCTCAAATGGGAAATCCTGGTGAGCGTAAGCTTCTAAGGTAGTTTCTCTTACTTGATTTAATAATTCTTGGAAGGTGGGATTATCTGACAAGTCAGCTCGTAACACAAGAGTATTGACAAACATACCAATCAATGATTCAATTTCCCCTCGATTGCGATTGGCAATAGGAGAACCTACTACTAAATCTAATTGACCGCTGTAACGGGATAATAAAACAAAAAATGCAGATAACAGAGTCATAAATAATGTACTTTCTGACTCTTTGCTTAACTGTCTTAGTTTTCTAGTCAAATCTAGATTTATTTGAAAAGACTTGCTCCCACCCTTAAATGTAGGTTTAGCAGGATGGGGGTAGTCTGTAGGAAGTTTCAGAACTGGGGAAACTCCAGTCAGTTGTTTTTTCCAGTAATTCAATTGTTTTTCCAGCACCCCTCCAGCAAACCATTCTCGTTGCCAATAAGCAAAGTCTGCATACTGGATAGGTAGTTCTGGTAAATTAGAAAATTTTCCCTGAGAAAAACCTGCATAGAAACTAGATAGCTCTTTAACTAAAATTCCTAAAGACCAGAGATCGCACATAATGTGGTGCATTGTCATCAGCAGTACATGACGTTCTGGGTCAAGTCGCAACAAAGTAACTCGTAACACTGGTCCCTTAGCTAGGTCAAACAGTGTCATTGCTTCCTGTCTGATTAGCTGTTGAACTTTTTCTGACTGTTCCTGGGGCGAGTAGTTATTTTGCAAGTCTACCACTGGCAGTTTCAAGTCAGTTACCGGAGCAACTATCTGTACGGGTTTTCCATCGATCTCGAAAAAGGTAGTCCGCAAAGTTTCATGGCGTTGGATAACTGCGTTCAGACTTTGCTCCAAGGCGACAACATTTAAAGTACCGTCTATCGTCAGAACAATTGGTACATTGTAAGCGGGATTATTAGGAAACAACTGATTCAAAAACCATAACCTTTCCTGAGCAAAGGATAAAGGTAATTTGCCATCTCTAGAAACTTGTTTAATAAACTGTTCTTGAGTTTTATACCCCTGACGCAAAAACTCTATAATTTCTGTTTTACGAGCGATTAAATCTTGTTTCAACTCTGGTGTCATTACTCCCTTTGGAGCATCACACCCTAGTTGCTCTTGTTCTATCCAGACTTTGATACCTAGATTTTGTAGATAAGATATAAACTCAACTATTTTCATAATACATCTCCAGAAAAAAGGGAATAAGGAATAGGGAATAGGGAATAGGGAACCCACCCCTAACCCCTCCTGGGAGGGGAATAATTTATAATTTATATATGATAATTGATTTTATTTTGAATTTTTGGGGATGTCTATAACAAAAACCTCTCCTTTTCTTCTTCTTCTGTTTCAGAAGTTAATGTAGTCTGATTTTGAGCAACTTGACGCAGCACTTCCAGGTTTTGAGCTATACCAGTAATAGTCGGATACTCAAATAAAAGCTTTAAGTTGAGTTCCTTCTCAAAAGTCTGTCGCAAACGAGAAATCACCTGAGTTGCCAACAGTGAATTGCCCCCCAACTCAAAGAAATTATCATAGATACTCACCTGGGACACCCCAAGCAACTCCTGCCAAATTTGAGCAATTTGACGCTCCATCTCATTTCTCGGTTTTACCCTTTCAGTAGTAGAGCGACCCAAATTACTCTCTCGAAGTAAACCTATATCAACTTCCCCACTATCAGTCAAAGGCATTTCTGCCAACTCCACTACAGCGCAACTACTAGGTTTACCCACCGCATCCTCTACCTGACGCTCCAGAACACTCACATTTGGCTTACCCTTACCATTAGTAGTAAAATAAGCCGTTAATTGTTGCAGAGTATCCGATACAGTGGTAAACCTGCGGATATTAACATTACTACCATCCAAACCCACCATTAAGTATGGTTGGTCGTAGCATAAACTAGCTAATAGTGAAGACATACCTTGAGATAATCCCACAGCTAAATATCCCTTAGCTTGAGTTAACTCCTTCATCTGATAACCCCGACTCATCCCCATTTCATCCCACATACTCCAAGCTAAACAATAGCTCTGTAACTGACCCCGATCGCGTTGATAGTAACAGAAAGCATCCAAGAAACTATTAGCTGCTGCATAAGCTCCCACCGTTGTGCCACCAAAGAAACCATTAATAGAGGAAAAGTTGATAAACAAACTCTTTGGTTGCAATTCTGGCAATTGATGTAATACCCAAGTTCCTATGAGTTTAGGACGTAATACCTCAGCTAAACTTTCTGGTGTTTCCTCCCTCAGCAAACGCTCCTGCATCAACCCTGCCAAATGAATCACTCCATCCAGTTGTGAAACCTGCCATCCAGACAAAGTTTGCTGTACTACCTCCTGCACTGCTTTTTGATTGGCAATATCTACCCCTTGGTAAATCACTTCACCACCTAATTTTTGTAATTGTTGGTAAGCTTTGATTTTCTGTGCTAGTTTACCTCCTTGCTGTAAATAAATTTTCCAACTGTTACTATCTGGTAGAGCGGTACGACCTAACAACAATAGTTTTGCCTGATAATGCTCCAGGAGATACCCAGCAATTTCTATCCCTATTCCTCCTAAACCGCCACTAATAAGGTAAGTTCCTCCTGTTTTGAATGGTAACGGTTGTAATGGTTTTGAAGGTAGGTCAATTTTCTCCAAACCTGATACCCAACGCTCTCCATCTCGATAAGCAACTTCTGAATCTTTAGCATCAATAGTTAATTCCTGAAGGATGCGATCGCTATTGACTTCTAATGAGTTTTGTGGTAAGTCTAGATGCCGACAATGCCAGTTAGGGATTTCCTGGGGAATAGTTTTCAACAAACCTGGTACTGTTGCTTTTTGATAGGAAATTGCTTCTTGGGGATTGAGAGACTGACTATTATTGGCAACATACAGTAGTCGTACTGGATAATCTTGGCTCTGATTACCGAAAGTTTGTAGGAGGAATAAGAAACTGTAAATACCTGTTTTTTGTGCTGTTTCTAGAGTTTTGATATCAGTAATTTCTCCTTGAGATTTATCATAATGCCACAGGTGAATAATTGCTCCGACTTGGAGTTTTTCTGTTGCTAGAGATTGGTACAGTTGTTGATAGTCTTCTGGAACATCTGGAGCAATTATATAGTGATTGTCATTAATTTTTTTGAAAGTTTCTCCTAGTTCTATTTGCACATAAGCTTGAGAATTATTTTCTAACTTTTGGCAAAACTGTTTACCTAATCCTAATTGGTCTATAAATACTAAGAATACTTCATTTTTAGCTAATTTTTGTGGCTGATAATTTCCTTGTTTTATCCGCCATTTTTTTTGATAAAACCAATCAGGAATTGTATTGTTATTTTCGGTGATTAAATCTATCCGTTTTAAAATTTCTTTGAATTCTCCTGTGGCAAATCTTTGACTTAGTTGAGTTCGTTGAATCTTACCGATAGAAGTTTTAGGAATTAAGTCTTTGTCTAGGGGGATTAAATAATCTGGATTAATTCCCATTCGTTTTACTACTTGTTCTCTGAGAGTTTTTAATAAAGCTAATAACTCTGTTTCCTCTGTTTTTTCACTATTAAAAAATATCGCTAATTTATCTGTATTACCATTACTTTCTCGCACAGCACAAGCTGCGGTGTAAGAAACTTTTATTTCTGGCAATTCTTCTACTGCTGATTCAATTTCATGACTATAGTAGTTTAAACCGTTGATAATAATTACATCTTTTTGTCTTCCAGTAATTGTTAAACACCCGTTTTTCAGAAACCCTAAATCTCCTGTTTTAAACCAACCATCTTCGGTAAAAGCTTCTTGATTTGCCACCGGATTTTGATAGTAACCTGATGTCACTGATGCGCCTTTTACTTGTAAAGACCCAATAGCTCCTTCTCCAACTACTTCTTGATTTGCATCAACAATTCTCAAAGATGCCCTGGTAATTGGTGGACCAAGTTCAACAAACTGATCGTCATCAGATGAAGATTCCAGAGAAAAACTATTAGACCATGTAATTCCCGAACAAGTCTCGCACATTCCGAAAGCTGGATGAATAGCTTTAGTCGATAAACCATAATAACTTAAAAGTTTGAGAAAGTTTCTAGCAGTTTTAGTAACTATTGCTTCTCCTGCATTTACTAAAAATTTCATTGGAGACAAATTCCAGTGTCGTTGTTTAACCTCTTCTGCGCGATCGCCAATCAGAGTAAATGCAAAATTTGGTGCCCAACTAATTGTTGCTTGATGACGGTCAATTAAATCTAACCACTTGAGTGGGTTTTGCAGTATCAATTGTGTCGGTACATGAATCTGCTGACATCCTAAGTCAACTGCCATAATACTCAGAAATACCAATGCTCCCACATGATCCATCGGCATCCAATTCAAGGTGACATCCTGACTAGAAAATTGGTTCATGGCAATTGTACCAGCAGACATACTCAATAGCTTGCTGTTTTCCTGCATTACCGCTTTAGGTATCCCAGTGCTGCCAGAAGTTAACAGCAAAACTGCTAGGTCTTGTGGTTGACTTTTATAAATATTTGTATCTGGTGCAAAACCTCGTAACTGTTCCAAAGTTTCAACCACAGACCTACCTAAATTCAGACGTTGCGACCACCCACGCACAGATGATACTAATTTCCTATCTGTGAGTATCAAAGGTTGTCCTAACATTTGCCAAGTATTTTCCAGTTTTGTCAGACTACTATGAGATTGGTCATAACTAGGGGGTACTGATACTGGTACAGGTACAAACCCTCCCAACAAACAACCCCAAAATGCACTGATAAAATCTTGATTTGATTCTAACTGAAAGATTACTTTATCTTGAGGTTTCAATCCTAACTGTCTCAACCCACCTAATATTCTTTGAGCTTCTACCCACAACTCACTATAGGTTTGAGCGATCGCTTCTCCATCTGACTGAATATATATCAGATTTGTATCCCCCTGATTTTGAGCTGCTCGTTCTAATACTTGTGCTAAAGTAGTTGGTGCATTTTGCGACCACTTGATTGCTTCTCCTGCACTGATAGCTGGTTTTCCTGATGTTGATTGGGTTTGTAATTCTGTTGTGGGAACTGACTTTTCTGCTACGGGAGTTGCACCATTATTAGGAAGTTTTATTTGTTCTGATGGCAGCAAGTCTGATAGATGCAATGGTGGCAACTTTAATATTTTCTGTTGCACTACCACTGCTACTTTTTCTATTTCTGGTAATGTTTTGAGTTCAGTTTCCCATCGTTGTACTAAATCTTCATCAATTACTGGAAAACGCCCTAATGCTACTTCGTCTACTTTTCCTTTATCAGTTAAGGGTAAGCTCGACAGAGGAACAAGAGCTACCGGAATCATGTCTGGGGGTAACCGCTGTTGAATTTGGGAGTGTAATTGTTTCGGGTTCCAGACTCCGGCAAATACGACATAAGCTACTAATAAGGTTTGATGAGCTAATACATAAGCTTGTTCTAGTCCGGAGACTGATAATAGGGCAGTTTCTATGTCTGCTAGTTCTATTCGCTTCCCTTTTATCCATGTCTGCCGTTGTTTGGTTCCGACTATTTCTAGTTGTTGTTTAAATGCTACTGCTACTGCTACTGGGGCTTGATCGACCTGCTCTTCAAATAACTGATGGATACATTTATCTGTTTTGGTGTTGTTTGATTCGTGCATAATTTTCTGTTTTTATGCTGCGTAATTAAGGGAAGTTTTGAGTAAGTATAGCATTATTTTGGAGAAGTAGTTTTTTTATAAGTATTCAACCGCACATGATATGATATCATGTCCGGATAATTAGTGATAAAAAAGACTTTCTTTTTCTTCTTCTTTCTTCCCTCCTGACTCCTGACTCCTGACTCCTGACTCCTTCATCATTTATTTATAACTGTTCAACCGGAGATGATATGACTGGGACATGGCTAGAAAATTAAAAAAATGTTAACTTTTTGATTTTTTAATTATTTGATTATACTCTTGCTCTTATCGGGTTTTAGTTTGGACCAATTGCGATCGCTAAAACCATGAGTCGAACCAATAATTTTAATACTTAGAACTGCAGATTAATGCTATTACTCCAAGAAAAGCTGGAATTCATTAACACTATTGCCCATGAAGGCAAAGTAGTAGTTATTGCGACCGATACTAACGGCAAGATTTTCTACACCATTAAGCAGGATGGCTTTGAAGACTCTTACCTCAATACTCCCGAAGACCAACGCACGGGATGGGAAGATTGGCAAGAACTGGAATTTCCTGATGAAGCAGAGGATGACCAGTCGGTAATAGACAAAGAAACCGCAGAATTAACTCATCAAGATGACCCCAATAAATTTATTCTGCGTTCTCGCTACAGAACTCAGAATGAATCTGCGGCTGCACCAGTACAATTAGTTTCTGGGATGGAACACATTTATGTTTTTCGTCAGTCGAAAGCTAATGCCACCGAAACTACTCCTAATACTTTATTAGTAGACCGTTTTGTCCTCGATGGCATGACTAATCAGCTAGTGCGGAAGTTAGATGTGCGGTTTAAACGCTCTCGGAAAAAATATCAACCCATTGAGAGCATGAAGAAAAAAGCAAATGGTGGGTTAGCAAATATCGACTCTTTGGACTTTCGAGATGCTGATGGTGAGCCATTTTATGAACCAACTACGGAATTGAGCCTCATTACAAATCTTCACAAAGGCTGGTTTTCTGTAGTCTTGTTACCAACTAACGAACATGAAAAATACCGTTGGCATATTTTTGCTTACAATTCTCAAACTCAGAAGATAGAGTTGACAACAATTGGCGCTTCTGAAGAGGGATTATTTGATATTAAGGACTATACCATATTAGAACAGAAACCAGAAGCTAAGAATGCTTTGGTGCCCCGTTCGATTCCTGGAATTATTCATCGGACTTTAGATATTAATAACGTTGAGGTAGCTGACGGTTTTTCTGCCACAAAATACGATATCCAAAGGGAGCAGCAAACTAGAGAGGGGATGCAGCTTTTAAAAAATGCAACCAAGATCATGTTGGCAATTCCCACAAAACAGGGAAATATTGCAGCTTTGAGTTTTGCCGTAGCAGCAGATGGCACTTTGGCAGAGATTGATGAAAACCCAGACTCCCAGACTATTCTCAGGAGCAATAGTCGCGATTTATTATTACCCTTAAATACCCTGGATGAAATTAAAGGAATAGGTGATTCTACACCACCGCCCCAGGGTACAATTACTGCAATAAATAGAGGAGATGAAGACACAGTTCAGATTACTTCTCCCGAAGCAGCGGATTTAATCACTGGTGACATTATTGAAATCACGGATACTCAAAGTTATGATGGCCATTATGTAGCTACTGCCATTGACGAAGATACATTTGAAATTGAGACTAGCTATGTTGATGGAGACATTGGTCGTTGGGAAGTAGTGCCAGAAGAAGAAACAGGTTTAATTTTTGATGGTGCCATCACTGCTTTTGAAAGGGTAGAAAATCAAAAACTAAGAATAACAGCTTTCAATCATGGTCTGGAAGATGGGGATGAAGTTCAAATTATTAATACCAGTGACTATAATAGAACTTTAGCTATTCAGAAGCTTGACGAGGAAAATTTCGTTGTTAACGGTATTAGTTGGCAACCAGGGGAAGCAGTAAATCTGAAATTGAAATCCAGAAAGCGTCGGGGTGTGATGTTTAATGGTGGGGATCAGAAAATTGCTATTCCTGCTATCGAGTTAACCCCTCCATCTACAGAATTTGCTTTCGGTTATACGATTTCAGCTTGGGTTTATGTATCACAGACAGGCAGTGGAGAACAAATAATTGTTTGGGAAAAAGAACAACGTTTCCAACTATTGATTAATAATGGTACTGTGACTCTGAAAGCTAGAATAGGTAATAGTAATAAACAAGTCACTGATACCGCAACGATCCCTACAAATCAATGGGTGCATTATGCTGGCGTGATTGCTTCTGATGGTGCAAGTGACAGTACAACTTTAACTCTTTGTAAAAATGGTCAGCAGTTAGGAACTCCTAGAGAATTTGCAGCATTACCCAATACACCAGAAAACTGGCAACCAGAATTTGAGATTGGCAAGTCGTTTGTTGGCAAAATTGCTGATGTACAAATTTGGGATAAAGTTCGTACTGTTCAGGAAATTAAAGACAGTATGTACCTACAGCTAACTGGACGAGAAGTAGATTTAGTAGGTTATTGGCGCTTAGGGGCGATTACTAAAGACAGAAAAGTAGTTGATTTCTCTGCCTACGGAAATGATGGAGTCGTACATGGGGATGCTTTTGTGAGTGCGATTACTCTGAGTCGCACTTTAGGAGATAATACTACCCAAGTAGTTAAGTACAGCAATGATGATTTGGTGGCAGTTAGTGGTGGGGCAACCTATGTAGAAACTTTTGAATTTAAGACCGCTCCTCATGTTAATCCCAATAATGTGAATGGGAATAAATTGTTCAGTTTCTCCTATTGGGGTAAAACAAGTCGCAGTGCTGAGCAAAAGATGACGTTTTCTGGAGCTGACAGTGACTTTGTGTCATTAGGCAATAACTGGTATCAAGCAACTTGTCGCGTTACTGTACCTTATACGGTAGCAATGATGCGTGCTTTTGAAATTGCTGATATTCAAGGTAGTTGGTCAACTTTAGAAATTCGTAAACATGGCATTCAGTTAGTTTCCGATAGTATTACTGAAGTCAAATCTACCGATAGTGTTACTCTGACAACCTTGGCAGATAGTCAGGCAGCATTACCATCTAAGTTGAAAGAACTTGAACAAAAAGAGCAAGAGGAAGCATTACTCCTCAAAGAAAAACGGGAACTAGAACAAAAAATTGCTAATTTGAATCTAGGAGATGTGGAAAGACAAGCAGCTATAAATGCTAAACAGAGTGAAATTTCTAATCAACAGACACTTATTAGCAATCTTGAAGCTCAAAAAAATCAACTTTTTAATACTTATCGAGACGAGCAGAATAATAAATTAAACTACTGGTGTAAACTGGTTTGTCGAGAGAATGAAAATTGGATTGCTCGTATTTATACCGCATCGAAAGGACTTCTTCATGCTGATGTGGGAGCTGATGGCAACCCTTATTACACGAATAACAAGTTTAAGTTTGTAGCAACGAGTAACGGGTATTATCGGATCGTATCACTTTATGAAAACAGAGCTTTGTATGGGAACTATAAAGAATTAGTATATGGCGGAACAAGTGACGGTAGCAAATATGAATGGAAACCAGAATCCTTATCAAATGGTTATTATTTGATTCGCCAACGGGCAAGTGGAGGAGTATTAGATCGTGGTGGCGGTGAGTATAACGTTTGTATTTGGCCAGAACATCAAAAATCTCACCAACAGTGGAAAATAATCCAAATAGGAGGCGTAGCTACCAACAATATTTCTAATGCTCGTTCAGCTTATGAGAGAAAAGAAAGAGAATGGAATCAAGCGAAACAACACTTGATAACTCTTCAAAATGAACTGGCGCTATTACAATTAACCAGTGGGGAGAAAAATACTACAAAAGCTGAACTAGAGGATCGTTTACAGGAAGTCATTGCTGAACTTACTACTGTTCAGAGTTTATTGAATACATTAAACAATAACTTACTCAATGACATAGTAAGTATTCAGGTAACACCACAAACTATGCCCGAAGTGGCTAAAGATAACAAGGAGTTAGTTACTAAAGGGGCCTTCCTAGGATTTGCATCTGCTGCCAGTCGAGTAACAGCTATTGAAACTTGTGAAGGTAATGTGCAACTTAGCTATTTCGATCATCAAGGACGAATGCGGTTGACAAATTATGACGCTACCTCTGACAGTCAAAATACCACTTTTGAACAGTGGGTTGCTGATGAACTTCCTGTTGCTCTGAAACTGTCTAATACTAACTCTAAAATTGAGCTGCTCAAGCCAATTTCTCTACCAAATGAATGGACAATTGAGACTTGGTTTTCCTATCCACTACCGAAGGCTCAAAAAGATTTTAGTCTAGAAGAAGTACTGGAACAACTCAATCAGGATTATCAATCTATTACCAATTTGATTCCCAACCGCTATGAGTTCAGTGATGGTGTGAGTGGAACTGCAATTTCAGATGGTGGCAGAGATATGTATGATGGTGGCAATCTCCTTAGGACTAATTTAGGGGGTTCAATTCCATATTCCAATAATACTATTGCTGGTAGTCAATATGTCGGAGGAAATGGTCGATACTTCACCCGTAAATATCCAGGACTTTTTGTATTTATTGCCGATGTTGATGGAGTAAATAGTTTTGAGATTACAGGAAATCTTGGTGCAGACTCTCATGGTTCAGTTGATGGTATAGTCTTAAATACTGAAGTAGGGGGTGTGACTTTCTCTGGGTTTGTCAAGCGTGTTTATGGTACTACCGATCCATCCGTTAACCATCTTGTGATTTTAGAAAATAATGGCTCTGCTACTCACCAATTTTCTACAAACACCGATCACGATCAACATCTGATATCAAATATTTCAGGTACTAAGCGTATATACTACCTGCTCTATGCAGGAGGTACTACGGAAAAAATTGATGATACTCAAACTCAGAGTATTATGAATGCCTTCTTGAATATCTGCGTGAGGGTAGTAGCATCAAGTCAGACCTTAATTACTACAATTGATGGAGAGCGTATTGATGTTTTTACAGAGAATAATAATGCAAAATTAGGTATTTTTCTCCGAAATCAATTTTACGACAGTGGCTATAATCTAGAAGAATTGTCTGTAGGTTGGCATCACCTAACTGCTGTAGGTAAAGAATCAACAACAAAGTTCTATATTAATGGTAAAGAAGTTGCTGATGTCCAACAAGCAATTCTGGAGGCAGAGACTGATGAAGACACGAGGAAACAACTAGAGCAAGAAAGCTTCAAAATTACTGGTTATTTCTCAACTATCGGTAATAGCATATCAGGTTCTCAACAATTCGGTAAAATTTCTGAATACCGTATTTGGAACATTGCTCTGAGTGATGCAGAAATTGCGATTAATAGTAAAACTAGACTCACTGGTAATGAGCCAGGATTAGTCGCTTACTATCCTCTGAATGAAGCTACAGGTACTGAAGTCAGAGACTTGACTGGTAGCGGTAACAATGGAACAGTATTTGGTGGTACTTGGTGGGGTTGTACTGCTCCCATTGGTAACTTAGGTCATCAAGTGATGGAGTTTAATGGCGAAGGTGATTATATCAGTCCTAACTCAAGTCTATTAAACAACTTATCATCTTTCACCATTGAGGGGTGGATAAAACCTGCTTCCTTGCCCAATGCTAGTCTTTTCGGTCAAAATGATGCCATAGAATTTGGATTTAACAGCGAGAAAAAATTGATAGGATGGGTTGCTATCAATAGTTTGGTACAAACAGATTATTCATATCCTGTTAATGAATGGCATCATGTTGCCTTGGTGGGTAATGGCAGTAAATTATCGCTCTATATTGATGGAGTCGAAAAAACTAGCACCCCCCATGGAACAGTCAACAACTATGGTAGCTCTACAGACTCATTTCAAATTGGTGCTGGTGTTTGGTCTGGAGGAACATTAGACCCATTCCACGGTCAAATGGCCGAAGTCCGTGTCTGGAATAAAGCTCGCAGTGCGGAAGAAATTAAAGCTGATATGCGTCAACGTCTGACAGGTCAAGAGTCAGGCTTACTTGCCTATTTCCCACTCAATGAAGTTATACCAGACGATTCAACAAAAAAAGTTCTCGATCTTAGCGGTAACGAGCATCATGGTACTGTCAATGGAGCAATGATTAAAGGTGATAATACCTTGCCCATTGGTAGCAATGCTGTAGTCAGTGCCGAATACAGCACTATTGGGGTTGAAAAAATTACCAATAAAAAATATGCCACCATGAGACGTTTCCTAGCTAGTCCCGCCCTCAATGGTGCAGAGTTATTGCCAGATAAGCGGATTGAAGAATTAGAACTGAAGTGGATAGGTAATGCTCAGTTTGCGCCTACCCTCTTAGGGTATATCGAAGGAGCGCCACCAGTACCGAGCGAAAACCTGAGTGTCAAGATAGACTACAACAATGCAACCTCTGTAGAAGTAGGTATGTCCGAAGATGTAGCATTTAGCTGGAACCGTTACCAAGAAGTGGGTTTAGGGGCATCAGTTAATCTGTTTATGGGAGCGAGCAACGTCTCATATGCTGGTCTTGGGGTGATGACAAAAGCATCAGATATACGAGCAGGTTTCAAAGGTAATCTTGACCTCAGCTATAATTTCTTAAATCAAACCAGCGTTAGCTCTAGTTCATCCATAACCATGACCGATCGCTTAGAACTGCGGGGCAGCTATGAAACTGGTATTCAATTTCCCCATTTGGGTCAGCGTTTTATACCCAAAAATGTCGGTTATGCTTTGGTGGTTTCGAGTTTAGCAGATGTGTTTATTACTCGCCTCAAACGCACCAAGAAAATGATTGGTTATCAAGTGCAACCTGTAGATGGTATTCCACCAGATATTAATACCATTACCTTCTTGATTAATCCAACTTATACTATGAACGGTAGCTTGGATGGGATGACAGGTTCTAGCGCTAGTAGCGATCGCTTTTTCCGCCATGTCCCGGAAATGCGGGATCAATATGGTTCTCTATATCCTGCTAGTTACTATCGTCTCCAGGAAGCTTACAACCTCAAACAAAAGATTGAGAATGAAGATAAACGGCGAGAGTCATATTTTGCTCAATTTAACGCACTGCTTGTGGATGAAGCATCCTTGGAACGAGAAGCAAGCAAAGGAGAAGCGCCATCAGAAATATCTCTGGAGCGGGAAGAAGATAAACCTGATGAGAAT
Organism: Okeania sp. SIO2C2; assembly: GCF_010692625.1. Lineage (NCBI taxonomy): Bacteria > Bacillati > Cyanobacteriota > Cyanophyceae > Oscillatoriales > Microcoleaceae > Okeania > Okeania sp. SIO2C2. Next base: position 116,804 of record NZ_JAAHGM010000005.1, read on the forward strand.
ATGACTGAGGAGGAGAGAAAAGAGCAAGAAGCAGCAGAACAAAAACAGCGGGAAGAGGAAGCAAGGTCTGGTGCTTTGGAGCAGTCAGATGCTGCTCAACAGAAACAGGCAGAAATTAGCTCCAGAATTCAAGATCAGGATTCGAGAGTCCACGCCACAGATAGTTTTGCTGGTTGGCAACGGAAAATGGAAAGTATCCAAATTAGGGCTGGAAAGCGTAATATAGTTAACAATTACGTTTGGGATGCTGATGGCGGGTTACGCACAGAAGCACAGAGTTTTGCCAATACTGCCGAACATACTATTGGTGGTTCATTCGATCTCTACGCTGGTTTAGGTTTAGAGGGCAACTTTGGATTTTTTGGTGCGGCAGTTGAATTAACTGCTCAAGCTACTGTCAAGATGACTCAAACTATGACTAAAACTGAAAGTCGTAGCAAGGGTTTTCAGTTATATGTAGATTTGAGTGGTGTAGAAAGTATTGGAATTACTGACGCCGATGACTACCCCATTCGGCCAGGGGAAAAGGTAGACCGCTATCGGTTTATGAGTTTTTACCTCGAAGGTAGTACCAAAAACTTCAATGATTTCTTCGACTATGTAGTTGATCCCGAATGGCTCGCTAGTAATGATGAAGAAGCTCGTGCTTTGCGTCAAGCAAGGGGGAAAGCTAATAAAACTTGGCGAGTGCTACACCGAGTTACTTATGTGGAACGTCCAGCGTTGATGGGCTTTGGTCGGGATATTCGCAAGCAACAAGATCCGGATCAAATAACCGCAGAAGTTGTTAATTATTTTGACTCCCTAGAAGGGAAAAATCAAAGTATACAAGGTGAACTTGCAGATATTCGAGGTAAACTTACAGAGCTAAAATCTTTGCTGGAAAATCTATAGATATCTCGAAATACGATCCCCCTAAATCCCCCTTGAAAAGGGGGACTTTGAAGGCGTCTCCCTTTTTAAGGCGGGGGGATTCTCGGTAGACAGAGATTTTAATGCTGCGGTCAACCTAGAAAACTATGTGCAGAAGTAGCTTGAGTTCCAAGCGATTTCAAGCCTGCTCTTGAAGATAAGTTGCAGACTGCGGTCAGTGGTATATGCGTGAAACAGGAAGCTAGCTCCAAAGCTCAGAATATGTTTTGGGTAAGTTTGGGTAAGTTCAGTAGAACGGATTCTAAAACTGTACTTCATCATAGATTAAAAAACTGCTATACCAAGCTGATTATTATGGCTAATTAAAAAAGCAATCAGCAAGTCAGCAGTCAGCAGTAAACGTTTAGAAGGGAATTTCAACCCCTCCCAAACCTTCCGGTTTATAGAAACCGGGGATTTAAACCCAAAGCTATAAAAGCTGATAACTGAATGCTAAAAGCTAATAGCTAGCCAGTAGGTTGGGTTAAACGACAGTGAAACCCAACAAAACCTTACTAATGTTGGGTTTATCCTAACGGATAAGCTCCGCTAACGTTCCTCAACCCAACCTACGCCTGGAAAATCTATAGACATCTCGAAAAAAGAATGTAGGAACTTTCTATGGAAGGTTCCTACAAAACTTATCCATTACTATACCAGGAATGCCGATAAAGTGTTAATGAATTTGAATTAATTAATTATTATGCCAACACCAAGCAGATCTAAGGCTAAGAATTTTGCTAATCAACAAAAAGCTAGAAGAAGAGCAACCCCTAAAAACCAGTTAGTTCATACAACTAAAAAAGTTGTAGTTAAAAAAGCTCGGAAAGCTTTGTGGAAGAAAAAGGGACGTAACATCCCTCGTCAGAAACCATTTGCATTCAAAAAAGACAGCAGAGGAATATGGTCTTATGAAGGTCGGGCAGCATTTACTCAGAAAACACGCACTGACATACCAGTCAAGATAGGAGACCATCGACGACACATCATTCCTTCTCATTTACTTCTTGATGCTTTTACGGCATACATTAACGATAACCTCGATGATATAGACAGTGAAGTAACTACATTTATTAACAATAAAGGAATAATATATAGAGGAAAAACCTTGGCTGATAAGTTAAGAGCTGTTTCCACATATCTTCAAAATAACCAAAAAAATTTGTTCCCAGAAAGCGGCGGGGAAAATGTAGCGATTGGCTTTTTACCTAAAGATTTACGAAAGATATTGAATAATACTAGCATTAATACTATCTCAAAAATGCGGACTCAAGTAGAAAATTTGAAGACACAAAATTATCCTGGGACTGGTTCAACGCAGGCTAAAAACGAGATAGTAAATGTGTTATTGGAGTTGATAGATGAGATGAGCAGAGATGATTATGAGGATGTCAAACTACTTTTTGAAGAATCAATTATTCCTTCACTTGAGTTAGACTTGAATAAGTCACAAGGTATGATCAATCAGAATCAGAAGGTTATTGAAATCATGGGCGATCTTTACCAAATAAAGGAGAAAGGGGGTTTAGATTTCTTCCAAATTATGGAGGAGTTTCTGAATTTACCACAAAACTAAGTCAAAGATACAGAAATTGGCATTATAGAAAGAGGACAAAAACGAATTTTTGACCCATTGTTATGGTGTGAATAGCGATCGCCTTCATCAAACTCCAGTTGAGGGCATGAGTTTGTTTATTGCAGAGGGCGATCGCTCAACTTCATCGTGTCTCCGCGTCCCCGCGTCCCCGTGTCTATTGAGAATGAAACAGCCCTGGGGGGCAAGGGGGGATGCCTTCTTCCTTCTTCCTTCTTCCTTAACTACTGGGGGGTTTGGGGGGCTATAAGTCCCGCGTTGTATGCTCCGCATCAACGTCGGGATACATGGACACCCCAAGCTTTTCGATTCCCCTCAATGGGGATGAGAAAAGCAACACTCTAGCGTGATTTAGTTGACAATTATACATACAGTCATTATAATACCTAACCTAAGAAACAAAAGTTGATTCTTGAATGCTACTGAAATATAAGTACAAGCTCAAACCACATAAGACTCAAGGGGTGATTATATCTAATTGGTTGTCCATGGCTAGAAAGCAATATAATTACCGTTTAGCTGAAAGGTTGTATTGGTTTGAATCAACGCGCACACCAGTAAACACTTGTCCACTTAATGTGTCAGTAGTACCAGTAGAACGAATTTATCAAAACATTCCTGAGTTTAGAACACAAACAAGAGACGGTAGAAAAAAAGACAGTAGTGGTAATTCAATAACTAAGAAAGGGGATAAACATCCAAATATAGTCAATGGTTATGTTTTATGGGAGACTGTTCAACTAGCAGATTTAGCACAGACTAAAAAACTCTTCCCTGAATACAAGTCCATGCATTCTCAGGTTCTGCAAGATGTTATTCAGCGTGTACAAACTACTATGGATAACTTTACCAAACCTGACAAAAACGGTAAAACCAGTGGGAGGCCGAAATTCAAAGGGAAGCATTATTATAATTCCTTCAGTTATCCTCAGTTATCAAATACCAATATTGTTAAAAATGCTAAGGGTCGTTTTTGTATCAATTTACCAAAAATTGGCTTAGTCCCTTTTGTCTTCAATCGCCCAATACCAGAAGGATTCAAGGTTAAGACAGGAACAGTAATCCGCGAAGCGGATGGCTGGTATATCAGCTTAACGATAGAAGATAAGACTGTCCCTGTAGAGGTTGCAGAAATTCAACCCACTAAAGAAAACTCAAAAGGTATTGATTTGGGATTGTTGCACTATGCTGTTACCAGTGATGGTGAATTTATAGAAGTACCTAAGTTTTTTAGATTATCTGAGCATCGTTTATCTAAACTTCAGGTGAGATTGGCTAAAAAGTCCAAGCATTCCAAACCTTGGAAAATTCTCAAGCGTAAAATAGCTAAACTTCATCAACTAATAGCTAGACAGCGACTGGACTGGCAATTCAAGCTTGCTTACCATCTGTTTTCAGATGTAAGGGTGATATTCCTTGAAGACCTACAGGTAGCTTCTTTACTCCGACGTTGCAAAGTAAAATTAGGTGATCATGGTCAGTTTTTGCCCAACGGTCAATCAGCTAAGTCAGGATTGAATAAGTCTTTACAAGATGCAGCTTTTGGTCAGTTTGTTCAAGTCTTAGAGTATGTAGCTTGGAAACTTGGCAAAAGAATTATCAAAGTAGACCCAAAAGGTACATCTCAACATTGTTGGCAATGCTTAAGTAAAGTTCCTAAAAGCTTATCAGAGCGTTGGCATTCTTGCAGTAATTGTGGCCAAGAACTCGACAGAGACTATAACTCAGCACTTCTAATACAGAAAATTGGATTGCTATCAACACAGGGGGAGGACATCACCTCTGTTAAAACTGCGGTTAGGGTTTCCCAGACTGAAGAATCCCGCGTTCGTCATGTCGCGTAAGTGCAACGTCGGGAGTATGTCAAAATATTAAACCCGTAATCATACCAGCTAATAATATAAAACCAATCCAAACATTTTGTCTAAATATCTGACCGTAGGGTTTTAAAATTTCTTCTTGCCGTAATTTTCCATATTGAATAGACCAGAAAACTGTAGCAATACCAAGAGCTATCCAAAAGCCAAAATGTAGCTCCATTTCTACTCCTAATACTCCCAATAAAACGGCAGTCAAAAAGAAAAATATAGCTACAGCATTAGCTGCATATTCACCAAAAAATAGAGCGCTCGAATTAACCCCTAAAAGTCGGTCATCTTCCCGATCGCTCATCGCATAAACCGTATCAAAACCCAAAGTCCAAACAATAGTAGCGCCCCACAAAATCCAGGTAGCAGTGTCCAACTCAGCTACTGCAGCACTCCAACTAATTAATACCGCAAAACCCCAAGCAATAGATAATACTAACTGAGGTACTGGAAAAAATCGCTTGGCCAGGGGATAACAAATAATCACCGGAATTGCTGCTACGGATAGCCAAAAACTGAGTCGGTTGAGATAAAGTGCTATGACTCCAGCACAGGCAAAGGCAATAATGGCAATAACAATACCTGTTTGAATAGTCAAAGCACGGGACGCCAGGGGGCGATCGCGAGTTCTCTCCACTTCTGGGTCAATATCTCGGTCCCACAAATCGTTAATTACACAACCTGCTGCACTGGTGGCCAGAGTCCCGACAATAATTACTCCGACTAATGGTAAGGGTGGCGTTGCATGAGTAGCCAAAAATATAGCCCATAGAGCAGGAATCATTAAAATTAAGCGTCCGGCTGGTTTATCCCATCTCAGAAGCTTGATTACTTTCATCAAGGTTGATTCTGATTGAGGAGGTTGATAAGATTGGGTCATTTCAGTTATCAGTTATCAGTTATCAGTTATCAGTACCTCTAGCTTCAGCCATAAACTTGAAATACTGAAGTTTATTTTTTTATTTCCTTTATTACCTTAAATAAAGGTATTTTGTCAAGGGTTATATCAAATCCGTTTAATTTGGTATAAAAAAATGTTTGATCTTCACCCAGAACCCAAATCTTTCTAAATAGACATCTCCAGAAAAGAGGGAATAGGGGGAAAGAACTGATAATTTATGTACAATAATTGATTTTATTTTTTATTTTTGGAGATGTCTAATGCAGTTCTCTCCTGACTCCTGACTTTTGACTCCTAATTTATCAAAATAATTGGGTCTAAAACTCAGCCTTTTAAGGCGAAATATTTTTGGAGCGAAGCTCAAATCCCTTACTTCCCCTCCTAGGAGGGGGAGGGGCGAGGGGTGGGTTAACTTCTGACTTCTGACTTCTGACTTCTGACTTCTGACTTCGTTAAACCAATGCTACCGGATTTGATATTAAAGGCCATATTACCGATTTTCAATGATAATGACACAGATGACATTATTTAATCTAAAATTTAGGCAACTTGTTAAATTTGAACACATTTATAAAATATGGTTACATCAGTTCCTTTAGTAAAAATACCCTTGATATCGGAAAACCGAGAACGGATCTTGGCAGCGATAGATATGGGTACTAACTCTCTACATTTGGTAGTAGTGAAAATAGACCCAACTTTACCCGCTTTTACAATTATTGACCGAGACAAAGAAACGGTAAGACTCGGAGACTGTGAAGCAAATGGTAATTTGAAAGCTGAAATTATGAATAGAGCGATCGCTACCTTAGAGCGCTTCCAAAAAATTGCTAAAAGTGCCAATGCGGAGCAAATTATTGCTGTAGCTACCAGTGCTGTAAGAGAAGCACCCAATGGCACAGTTTTTCTCAATAAAATTGCTGATGAGTTAGACTTGTATGTTAACTTAATCTCTGGTCAAGAAGAAGCTCGCCGAATTTATCTCGGGGTGCTTTCAGCAATGGAGTTTAACAACAAACCCCATGTCATTATTGATATCGGTGGAGGTTCCACAGAGTTAATATTAGGTGACGGTAATGCACCACGGACTCTGAGCAGTACAAAGGTAGGTGCAGTACGTTTGACCAAAGAATTTGTTACTACTGACCCCATTAACAAAATAGAATTTGCCTATCTGCGAGCTTACATTAGGGGTTTATTGGAACGTCCGACAGAGGAGTTATTAGCTAATATCCAGGAAGGTGAAAAACCACAGTTAGTGGGTACTTCTGGCACAATTGAAGCATTGGCGAATATTCATGCTTATGAAAAATTCGGGAATGCACCGACTTCCCTAGCAGGTTATCAGTTTAGTTTAGCTGAGTTGGAAGGGTTAGTTAATAAGTTGAAAAAGCTGTCAGTCTCCGAACGGCAAGAGTTACCGGGAATGTCACAGAAGCGTTCGGAAATTATTTTGGCAGGTGCTTTAGTATTAAAAGAGGCAATGAGTTTATTGGGAATGGAGTCAATAATTGTTTGCGAACGTAGTTTGCGGGAGGGAGTAATAGTTGACTGGATGTTGAATCATAGTTTGATATACGATCGCCTCCGTTTCCAAAGTTCCATTCGTCAGCGTAATACCCTAAAAATTGCTCAAAAATACCAAGTAAATTTGGAATGTAGCGAGCGGGTTGCTTCTTGGGCACTAAATTTATTTGACGAAACTAAAGGAGTGCTACATGAGTGGGGGAATGATGAACGAGAGTTATTATGGGCAGCTGGAATTTTGCATAACTGTGGTTTATATGTGAGTCATTCATCGCACCATAAACATTCTTATTATTTGATTAGAAATGGAGAATTATTGGGTTATAGCGAGATTGAGATTGAAGTAATTGCTAATTTGGCTCGTTATCACCGTAAGAGTTTACCGAAGAAAAAGCACGAAAATTATCAAGGTTTACCAAAAAAATATCAACAGATGGTATCTCAGTTGAGTGCGTTGTTGCGGTTAGCGATCGCTTTAGACCGACGACAAAAAGGAGCGATCGCTGACGTGAAATGTGAATTCAACCAAGATAAGCAGGAATTTTATATGTGGTTACGGCCAGCTAACCCTAAAGATGACTGTGCTTTGGAGTTGTGGAATTTAGATTATAAGAAGGAGGCGTTTGAACAAGAGTTTGCTTTGAAGTTGATAGCAAAGTTGGAACCTATGATGGCATCTGTATAGTTTTTGGCAGGGGAGTGTGGGGAGATGGGGAGTGTGGGAATTTGGGGAGATGGGGAGTGTGGGGAGATGGGGAGATGGGGAGATGGGGAGATGGGGAGGTGGGGAGATGGGGAGGTGGGGAGATGGGGAGATGGGGAGGGTGGGGAGATGGGGAGATGGGGAGAAGGGGGGAGGGGGAAGAGGGGGAGAGGGGACCGTTGATGCCTGTGGACGGAGTGCTGCTGACAGTTCCGGTAGTTTGCGTAGCATTCCGTAGGAAAGCAGGAAGTAAACAGTAAAATGTCGCTATATGACCTTTTATGTCGGTTTTATGAAGCAGTAAAAGCATATCCCCTATGGTAGAGAATGGTCATCAATCCATAAAGCGGGGATAAAAGGTCAAAAGTATACCTAATCTCGCGGTCAATACAGACTGAGCAAGTCCGTATGGATAACACAAATGAAGGAACAATAGAACCGTCTACGCTAGTTACTAGCGAAAAGAGATTGATACGCTAGGCGAACCAAAAGGTCACAAATATTAGGAATCAACAGAGTTCTCTTCTAGTTGATAAGCACTTCCTCCCAAAGGCGGATAGTTCCATCCTAAGCGGATAAAACAATGATTATTCGGAACAAAATAACCCTGGTATTTACTCTGTGAGGAGGTCGATACCCACAGTAGTCAACCAAGACGCAAACTCTAGGAAACTAGGTAGTACTGGGGAAAGATTGGGTCAGAAAGCGAACGCCTAGCTGTAATGGTTGGGATCTGCTCACAGACTCACGATGTAACGGAAGATAAGCCTGTTAGTAGCAAGTAATGTTATGAACACTGAGTTAACACCGATGTATAAATGGAAGGACATCCCCTGGCGAAAGTTGGAAAGGATGGTCTTTAAGCTACAGAAACGGATTTATTCAAGCGTCTCGTTGTGGCAACGTAGCATTAGTTCACAAACTCCAAAAGTTGCTCGTTAAATCTTGGTCAGCCAAAGCTATTATAAAGCAGGTAAATGTCGTTCAGGAAAAGATACAAAAGAAGCAAAAAGGAATATGCCTCTACTGTGGATTACATTTTCAAGATGGAGACATTATCTAACTTGACCATATCGTCCCTAAGTCATTAGGCGGAAAGGATGAATATAAAAACTGGCAATTACTGCTTCATAAAACCGATATAAAACGTCACATAGAGTGATATTCTACTGTTTACTTCCTGCTTTCCTACGGAATGCTACGCAAACCACCGGAACTGTCGGCAGCACTCCGTCCACAGGCATTCACGATCAAGCCGACCGCATTTCGCAAATTGATACTTGCGTTTAAATCTCTATCTATTGACAAGCCACAGTCAGGGCAATCATACGTTCTCAGGCTTAACGGCATATCTTGGACGTGACCACACCTGCAACAAGTCTTTGATGATGGAAAAAATCTATCTACTACTACTAATTCTGAACAGTACCATTGGCATTTATATTCTAGCTCCATCGACACTGCCACGATACTAAGACTTTCATTGATAGAAGTTATGGCACAAAATCTGACTGTACATAGTGTCAAGCCCAAACCACTGTTTGATATTCCAAAGAATTATCGTTGGATAGAAGATATGTTGGTGGTGAGGTAGACTTGGCAAGTCCCGTTTCATTGAGGAGCGGAGTGAAGAGAAATTTTCACGCTCCGTTTTGGAGAGCAACGCCTCTGGTGAGGGAGTCGTTGACTTTAATCTATAACTCAGCACTTCTGATACAGAAAATAGGATTATTATCAACACAGGGGGAGAACATCACCTCACACGAAACTGCGATTCGTTTACTTGCGAGTTGAAGAATCCCGCGTTGTCCCGTAAGGGCAACGTCGGGAGTATGTCAAACAGACAGAAAGAATTACTTACTAGGCCACTCAGTGTGGAAGAATTCACCACGAGGTTTATCAGTACGCTCATAAGTGTGAGCGCCGAAATAATCCCGTTGAGCCTGAGTCAAGTTTTGAGGTAAAGTTGCTCGACGATAACTATCAAAATAATCCAGAGAAGCACTAAAGGCAGGAACAGGTAATCCTAAATTAGCAGCAGTGGCAACAACTTCCCTCCAAGCATCTTGGCGATCGAGAATAGTTTGCTTAAACTCTGGTGCTAACAATAAATTAGGTAGACCAGGATTTTCATCAAAAGCTTTCTTAATTTTATTCAAAAATCCAGCCCGAATAATACAACCACCTTTCCAAATTCGCGCCGACTCACCCAAATTCAGATTGTAATTAAATTCCTTGGATGCGGCAGCCAACAATGCCATACCTTGAGCATAAGAACAAATCTTAGAACAATACAAAGCATCCCGCACTTTGTCGATCATAACTTTGGCATCGCCTTCATACTTACCAGTCGGACCTGTTAATTCTTTAGAAGCTGCTACACGCTCATCCTTAATACCAGACATAATCCGAGCATTAACAGCAGCGGTAATAGTTGGAACAGCAACACCCAACTCTAAAGCATTAATTACCGTCCATCTACCTGTACCTTTTTGTCCGGCAGAGTCAATAATCATATCAACTAGATGATTGCTAGTTTCAGTATCTTTCTTGGTAAAGATGTCGGCGGTAATTTCAATTAAGAAAGATTCCAACTCAGGAGTTTTATTCCACTCAGCAAAAATTTCATGGAGTTGTTCGTTACTAATACCAACAGCATTTTTGAGTAAGTCATAAGCTTCAGCAATTAACTGCATATCGCCGTACTCAATGCCGTTGTGTACCATTTTTACATAATGACCAGCACCACCAGGACCGATGTAAGTGACACAAGGACCATCATCAACTTGAGCTGCTATTTTAGTTAAAATTGCTTCTAACTCTTTGTAGGAAGCCTCTGTACCGCCTGGCATTAAACTAGGTCCCCATAAAGCTCCTTCTTCACCACCACTAACTCCCATCCCCATGAAACCTAGTCCGGTGGATTCTAAATCTTTAGTGCGACGTTCTGTGTCTTCGTAGAGGGAGTTACCACCGTCGATAATCATATCATCTTTGTCTAGGAGAGGTTTTAGTTGTTCGATGACTTTATCAACTGGTCCTCCTGCTTTTACCATAACTAGGATTCTGCGGGGTCTTTCTAGAGATTGGACAAAATCTTCTAGAGTGTAAGCAGCATGGACGTTTTTACCTTGTGCCCGCTCTGCCATAAATTTCTCGGTTTTATCGCTACTGCGATTGTATACGGAGATGGGAAATCCATTGCGTTCTACGTTGAGAGCTAGGTTTTCTCCCATTACAGCTAGACCGATAACACCAAATTTTTGCTGTCCCATAATCTTTTGACTTCCCTGAGTTTCTCTACTAAATTTTAAGTACAGTTTTTAGATTACAGGTGTTTTTTTTTGACTTTTTCTAGTAAAGGTTTTTTTTAAGATTTCAAGTATAGCTTGATACAAAAAAACGTATTTAATACAAATTAATAATTCTGTATCAATCAATTCAGTGTTATAGATAATTTGCTTCAATAGTTTAAAGTTTAACTAAACATAAAATTATAATCTATATTATTATCAGGGAATGATTTTTTTTTATTTTGTCTTAATTATAAAGTGAAGTTCATAATTACTATATTTAGAAGGCTCCCAATATTATCTTTGATTTACTGTAGAATAAACTGTGCATAATATATAACTCTATAACCACCCGTAATTATATAAGAAATTAATAATTTTTCTAGCACACTAAAGGAGAGAAACTTAGTAACGCTAGGAGTATATTTGGGAAATAAATCAATAAAATATTGTTCATAATTGATGATCAATTAAAAGTAAATCAAAATCATGATTTGTACAAAGTGTTAAATGAAATGAAGCTAAATAATCAATTAATTATAAACATTTATCTAAACTATTAGATAGATGGAGAATAAAAGTATCAAGTGTAATAAATTAAAAAAGCTTTGTGTTGTACTAGAACAAAGATGTTAATTTTCTTTGGGCAAAAAAGATAAACTATTAAGGAAGGCAAGCTACCTTTTGGGAAAGGTTCACCGATGGCTGATAGATTACAGTAATCAATACAAGAATTGTAGACTGAATCAACTAGGCAAAAAAACAGTAGACCCCGCGACGACTAAAGTATTAAAGGAACCCGCACCAAGAGAGATTATTAAAAACTCAATAAATTCACTAAATAATTAATATTTTTAGGTTTTAAGACTCTCCTTTTGAGAAAAAAAATCATTCTTATATTTTTTTAGTCAATCCTCTTTTTTGAAGAAAAGGTAATTATTTAAAAGTTTAGTAGGGTATAAAATTATTAGTAGGGTATAAAATTAAAGGTTATTAACTTTTCCCAGAAAGTATGAAACTACGATTCCTGTTCCCTATGTGAAGCTCCAGTGCTTCCTTTTTGCCAGATAATTTTACACAACTGCCCCGAGTGCTATATTTATTTGTATTCAGGGCAGCCAAAAATTAGTATAGTTAGAGTTGTCAGATATGCTGATGGTTATTATTGTTAGTTTTGAGTAAATTGTATAGAAAAAAATCTAATAATTTTGAAATTTAGGAAATTAAACTCTCCTTTCTCATAGCAAATATAGCGATCGCCATTACTGTATTTGACATATCAAAAGCTTAAAACTCAGACAACGTCAGATTTTTCCTTCTTCCTTCTGCTATATTAAAAATTTTGCTACATTTAGCTAGCGGTCAAAGTAGGCAAACAGCCCTTTGCCCCTACAGTCGGACTAAGGAAATACAGAAGAACTTAATTCCGAAGTAATAATACGTTCTCCATCAATTTGGAGTGAAGCGTGAAAGATGTTTGTTTTGAGAGTCGAATTAAACATAGTATTAGTATTGATAATTGGCATAATTCAAGAGGTAATTTATGGATGAATTAAAGTATCTTGCTAATTGGGTAAAAGAGCAACACGCTCAGGAATATATTTTGACTTGGTTATTGAATCAGCCCGGACTTTGGTGGTCTGATGGAGAAGCTTATCAGGCTGCTTTACAAAAATCTGGGAAATTATTGAGGGAGTATGTTCAAAAAAACCAAAGTGGAGATTTATTTCAAGGTATTGCTGAAAAAATTGTAGATGATGAAAGTTGGAATGAAGTGGCAGAGTCTCTGGCAAAAATTATTTCTGTTTATCAACAGGAGTTAGTAAGATTACAAGATTTTACTCGGCATCAAAACAATCAAAATATTTTAAAAAAAAATCTAAATAGTGATGATTTATCTGTTGAAGACAATGAAGACATGGAAGTACAAGAAGCTTTGCCCGATCCGTTTGCAGATGCTTTAACTGGTCAGGGTTAACAAAGTCAGAAGTCAAAAGTTAACCCACCCCTAACCCCTCCTGGGAGGGGAAGTAGGGAATTTGAGCCTTCCTCCAAACACATTTCGCCTTATACCAATTTCATGAAATATTGCTACAGTGCTTTTGTCTGCTGGTCGGAATTTAGAGATTAATACTGTAATGACCTTTTTTGAATTTGGTATTAAAGGGGGGAGGGTTAACGAAGTCAGAAGTCAGAAGTTAACCCACCCCTAACCCCTCCGGTGGAGGGGAAGTAGGGAATTTGAGCCTTCCTCCAAACACATTTCGCCTTATACCAATTTCATAAAATATTGCTACAGTGGTTTTCTCTGCTGGTCGGAATTTAGAGATTAATACTGTAACGACCTTTTTTGAATTTGGTATTAAAAGGCGGGGTTTTATATCATGTCTCTTTAAATAACCACTTCGGACCATATCCGGATAAGAGCGCGATAGAACTCTGTTCCGCGCTCCGCGTTAACGCGCGTTGTGCGCCAGCAAACGAAAAAATTTTCTCTTTTTCCTCCTCTTATTTCTTGCTGCCCTCCTGACTCCTGAGAACTGACTCCTCACAACAGTTATGTATAAGTATTCAAACCGAACATGATATAACATAGTTTCTATCCCATAAAACATTCCCTTATAGGAGAACCCCGGACTTCTACCTATTTTTGTGAAATTAAAACCATGACAGGAAAAGCTTTTGACCAATTCTGGCATCTCATATCAGGTGCATCAACCCTAAACCCAGAAGTTTATAACCAAATTAATAGTTTGCCCCAAAGCATTCAGGTAGCATTAACTGTAGTCTTAATTGCTGGTTTAGCACAAGCGATCGCTCAATGCGTTGTACTATTCATTAACAAGGTTAAACGATTACGCTTTGTTCTCAGTCTAGGAATTTCAGCCATTATATTTGTCTTTAGTTTCGGGTTTTGGGCAATAAGTCTTTGGTTAGTCAGTCACCTCATCTTCAATATCAACTTAGAATTACTGACAGTCATCCGTACCCTGGGGTTGAGTTATGCACCCCAGATGTTAAGCTTTCTCATTGGATTACCATATTTTGGTATTCCCATCAGTGTTCTACTGACTCTATGGAGTTTACTGGCAGAAATAACAGCAATACAAGAAATCACACAACTGAATATTTGGGCAGCATTTGCTTGTAATATTTTAGGATGGATTATACATCAGGTATCACAACGCACCATTGGTCGTCCTATTACTGCTTTTGGTCGATGGCTATTAAATCTTGCTGCTGGAACTGAGTTAGTAACAGATAAACAAGAACTAAAAGAAATTGTCATGGCAGGAAACCAATCTAGTTCCTTCCAGATTAGCACCGACCTATTACCCCAAAAAACAGATAAACAGCAAAAGCAAAAAATTAAACCTATCATCAAATATATAGTTGTAGGAATTATTGCTTTTTCCATCGTTATCCTTTTATCACCCCTATCTCAAAACTTTTTCACCATTTGGTACACTGCCCTGAATGACACCTTTAAACTAACCATTAACTTAATATATATAAGTCTAATTGCACTTTTCTGTTCAATAATCTTCACTCCTCTAGAATCCTTAACTTGGTGGGCAGGATGGTATGAACCACCAACTCTCAGATATTCAGGTAGTTTAGTCGAAGAAGTACCAGACCGCCAAGATGCTTCTATTTATGTCTTATACTTGGATGGCATCAACCAAGGTTCCTACCAATACCTACCCATAGTTGAAAATTTTCTCGATCGCCTAGCTAATGCTACACCACCAGATGTAGTAATTATCAAAGGTATTATGCCCTACTCTGCCACAAACCGTTCTCTAACAACAGACCGACCTTTAGCATTTTTGTGGAACATCCTTGATTCTATTGCTCAGAGAAATCCTAATAACCCCATCGCTGGTATTATTAATCTTCGTAATGTTGCAGCGGTTGCTGTTGCAGCAGACCCTCGTTACAGTCTGATTCAAAATCAAGGATTAGCACAAGTGTTATTTGATAGTCTCCTCCATTTTGGTTATCCTCTCGGTAGTCAAAAACCGATCGCTCTGATTGGTTACAGTGGAGGCGGTCAAATGTCTATGGGGGCGGTGCCTTTTCTCAAACAAGCTACAGGGGCACCCATTGAGGCGATTTCTTTGGCGGGGGTAATCAGTGGCAATACTGGAGCAATGGTAGTAGAACGTCTGTATCACCTAGTGGGAGAAAAGGATAGTGTAGAACGATTAGGTCCGATAATGTTTCCTGGAAGATGGCCGATTATGTTCTTATCTAATTGGAATCATGCTAAACGTCGGGGGAAAATTAGTTTTATTTCTCTGGGTCCGGTTGCTCATAACGATGAAATTGGTCCGATGGGAACAGCTATGCTTCCAGATGGTCGTACTCACTTACAGCAAACACTGGATATTATTTCTGGAATTTTAACCAAAAATTGGGTAGCAACAGGGTTAAATCCTGAAGATTTTAGAACTGTTAGTAATTATGAACTCTACAAGCAGTCTTTATGTAATCATCCTAGTTATTATCCTTTAATTCAATCTGTTGATTCGCAACTCTATCAACCTATTAGTAAATGGGTAGGACGTTTAATTTTACCGACTGCTGAGGAAAGGGAGGAGGTTAAAGGTGTATTGTTGGAACTGCTGATGACAGATTCAGAAAATAAACACCGCGTCGGACAGGTTGTGAATTTACGTTGGGGTGATGACTCTCATTTACAAACTTATGTTCAACTTGTTACTACAGATGTTAATTTTGTCGATCGCGTAAGGGTGAGTAAGAGAGAGGGAAATATTCATCCAGAGCGGATTGATAATTGGCAAAATGTCGATCCTCTAGAATCTTTAGCAGGTGCTAGACCGGAAGACGATATGATTGTGGCTTTACCGGAACCTGTAGTAGTTGAGGATACTGGTATAGGTCGCCTCAGTTTATATATTAGTCGCGAACCAATTCAAATTTCTGGTTGTTTTTATGGGTTGGTGAAAATTATCCAGTTTGTAGGAGAAGACTTATTTCGAGTGCGTCACTATAATTCCAGTTCTCAGGAATTTGATGGTGTTGAAGAAATTATTTATATTCCTTCTGTCATTGTTGACCGCAATGGTATTTCACCTTCTCAGAACCAAGGTTTAGAAAATTCTCCTGTAAATGGAAAGGGTTGGTATATTTATGGAGCGAAGAATGCTCAGGGTAAATTTGTCGTACAAGCGATCGCTCCTCGTGCTTTATTTTCCCTGAAACCCAAGAAAATAATCTCTGGAAAAAAAGCCACATTAGACTACATCAATTATAAATATTGGCAAAACCAGGTTGCTCCGAAAGGAGACATTGCAAATATTTTGCTCAACCCTACAGAAAAACAACAGAGTGAAATTTCCCAGACTCCGGTTTGGGAAGAAGGCGAACAAGCTCTATTCATGCACGTCTATGGAGGTATTGGTGGCAGAAAACCAGAATTTTCGCCCTTGGGAATATTTTTCGGTCATTTTGCTTTTGGAATAACAAAGGTAGTACGGGAACCTTTAGCAAATGAACTCCAGTTAAATCTAGAATATCGGCAAATCTATACTCATAACTGTGATGGTATTGTTGCTGGTACTATATCTTGGATGAAATATATGGGCGATCGGCAATGGGGATGGTTAGGAACGCGTCCTACTTCAGAAATTATCATTAAGTTTAAACCCATGACCGAAGATTATGATTTTAACGGTATCAAATTTTCTCCACTCAGTTATATAGTGCAAGAACTTGATGTCATGGCAGCTCGTTATCGGACTGGGGATGGTACTGGTGCAACTGCTGTTAGTCCCATAAACTCCTGCGTGCAAGATTCAAGTCAAGCACTGTATACAGCTTTAAACCGGATGGTAGCTCAGTTAAAATTAAATCCTTTAATTATGAAATGGCTCAGAGAACATCCTGATGATGAGCAAACTCAGCGTTTTACACAATTAGTCAATCTAGTGAAAGCTTTGGAAAATCACTTAACACCCTTGGGAAAAGCACGAGCAGACTGGCGTTCGGAAGCAACAACTTTAGGGGGGTTTCCTGTAGAGACTCCTCTAAAAACTTTATGGCAAGTTGCAGGGAGTTGGCGATCGCTCCTACCTCGGTTTACTAACGACCAACTAGCGATGATTTTTCTCCAGTTTGGTGCTTCCTTATGGGTATTGCGTACTAATCAAGTAGGTGGTTATGACCCAAATATTGAAGCGATCGTGCCTACTGATTTTGTGTTTTTTGTACCCAGGGTAGGGAAGCGACTCACACGGATTATGGCACGGATACACGGATAGGGAAGTGAGGGAGTGGGGGAGTAGGGGAGTCATTTCAGTTATCATATCAAATCCGTTTAATTCGGTATAAAAAAATGTTCCATCTTCAACCATTACCAAATATTTCCCCATCTCCCCATCTCCCCATCTCCCCATCTCCCCATCTCCCCATCTCCCCATCCCCCCATCTCCCCATCCCTCCATCTAATTACACCGATGCTACCGGATTTGATATCAGTTAGCCTCCTATCGGAGGAGCTACGCTAACAGTACCTCTGTAATAAGGAGGCTTGACATCAGAAATATTATCTTTTTTATCCCTTTAAAAGGGGAGGCTTTAGACCATAATTTTTCGGTAATTTTTCCTCAGTTCAATCAATAGTTTAAAACTCAGACTGCGTAAAAGTATTACTTCTCAATTATTTTTTAATTCAAATCAGTATAGGGAAGCAATCCTGCAAGCTTTAAGAGCAGCAAAACAACTACCGAGTCCTAATATCATATTCCAACCCCAGGCTAATAACAGGAAGCAGATAAAAGGTGCTTTAAGGCAAGTCATAATATCTATCTATCCTCAAAGATATCGAGAGCGTAATCTTCTCAAGGGGCATGAGGATTCGGTCAATGGCGTAGCATTTAGTCCTGATGGAGAGACTATAGCCACTGCAAGTGCTGACAAGACAGTAAAGTTATGGAATCGTCAGGGGAAATTACTGCAGACTCTCACTGGCCATGGGAATTCAGTCCTTGGTGTAAAATTTAGTCCTGATGGAGAGATGATTGCCACTGCAAGTGCTGACAAAACAGTAAAGTTATGGAACCGTCAGGGGAAATTATTCCATACTCTCATCGGTCATGAGGATTGGGTCCGTGGTGTAGCATTTAGTCCTGATGGAGAGACTATTGCTTCTGCTGGTTATGATAAAACAGTGAAATTGTGGAATCGTCAGGGGAAATTACTGCATACTCTCATCGGTCATGAGGATTGGGTCAATGATGTAGCATTCAGTCCTGATGGAGAGACTATAGCTACTGCGAGTCGTGACTATACGGTAAAATTGTGGGACCGTCAGGGTCAATTATTGCATACTCTCAGTAATCATAAGGATTCGGTCAATGGCGTAGCATTTAGTCCTGATGGAGAGACTATAGCCACTGCAAGTCGTGACTATAAAGCGAAATTGTGGGACCGTCAGGAGAAATTATTCCAGACTCTCAGTGACCATAAAGATTATGTCAATGGTGTAGCATTTAGTCCTGATGGAGAGACTATAGCAACTGCAAGTGCTGACAAAACAGTGAAGTTGTGGAACCGTCAGGGGAAATTATTGCAGACTCTCACCGGCCATGAGAGTAGGGTCAATGGTGTAGCATTTAGTCCCGATGGAGAGACTATTGCTTCTAGCAGTGGTGACAAAACAGTGAAATTGTGGAACCGTCAAGGGAAATTATTGCAGACTCTCACTGGTCATGAGAATTCGGTCTATGGTGTAACATTTAGTCCTGATGGAGAGACTATAGCAACTGCAAGTCGTGACTATACAGTAAAATTGTGGAACCGTCAAGGGAAATTATTGCAAACTTTCACCAAGCATAAGGATTTCGTCTGGGATGTAGCCTTTAGCCCTGATGGAGAGATTATAGCAACTGTAAGTTATGAATATACAGTGAAATTGTGGAACCGTCAAGGGAAATTATTGCAGACTCTCACTGGTCATGAGAATTCGGTCTATGGTGTAACATTTAGTCCTGATGGAGAGACTATTGCTTCTGCAAGTGCTGACAAGACAG